>CP128433.1:2075500-2387500 GCA_032615215.1 Microbulbifer sp. MKSA007 | reverse complement strand
AAAGAGGCACTATTTGAGCCATCGTCAGTTCGGCTGAAACCTCCACCTGATCCATACCATAAGCGACAAAAAGCGGAGTCCCATGGGCAACAGACTGGCCAGCCTCCACATAGACATCACCGATCCGCACGTTATAGGGCAGGCTTATCCGGGTTCGCGATAACTGGTAGCGACTTTCACCAAGCAGCGCTTCAGCACGACTTATCTGGGCCTTTATCACCTGCCTACGAGTGGGAAAGAGGGAGAGATTACCCTTTTGAAGTTCAACTTCTTGTCGCAACTTCAATACCCGTTGCTCCTCCGCATCAGCCGCTGAGCGAGAAACAATCCCCTTAACCGCCAACTGCTCTTTTCGCTGTAATTCCTGTTCCCCTAATTCCAGTGTCCTCTGAGCTATTTCCAACGAACGCTGGCTATTAGCCTTTTCAACCTCCAGTTCTTGTAATTTTGCGCGATAAACAGCCAGGTCACTCTCCGCTTGAGCAACGGCCAATTGATAGCTGGTTTCGTCAATATTTAGGATTGGTGCCCCGGCAGATATTATTGCGCCAGGTTCCAAATCAGCCGACACTGAAACCACACGACCACCAACTTCAGAGTTTGCCTCAAGGATAAGGCTCGGCATCACCTCTCCAAAAGCAACAGTTTCAGCTCGAATAGGCATTCGCTTCACTTCGATGGCTTCCACCAGCAGTTCCGGAACTTGCCCTTCGTATCTTTGTGGTTTCTGTCGACTGGCCACCAGCGACATAGCCATTAAAATTCCACCAAGTATCAAAACGGGTAGCATTCGACGACGCTTTAGTAAGGCTTTGATTGCGCTACTTGTCATAGTTTTACCCATAAAGAACTGGCCGAACCAGACCTTAAAAAGCCTGGTGCCACTAAAACCCAGCAGTTGAATACTCTATTAAAGTTCGCAGAACGCACAACACCCTGTAAAGCTTAAAGTAGTTACTCAATATATTTACCTTGTAATCTGCGCCAACTCATATCAATCGACTATCAATATTGAATCTAATCCCACTTCGATTCGCTCCCCCTTAAATTCACTGAACTATGCTTGGGCTACCAAATTCCGACCTAACTGACAGTGGGACAAAAATGGCGAACAATCACAAAGAGACATCAAAAGCGATACTGGAATTGTGGGGGGACAACTTCCCCGACAAAGCGACAGATTATTTATCACCGGATTATAAAAATCACCAAATGCCCTATGCTGGCGGTTCCACGTCGGTTTTATCGATAAAAGACTGCCTGGATCTAGTCGCTGAATTTCACCAGGGATTCTCCAACACAAAATTAGAAATTCTGGTACAAGTTGCCGAGGGTGATTATGTCTGCACCCGCTGGAGGATTACCGCCACCCATACGGGTAAATTCCTACAGTATGACGCAACAGGAAAAACCAGCAGTTGGACTGGCGTACATACCGATAGATATAAAGATGGAAAAATGGTGGAAAGCTGGGTGGACTGGGATAAATACACTTTCCTGGAGCAATTAGGTTTAGTTGAATAGCCGACCACGAACCAGTCAAAGGTAGCCTACACAACGCTACCTTTGACAACTAACCATATATCAATCTTTCTGTATCTATTTACGATAATATCTCTATGGCAAAAGTTTTATTGACTGGCTTTGAGCCCTTTGGTAACACACCGATAAATCCAGCGGAATCAGTTATGCGTATGCTGGACGGAACACGAATAGCCAATGGTGATATTCATGGTCTTTTAGTACCCAACAACTTCTTTGAAAGTGTTGAAGTTGTCGCGGATGCTATTGAAAAAATAGAACCGCAATTAGTGGTGATGTTAGGAGAATACAGTGGCCGTGCAATCATTACGGCTGAGAGAATTGCACAAAATTATAATGATTCCACCAGATATAACCTGAAAGATAACCGGGGAGTTGAAATGCAGGGTGAGCCGACTGTACAAAATGGTCCTGTCGCTTATCACAGCACACTCCCTATCCGCGCAATGGTTATGGCAATGCGCGATATTGGTGTTCCTGCCGATATTTCTGATACTGCGGGTACTTTTTGTTGCAACCATATGATGTATGGCGCGCTTCACTATATCGCGACTAATCAGCTGAATATCCCCGCCGGCTGGATACACCTTCCTCAGCTACCCCAGATTGCCGCACTACCCGAAAATATCGGCAATCCCAGCATGTCAAAAGAAACTGCCGCCCTTGGGATACAGGCCGCCATTGAAGCCGCACTAGCTAACCCGCGGGACACTGACGATCCGATCCCTTCTCACTTACAAATCTAATCAAATTGAACAGTTTAGTAAGGTCATATTTTTCCTACTAGTAATTTCAATGCAATCAACATACAAAGAAGGAAATATCAACGAGATAATTCAAAGCACCAAGCAGATCAATAAATGCTCTTACCGAATAAAAAAAGGCCATATTAACACTATAAAACAACCCCTTCTGGTACTACTAATTTATAGCAACATCATCACTATATTTATCTCCTCCGGATAGACCCGACATCACAGCTACTGTGCCAGTCCAAAGAGTATTTCTACAGAAGAGACAATCAATGTCATTAAAGTGATGCCCCTTTTTCGCCAAGGTATCCAAAACCCACTTCAGGTTTACAGCTGCCATAAACTGTCTATTTCTTATGGTCAGAATACTGGGCGGCTGAAAGGACTGAATGCTATTTGCCTTGGCAACCATTCCGATATTATTAGCATTCTGAATTCTGCGTCTTCGACTATCGCTATCATTGTGAGACATAATCGCATTAATCGAAGTATAAGTTTCATTGTTAGTATTGTGTCTATTAGTAGCGCTACTGGTATACTTTGTCAGGATGTAGTTAAAACAAGTATCATTTAAACCTAAATCTTCAACAGAATTGGCCCCCCGATCATAAAACCTCCCAAGTCCAGGGTCATTCACACTGAATTTATCACGCGAGTAAAAATGCAGGTTAACATTGTGCTCTATTTTGAAACTGGATATGGTTCTGCGATACCCGTGAGCAGTTACAATTAACCGGTTTGTTGTCATTCCACGAGGAGTCCACAACCAAGCACGACCATCAAGATCTATACACTGATAGTTCCCTGCCACCGCCACTTCAGAATCATCAAAGGTATGCCAAAGCGCTGTTGCCTTGTTACCAAAATAATCCTTTAAAGCACTTTTGACATTACTGAAAAACTCCTTTGCAGGCATAAACCCTCCCCAGCTTTCAAAGCCTAAGTTAACAAATAGAATTATCTCGAGAAAAATCGTATTCCACCCAACAGCCAAAGTAAATGTTTAAAATATGCGATTTTTTAATCAAAAATAGCTTTCAATAGCTACAGGAAATATGATCCGGAGTCTATCAGGCAAACTATTAGATACTCACTCTTCAGGAGCAGGAAGCAAAGAGTCGACAGTTAATATAAGTAATTTCGCGGGATCTGTTTTGGAGGGATTAATCGTACAATGCCCCTGCTGGTCAATAGCTATACCATTAACAGGCGTGTCTCCCCCAAAATGAACATCTCCAGGCCTATATATCACCTCAACACCGTCCCGAGTTGTCGTACGCCAACAGCCAGATAATGTAATAACCCATTGAGGGTTCGGAGTAGAGTGAAAATCGCTTTTCCACCCAGGAGGCAAAATTGCAAACTCACTTCGAATAACTTTAGGCAAATCACGATAGTGATATTCGGGCACAGGATTGGAGTATTGAATCAATTCAAAATCTGAAAAATGTCCTACAGTGGTTCTTGACCTTCCTCTTTTATCATACCAAAGATGATAAAAATCTTGGCGAACGATTTCTTCTTGCACTACGAGTATCTCACCTCATCAGCAAAATCTAAAAATTGCCTCATCGATAAATCACTAATTATCCATAGGTTACCCCTAGTTTCAGACAATCCAGATCACCGACTTAGAAACTGTAACACCGAAGAATTTGTCTTCCTCAAATATTGATCTACAGACCACTTTCTGCCACCAGTTAACACAAAAGATAAGCAAATAAAAGCCCAAAAAAGAGGGTATTCCCACCCCCCATAAACGGTTTGTATATTTCCACTAATATCTATACCACTGACATGACTTGCCCATGAAAAACCTGCAAGATAATGCCGCCCTTCAAATAATGCAATCATCAAATAAAGAGCAGTCCCAACAGCGGCAAACCGCGTAAACAAACCGAAAGTAAATCCAACAAATGCAGAGAACGCACAAATACCAGAGATAATCACCATAGAGGATGAGTATCCAATCCCCTCAAAATAATGAACAACAAAATTGTAAGCGTCTGCGCCCAGCAGACCAAACTTCTCAGCAAAATGATGGGTAAAATTGAGCCCGATATAAATTCGAATCAAGGCCAACTGTAAATCAGCTGCAGTCTCATAGCTTTCGTGCGTGCTCTGCTTCATATAACACTTCCTTAACACACAACTCAACCACAGCCATACATTCCCTTTTAAGAGATATCATAAAAGGGTTTACAGTCATCTATAATAATAGGCCAAGCCCACCCCGTTGAACCGCAAAAATTGCCTAATTCGCAACACCATATATATTATTGCAGTAAACCAGGTTTACCTAAATGACAAAAGAGGCACTTCAAAGAATGCCACAAACCTATTCTTCGGAGGAGGCCAGCAATTCATTGATGCATTTACACCGTAAATCCAATCTCACCGGCCTTTCTCTGAGTAAAGCCGCCCTATAAAAGCTTTAGGAAAAAGCTACTGCTCAAATACAGTGGATTTTATAGTAATTAGAGCCGTACCCATAAATATCAAAGCAACTCCACTCACAGCGTATACGTCAAACTTTTGCTGCCAAATAACCACAGAAGCTGCACAAACAAGAGCAATACCGACGCCTGACCAGATGGCATAAGTCATTCCCACATTCATATTTTTTAGTACAAACGCAAGAAATAGACTCGCCAGAGAATAAAAAAAGATAGAGGCCATTCCCAGCCACCACTTTTCCCAACCGTTGGAAGCCTTAAGTAGTAGGGTAGCTGTAACTTCGGTAATGATTGCAAAAAATAAAAACAAATAGGTCAAGTTCTACTCCATTAGAATTTATTGTAGTCAAATCACTTGATCAGCTAGATACTATCAAATTTATGACGAATAGCGCTATTGGAAAATAGCGGGGATTCTGCTATTTACTATGCGGCTGTACGAAATACAATGCTGGACTTTACAGTCAGCAGTCAGCAGTCAGCAGTCAGCCCTCTGGCTACCCAAGATAACTCATGTCTTCCCATTGACAAATCAGCAATAAAAGAAGAGCTAGATTTCAGCCCCGACAACTACCTAGCCTATCGATACCAATAGATCTAATTGTAGTATTACAGCTGTTTTTTATACTCCTCCAGAAACAATCGTGACTAATTTTACACTCATATTGGCCCCATACCAGCGATTACTGACTTGTTGAAAAATACTCAATGTGTGCAAATATTTATTAAACAGAGGAGTGCGGACCATATAACATCTACCTCACGTAGCAGGCAAGTTGCATAGAGCAACAACTAAATGATATTTGGGATATAGGATTGAAATATCGTGAAACCGATACTTGGTATAATTTGTGTGGTTACACCCTTTATCGCCAATGACGCACCCCTTTTTAGATCTGTGTTACTACAGGCATACAATCACGATGATTACAACTTTCTCGATTTAGCGTTTAGAGCGCAAAACACTTATCTCCCAAGCTATCGAAAAAGCAGTATTCTTAGTACCTACCAGCTGAAAATCGCATCTTCTACTTTTATTAGAAAGGCGGTAGATAAAATACAGCCCCCCTACTTCCCAAGGGTATTGAAGAAACTAAGTAGTATGGTCTCAAAATACACTGGAATTGGTTGCTCAGAAGTTGGCTGCTCAAAATATCGCAGAAAGCCCTACAGAGATTTGAGGCATTACGAACATCAAATCCTTCCACAGATTTCATTACACATAATGATTACTTCACAGGCAATCCATGTTCAAGCCCCTTACAGGCAATCTCGGATATCGAGGCAGACCATCAGCAACAAATGAATGCACAACAGAGCGGCGATACTTATGCGCAACATTATAGTCCGTTCCGTAACAGGAAACTCTGACGAGGCCTGGTCTGATTGGCGCTGGCAGATGCGCAATCGCATCAGCACATTGGATGGCCTGAAGCGATGGATCAATGTTTCTACTTCTGAATCTGACGCTATCCAAAAGCTCAAAGGAATCTATCGGTGGAGTATTACACCCTACTACGCCTCTTTAATGGACCCTGACGACCCTAATTGTCCAATTAGATTGCAGGCAGTTCCCTCACTAGAGGAAACCATCGTACCCGACAGTGCAGACGTTGACCCTGTAGGTGATCAGTACTTTCGTAAAACCAACCGTGTCGTACATAAGTACCCGGATCGCGTCATCTTTCTGGTAACGTCTGTTTGCCCTGTTTATTGCCGTCATTGCACAAGGAAATTTCACACCACAACGGTGGGCCCGGAAAGTTATTTTGAACAAGGCGAAGCAACCAGCTGGGAGGAGGATATTGCTTACATAGAATCACATCCACAGATTCGCGATGTATTACTCACTGGCGGCGACCCACTGATGTACTCCAACGACCGCTTAGCCAGACTATTGGAGAAGCTGAGGGCAATAAATCATGTGGAAATTATTCGAATTGGATCACGCTTCCCAGTACTGGCCCCCCAACGTATCACCGACGAATTGTGCGAAATGCTCGCATCATTTCATCCGGTGTGGCTGAACACACACTTCAATCACCCCAAAGAAGTCACAGAAGAAGCCGCCGCTGCATGCGGCCGCTTGCTGAGGGCAGGCATTCCGCTAGGAAATCAAACAGTACTTTTAAAAGGCGTGAACAATTCACCGGATGTTATGCGCCAATTGATGCTCGCTCTGGTAAAAATACGAGTCAGGCCCTATTACCTCTATCACTGCGATAATGTGGTCGGTGTCTCTCACTTTATGACAAGCCTGAAGGAAGGGCAGGCGATTTATGAGTCATTGCAGGGGCACATCACGGGTTTTGCGGTTCCTCAATATGTACTTACTACCGAGCTGGGCAAAAACCCGGTCATGCCCTACGAATATGTAAAACAAGGCGATATCGAAGGCGAATGGCACATTCGAAATTTCAGAGGACAAACGGGTATATATCTGGAGTAACAAAGTGCTAACTACCAGAGAAGGTAATCATAAGTCACAAATTTATTGCGCTGATGCCTTTTTGGATGTTCCTGAGATACCCAAAACACCAAGTGTTTGGCAACGATAGTATGCACCGCAATATATCGTAGAGTTTTGCAGGATCCAGGATAACTATAAATGACTGCTTATAGCTGATTCCACAATGCGGTTGATCATGGCCCCATACTGAATACCCGCCAATTCACACATCACGGGCAGTTCAGAAACTTCAGGCCGCAAACCCGGTAAGACATTGACCTCCATAACCATGGGGGCGCCCCGTGCATCATAGCGAATATCAACTCGACCACCATCACGACACTCAAGAACTTCCCAAGTCTTCTGCGCAATTGCTCGAACCTTAAGCGCCTGACCATCGTCAACCAGCCGGCCGGGGAAAGCTCCATCATACTTGTAATACACAAGTTCATCGCCCAATAACTTTTCCATAACGCCAATGCACTCGGCAGTTGCACCCGTTCCTAAAAAGCCTACAGTAAACTCTCGGCCAGGTAGGAATGTTTCAACCAGTACTGGCTGATTAAACCGATTCAAAAGGTATTCACAGCGGTTTTTCAAAGCTGCCTTGTCGATAACTTTGGACTCAGGCGATACCCCCTTACTAGTTCCCTCCCTGAGCGGCTTTGTCATCAAGGGATATTCAAGCTCTATTCGATTGACATCTGTAACGCTTCGAACAACTGCAAACTCTGCCGTTGGTATACCCATATCCCTCAATATGCGTTTGGTCATCTCCTTATTAAGAGTCACTGTGTTAGCAAATGGATCAGAAAATGTGTACGGTATCTTCCAGGCATCCAACAAAGCGGGAACCTGTGCTTCACGCCCAGTTCCGTACATCCCCTCAGCAACATTGAACACTAGATCCCAGGTGTTACCTTCAACCAGTTGCTGCGCCAACCTGTAAATATTGCCGACCCGTTCGATATGGTGGCCTGCGCAGGTAAGCGCATCGTGAATCGCATCTATCGTCTCCAGGTAATCAAGTTCAGCGACGTCCTCTTCACTAAACCCCATCCCGAGATAATCATCACGAAGGTCGTAGACTATACCGATACGCATCAATCATGCTCCGCTGCCACTACATAATCTATCGAATGCCGGACTGGAATATTAGCTACGCAACTGATTTTCACTTTAACGCCCCCCAGCCCCTACCCGGAAAAGTGAACGTAAAAAAGAAGTTAATAACCTTCATTAGTCCTGAGTTTTGGATAGGGTTGAAGTCGAAAGTACTTGCAAGTAACCATTAATAAAGACAACTAACCAAATGCCGTATTGCCCGTAGAGCTAATTAGCACAAAAGCTATCACGCAAGGTTCTTCACCTCGGTTGACCCAATTATGAACTGTCCCCCGCTGGACAAGTGCATCTCCTGCGGACAGTTTCACAACAACCTCATCTCCCATTTCCATCTCGATATTCCCAGACATCACCACCGCATAATCAATGCTGTCAGTTTGGTGAGATCGTGGCGTAACTCCCGGCCCAAATTCTACGACCTTAAAAACCGAGCCTCCCGGAATCGTAGTTCCATCAAATTTTCTCCCGCCGTTGTCTCTACCATCTTCACAAAGCTCTACGGGCAAGTCCTGGGTAGTCCATAACTGCTGCTGAACCATATGAGGCCGCCAACTACTGGTATGCAAACCCTGATCATCTATGAGCACTACTGGCTTTCCCTCTGGGTCGTGCCCTGTAACAACTCGCCGGACATTCACACTCATCGCACTCTCCTCTCTCTTGGGCAGCAACCATCTAGTTACGGGAGAATATAGTTCAGCCAGCAGCTAGCCAGCTTACCGGACAGTGCTGGTATCACCGATGTTGCGAAATAACTATAATCGCGCCCATGTCTGAGTTACCTATTCAAAGTATCCTCCCCGAACTGCTCCAGGCCTTGAGAGGGCATAGTAATGTCGTGCTCCAGGCGCCCCCCGGAGCGGGTAAAACGACCGCCGTACCACTGGCATTAATAGATGAGCCTTGGTTGAGCGGAAAGAATATTATTATGCTGGAGCCGCGACGTTTGGCCGCTAGAACGGCAGCGGCGCGCATGGCTAACCAGCTGGGTGAGAAAGTTGGTGATACCGTTGGATTTCAGGTCCGGGGCGAGCGGAAGTCAAGCAAGAAGACTCGCATCCTGGTTGTAACCGAGGGAATTCTCACGCGCCTCTTACAGGCTGACCCTGAATTGGCATCCAGCGCTCTGGTCATATTCGATGAATTTCATGAGCGCAGTCTGCAAGCCGACCTCTCCCTCGCCTTATGTCTCCAATCCCAGGAGTATCTTCGCGAGGATCTCAAGATTCTGGTGATGTCTGCCACCCTGGATACCAGCGGCATCTCCTCACTACTAAATAACGCACCCATCATATCCAGTGAAGGACGCAGCTATCCCGTCGATATTGAATACTTGAACCAACGAGAAGAGCCCGAGGACAAACGACAAATCCCGGCTTTGATGGCAAGTAAAGTTGTCGCATCCTTAGGTAAACAAGAAGGTAGTGTTCTCGCCTTCCTTCCTGGTGTCGCCGAAATCAAACAGGTTGAGAGCTTATTGGAGGAGCGACTATCTGAGGAAACCGAAAAGGGCCGCATTATTATTGCACCGCTTTTTGGGGATCTGAGCCGTGAGCAGCAGGATCAGGCGATAGCACCAACGGCACCAGGCACGAGAAAAATCGTACTGGCTACAAATGTGGCCGAGACCAGCCTGACGATTGAAGGCACCCGAATAGTTATCGACTCAGGATTAATGCGTGAATCGCGCTTTAATCCCAACTGTGGCATGAATCGTTTGGTGACAAGCGCAATTTCCCAGGCCTCAGCTACTCAGCGCACAGGGCGCGCCGGGCGTCTCAGCGCCGGCTACTGTCTGCGACTCTGGAGTGAGGGCCGGCAGCGGTCATTGAGCGCCAAAAATACAGCGGAAATCACCCGCAGTGACCTGGCTCCCCTGGCACTTGAATTAGCCAAATGGGGGGTTACCGATGTCAGCGAACTCAACTGGCTCGACACACCACCCCCAGGACCTATGGCCCAGGCCCAGCAGCTCTTGCAGCAACTGGGGGCACTGGATGACAAACTGCGTATTACCCCTCACGGGAATACCATGCTCGCCTTTGGCGCCCACCCTCGCCTCGCACATATGTTAGTTGCCAGTGTCGGCTGGGGATTGCAGGAACAGGCCTGCCTGCTGGCAGCGCTACTATCTGAACGGGATATTTTCCGTGGCGAAGCACGATGGGATCGGGACATTAGCAAACGGATCCAGGCTCTGCAGTCCCAAGGCAACGATCGGCGGGTAGATCGCGGTACTGCTCACAGAATACGCCAGCAGTCTAAAACCTGGCTCTCTCAATTAAAGAAATTTGAGTCAAGTTCAAGTCCTGCACCACAGACTATCGATCACTCCGATGAAACTGGTGCCCTGCTTGGACTCGCCTACCCAGACCGTATTGCGAAATCGCGCAGTGATACCGGCCGCCGGTTTCTACTCTCCAGTGGCCGAGGCGCACATTTCTCCCATGATGACGCCCTAGCTTTAAGCGAATACTTGGTCATTGCCGAACTGGATGGCCAGGGCCGAGATGCAAGTATCCAGCTGGCAGCAGAGATTTCCCTGCCCGCTTTGAAGTCGCATTTCGCCGCCCAGATCAAAGAAGAGATTTCAGTTCGCTGGGACGAGACTACCGGCCGCGCTGTCGCCCTACAGCAAACGCAATTGGGGGCGCTGGTTTTACACCAGCGGCCTGCAGCAGATATTCCACCGGAGACCCTCAGTCACGCATTATTAGAAGCCGTACGAAAGAAAGGCCTCTCCTCCCTCCCCTGGAACACAGAAGCTAACCAGTTACGTTTTCGAGTGGAATTTTTACGCCAAAATGAAGAGTGCGGGGATTTGCTCGGCGACATTCGAGTACCAAACTGGAGTGATGAGGCTCTATTGGAGACCATGGAGGATTGGCTGCTGCCTCATTTGCAGGGGTTCAGCAAACTTGAGCAGCTAGGGCAGCTTGACTTGCAAAGCATCTTGCGCGGACAGCTTGAGTGGGACTTGCAACAAAAACTCGATGACTTGGCCCCCAGTCACTACCTGGTTCCCAGTGGCTCCCGGATAAGAATCGACTACGGAGAAACTCCACCTGTTTTGGCTGTGCGCCTGCAGGAGCTATTTGGATTAGCACAAACTCCAACAATTCTAAAAAACCGCTATCCATTGATGATTCATTTGCTCTCTCCGGCACGGCGCCCCGTTCAAATTACCCGTGACCTGGTGAATTTCTGGGCCAATACTTACCAAGAGGTAAAGAAGGAGTTGCGTATCAAATACCAGAAGCACTACTGGCCCGATGATCCCCTGACGGCTGAGGCTACTACTAAAACGAAGAAGAGAATGGACATGGGACGGTAGTTCTTTTTTTAGATTCACTGCCCCTGAGGCAGCAAAATTACTTTCTGGGCGGCGGTTAAGTTAACATTCAGCAACAACCGGATAGCATAAGCTGCCGCAAGGGATAGGAACTCGCGCCAATAGAGATAGTCTGATTTATTTTGGCCCGCAGCGACGCCCCAAAACCAGAACAAACTCTAACTCGTAGCAATGGAGATGTATTTTGCGCCGAATACTCTTAGCAGCTCTCAGCCCATTACTGATATTTGGCTGTAGCCTCGATGACCTTCCCGATGATTTGAATCAGTCAACTATCAAGTACGATAAGGAAATGCGTTACCTGGTAGAGGATATCAGCGCCTACGCCAAGGGCATCAACCGTCACTTTCTCATCGTACCCCAGAATGGGGTTGAGTTGATTACTACGACAACTACCACCACTGGCCCCGTCGATGAAGCCTACCTGGATGCCACAGACGGCATTGCACAAGAGGCCCTCTTCTTTGGCGCAAATGGTGATATCAACGAGCCCACCAGCGAGTCTGAAACCGAGCGCCTGCAAACTTATCTGGATTTGGCGAAAGATGAAGGGGATACAATCCTAATCACGGACTTCACCAATATTGAGCGGGATATTGATGAGTCATATGAGAATAACGAAGAGGCTGGGTATATTTCTTTTGCCGCAGATAACGAACTCCTGAACGATATACCTCGGTATCCCGATGAGCCCTTCAATGTTAACTCTCTGGACATTGATGACCTTGAGGAAGCCAAAAACTTTGTCAATATTACCAATACCAGCAACTACTCTACGCCTCAAGATTTCATCGATAAACTGAGTGAAACCGATTACGACATATTGATAATCGACTTTTTCTTTGACGGTGAACCTTACACAGAAGAACAAATTGAGCAGCTCAGGGTAAAAGAAAATGGTGGGCGCCGCCTAGTGCTGGCCTATGTCAATGTCGGCGAGGCACAAGACGATCGTTATTACTGGAAATCCTATTGGTACAACACCCCTCCCGAATGGCTACTGGGGGAGTACCCGGTGAGTCAGGCAATTACTATGTGAAGTACTGGCAGGAGGGCTGGCAGAAAATTATCTTCGGCAACGATAATTCTTATATTTATATGATCGTTGATGCAGGATTTGATGGGGCCTATATGGATGGAATCGATGCATTTGAACACTTTGAATCTAATAATGATTAATCCTTCCAAGTAAATATGAAACTCAAAACAAACGCTTTATGGGGCTATCAGTCAAAGATAGCTCTATTTATTTGACGGCCGTTCGACTATAGAAACATAACATCAAGAAACAACAAAGCACTGGCATTTTAACCCAAAGTGGGTGAGTAGAGCCACAGCACCACAACTTTTTAAGTTGCACGCCCAATAGAAATCTACCCTCTACTTGAACTCACCAAATCATTTATGTAATGTTCGCCGTAAATCATAGAAACAAAAAGGAGAGATAATCCGTGAATAAAAGTATACCGAGTATATTAATAACAGGCCTTTTATTAGCAGGAAATGCGAATGCTTATGTTAACTGTGACGGTGTTATTACAAATTTTCAAGTAAACTCAGAAGGGACCTTACAGGTTACTTCCGAAGAAATTTGGGGGGATGATAAAGGGCGAAAAATATGCTCCGTAGAAGGACCCGCAGAAGGAGAAGAAAGTGGTGTTAGCAGTAGTACATGTAATGCATGGTTAAGTATTATACTGTCAGCCAAACTTTCTCAGACCACTATTAGAGTCCAATACCCAGATGGTGTCGCCTGCAGTACGATTCCAACTTGGGAAAGTGCGACTAAGCCTCATATGATTGACATACGCTAGCTCAATTAAAAATCACTTATATCTGGCTGTGACTGATTAATTAAAGGGATCCCGGCCAGATCGCTTCCAAGTTTACCACCCCCCAATACCATACCTAAATTGATCAATAAAGTACCCAATAATTCAAGGAAGTTCTAATGCACAAAAACATCTTTAACACCATAGTGGTTACAGTTATTTTTTTCACCTGCCGCATTTGCAGGGGAGATAGATACAATACCGTTAGACTGGAAACTTGAAAATTACACAGATAATGGGATTATAAAAGTCTTCAATGTCGCAGGTGATACCAATAACGTTTGCACATCCTTCCATATGGACTCCGCAACAACCGAAAGTAAAAATCGATTTTGGTCAACCGTCTTGGCAGCTAAAGCTTCAAATTCAAAGATGTTTGTCCGTTATGTAGAGTCAGACTCTGCAAGCTGTGAAATATCAAGCTTTGGGCAAAAGCCTACAAACTAGTTTATTTGCGCAAATAGATAAATACTAACCCGTTATACAGCCCCTCATAAGCTGAACGGCTGTATAACCTGGTCTTGCCCACAAAAAGTAGACACTCTAACTATGCGTATTTTCGCTCATACTCTGCTGGACTTACATAGCCCAATGCAGAGTGCCTACGAACCCTATTGTAGAAAATCTCAATGTATTCAAACACCGCAGCTTTTGCTTGCTCTTCGCTTTCGAATGCTCTGGCATAGACCATCTCGACTTTTAGCCTGCTAAAGAATGATTCCATTGCCGCATTATCCCAACAGTTAGCCTGGCGACTCATACTCGGCTTGCACTTACTTTCGGACAAGAGATCCTGGTATTTCTGCGATCGATATTGCACACCCCTGTCAGAGTGAACTATTAGTCCAGGCTTTATTTGTCGTCGCTCTAGGGCCATTTTCAACGCTCGATGTGTCAACTCATCGGTCATCTGGGAGTCAAATGCCCAACCTACAATACGTCGAGAGTACAGATCCATAACTACCGCGAGGTACAACCACCGCTCCAGAACCCAGATATACGTAATGTCACTGGTCCAGCGGCAATTTGGTCGATCCACATCGAAGCAACGCTTAAGTAGGTTGGCGGCGACATTGATATTCCTCTCTACGGGCTGACTATATCGAAAGCCTTTGCCGTTTCTCGCTTTAATATGCTCCTGTTGCATAAGCTTAGCGACGTAGTTCCACGAGCATGACTCGCCTAATTCTTGAAGCTCGCAAGCGATTCTAGGCGCTCCATAACGACCTTTAAACTCAGAAAACGTCTCTCGGATTTTCTCGATTGTTCGTATCTTTCTAATCGTGCGAGCAGATGGCAACCGCCCCCGCCATCGATAATAACCCGATCTTGAGACTTCTAAACACCGACACATCAAGCTAACCGGGAATGACCCTACATGCTCTTGTATCAGCGCGTACTTTACTCTTGGTGGTTCGCAAAGTACGCAGCTGCCTTTTTTAGAAACTCAACCTCCTGACGAGCTTCATGCAGCTCCTTCTTGAGCTTGCGAACTTCAGCGCTTTCCTGTTTGGAATAGTCGACACCGTCTAAACTATTGAACTGCTTATCAGACAGTCGATTAAATTGACGACGCCAGTTGTAGATCTGCTGTGCGCTGACGCCTAGTTCTCTTGCCACAGAAGCCGTTGTTACTCCAGGCTTTTCCGCTCTCTTAACTGCTTCTCTACGGAACTCCTCCGTATACGCCTGAGTTTTTTCTTACCCATGATACACCTCCGTGTTAGGCCTAAACCTAACTATACAGGGTGTCTACTAAACGTGGGTAAGTCTTAACCATAACGCCTAATTTAAAGTCAACCAAGTGGAAGACTTGTAAATGTACACTTCTATAGTTTTCTAGAAGTTAGGCCTGATGAGTTTCCTTATATTGAGTCACATACTGGGAAAGCCGCCCGGACATTTCCTCTGCCAATTTTTGCAGGGCGTTGAGCGGGCGTATCATCACCTCAAACTCAATAATCTTACCTTCATCATTAAAGCGGATAATATCCAATCCCTTCAGGCTCTTATCACCGATGGAGGCTGCGAATTCAAGAGCCAGATCGTGTCCCGATTCGGTAGTAAATTCACGGTCGTATTCAAAACTCTCAAAAACCTGCATCACCGTATTGAGAATCAGGCACACAGCAGCGGAACTGTGGTAGGGCTTAAAAAATGCCGGTGAACGAAAAACAGCATCTTCTGCAACGATCGCTGGTAAGCGACTCAGATCTCGCGCAGCGACCATTTCGTGCCATAGGGCAATAGATTCCGCTATTTTATTATTGGAATTGTTCATTGGAGACTTCCTCTTCACTCACTTGTTTTTGTAAAAATTCTCTCCCATCAGCACACCCCAACTCGTAAGTTTTTTGGGCTAGCTCAGGATTTGTGTAATCCCAAACACTGATGAATGGCGGTTTCGAGGGCTGGACATAAGTCCAATCCTGATCGCCTTTGCGCTGTGTAAATATGTCCGGGAACTGATCGTAACGACGGGTCAACAACACCAGCACCCTTCCCTTTCCATTATCCAGCCCTGCCACCGGGATGTTATCTACCACCCCACCATCGAGTGCTGTTCGCCCCCGCAACTTAAGTCTTGGGGTGAATGGCGGCGTACAGGAGGAGCACAAAATCAGGTCCACCAACTCCTCAATACTGGAACAATCCCGGGCTCGATAAAATTGCTGCTTAAAACCTAAGCGCTGGGCGATCTTGGGGTGAAGGCTGCGTAAAAAATGCTTATCGGCATAGTAGGCCATGGCCCCCACTCCAAAAGCCAAACCTCCAGATAGGCCTTTTGGTGGGTGAACAACCGCAATTCGCAACTCTGCGCCCTGCTGAAGGGTCTCCAGTCCATCGCGAAACAGCTCTAACATCGCATTGCGGTAGATTCCATATTGGGGGAACACAGGTTCTTTACCAAAAAGGTTTCCCCAATAAGCATTTTTTTCATTAGTCTCGAACGCAGTCCAGAAATGCTCTCGAGCCTCCTCCGTCTTACCCATCAGCACCAGGCTCGACATTAGGCCCCCTGCCGAAACCGCAGTAACCACCTTCGGAGAAAGACTAATTTCGTTGGCTATGGACTCCCAAAAGCCAATCTGCCAGGTACACCGCCCACCACCACCGGCAAAAACAACTTGGTCAAACATGATCGCGCTTCCCTGCAGCAGCCTTCCGGCTGGAACTTCCTGAGTCCATTCTGTGTTTTACATCCTCTCAAGTGCAGTTTCAGGCCGCTCTTTGCGTTACCGCCGACACTTTTGACCAATTAGTTTCAGCCTTCATGATGACATATTGATGACGACAACAATATGCAACTAATTGCATAAGCTAATCGAATCACAAGCATTGTGCAACTGATCGTCTTGATCCTGAACTCACTGAATACTCAAATTTCCACCAGGCGTTCCTTACCGGACACAAGCGCATCAAGAAAGGCATAACCGTCTGCAACCCCAATTTTCAAGGTGTGCCTCATCGCACTGGGGTCAGCAAAATTCCACATCCCGATGGGCAACGGACTGGAAGGCTGAACATAAGTCCACACCTGATCCCCCCTTTGCACACTGAAACTGTTCGGTAGGTGTGGAAAGCTCCCTGTATCCAAAATCAGAACCCGCCCTTTGCTAGCATCCAAGCCAGCGACCGGAGCATTACCTACCAGAGCTCCATCCAGCACCTCTGCACCATCAAGCGACAACCTTGGGGATATGGGGGGCACAGCAGGAACTCAAAATAAGCTGCTCAAGATCTGTCCCATCTTTGCATTTACTCACGGGGTGAAACATTTGGCGGAACCCAAGATGTAACGCTGTATTTGGATGCAAGTCGTGAAAGATGTGTTTGTTAGAGTAGAAAATTGCCAGCCCCAGCGTTAGAGCGAGAGGCACAGGCAACCATTCCGGGGGATAAGTCACTGCAATTCTGAGGTCGGCAGATTGACGCAGAGGCTCAAGACTATCGTGAAAAAATTCATGTACCCCTTTGCGATAGATCTCAAAGTGCGGAAAAATTGGTTCTTTGCGGAATGAATTATTCCAGTAGAAATTCCTTTCATTTTTTTTGCAAACAGAGTGAAAGTAATTAACACCCTCACGGCAGCGATCCGTAAGCATGAGTGCCGCTACCATGCTGCCTCCGGATGCAGCACAAACAACTTTCGGCCGGATCGGTAATTCGCGACTTAGGGATAACAAAAAACCAAGCTGCCAAGTGCAACGGCTTCCACCGCCACCAAAAACCATTTGATCAAACATGACGACACCCTCTAAAAAAGGCTATCGAAATAAATACGGGTATTTTTGGTTTTAATTTTAGGCAGGAGTTTTTGTCTCTATCGCCACCAAGCGTTAAAGCGAGATCACAGTTAATGGCTCTCTCCCAACTATTACGCATCACAATCAGCAAACCTGCCAACCACCTTGATACAAATAGATATAAAAAAGGCTTCACTTTTCAAACCAACTAGGCATTGAGACTAAAGGTGTCTTTATCTCAACACTCAGTGCAAACCTATGAGTAACTTTAAGATCGTAACCTTCCAATCAGTAATTCAAGATATCCCCAGTCACATCAGGGAGGACTCTCAAGTAACCGCCCTTCGCCACTCAGTGCCGCTAAAAATGCACGGCCATCTGCAATCCCCATACGGAAAGTATCTTTCACCTCTTCCGGACTGGCAAAATCCCAAACATTAAGTGGAACATGTCCAGAGGGCTGAACATATGTCCATTCCTGGTTAAATTTTTGTACCGTAAAACGGTCCGGCAGCTGTGGGAAACGTCGGGTTAGCAAAATAAGCACCCGTCCTTCAGCGGTATCCAGCCCACCAATAGGCACACTATCTACAACCCCTCCATCCAATACCTCTGCACCGCCCTGCTTCAGACGCGGCGTCAGAGGTGGCGTGCAGGATGAAGTAATAACCAGCTTCTCTAACTGGGACGGATCCGAACAGTGACGAACTTTATAAAAAGATTGGCGGAAGCCCAATTTAAGTGCAGTAGTGGGGTGAAGGTTCGGGAAAATATAAGTATCAGAGTAATCAATCGCTGCTCCAATCATTAACGCGATCGGACCAGGCAGCCATTTCGGCGAAGTACTGACTCCAATACGTAGGTCTGAGGCTTCCCTAAGTTGATCAAAGCCCCCAGAAAATAAATCGCTTAATGCTCGACGATAAATTGTATAGTGCGGGAATACAGGATCTTTGCGGAACATATTACCCCAATGGATATTTTTCCCATTGGATTTAAATGCCGAAACGAAGTAATCCACTCCATCGAGTGACCTGTCCATCAGAACCAGGCTGGCGACCAGGGCGCCAGCGGATACTGCACTGACCACCCTGGGTGCCAGATCAATTTCCTTTGCAACCGACTCCCAAAAGCCGATCTGCCAGGTACAGCGCACGCCGCCACCGGCAAACACCACTTGGTCAAACATAGATTGTTCTTCCCTGGAGTTGGCGCACAAGCAATCACTAGCATGACCAATCACTGGATCGCTGCACCGGCACTTTACATTGCCCCAGCGCCTCAAAAGCACCGAGGAATATTTCAAATATATACAGTGTGGGAGTAGTTCGTAGGGAGGCTTACGCAGGATCTAACCTGAGAGGTTCACAGAAATAAAAAAGGCGAACACAAGGTTCGCCTTTTTCTTTTGAGCCACTTGGCCGACTCAGAATGGTCTCAGGAACTCAGTAGTAGGCCTGGGACTTGTCGGTGTGGTCAGTAATATCTTTCACGCCTGCTAATTCGGGGATTTTCTCTTTGAGAGTCTTTTCCACGCCTTCCTTCAAAGTCATATCAACCATGCCACAGCCCTGGCAACCGCCACCAAACTTCAACACAGCAAACATATCCTCGGTCACTTCTACCAGGCTTACCTGGCCACCGTGAGCTGCCAGGCCCGGATTAACCTCGTTGTACAAAACATAGTTGATACGGTCCTGGATAGGGCTGTCGTCGGTAATTTTCGGCATACGGGAGTTGGGCGCGCGAATCGTCAGCTGCCCGCCCATCTTGTCCGAAGAGTAATCGACCCGAGCATCATCCAGATAGGGAACGCTGCGCCCTTCGAAGTAAGCTTTGAGACCGTTCATTTCCAACATCACATCACCTTCCTCCTCCTCTCCCGGGCGGCAGTAGGCGATACAAGTCTCGGCGTTAGGTGTGCCGGGACTGGAAACAAACATGCGAATGGCAATTCCCTCACAGTCCTGTTTGGCCAACAGCTCTTTCAGGTATTCCTGAGCGGGTTCAGTAATAGTGACATTCAAATCAGACATATAGGCTCTCAAATAACCAAGCTTCTTTGTCGGGTATTCTACTCTCAGAAAGACTCAAGGGAAACCGGTCAGTTGGAACCCTTTCGACCGACCGGCCTCACCACTCTCCTAGGTGGGGATAAATCCCATAAGAGTCTGGGCGGTTTCCTCTGAAGAGGCCGGATTTTGACCAGTTACCAGTTTGCCGTCTACCACTACGTAGGGTGCCCAATCACCACTTTTGGAGTAGTTTCCACCATTTCCCTTGAGCATATCCTCAACTAGGAAAGGCACGACATCCACCAGTTCAACCGCAGCCTCTTCCGAGTTGGCAAACCCGGTCACACCTTTTCCCGACACCAGGTAAGCGCCATCCTGGCGGCGTGTATGACGGAAAATGCCCGGAGCATGGCACACAGCACCGATCGGCTTGTCTGCGGCAAAAAAGTTCTCAATCAGTGCAATTGAGACCGGATCTTCCGCAAGATCCCACAAGGGACCATGGCCACCGGGATAAAAGACTGCATCAAAATCAGACTCATTCATATCAGCCAATTTGTGGGTATTGGCCAGAACCTGCTGAGCATCGGCGTCAGCCTGAAAGCGATGAGTCGCCTCCGTCTGAAAATCTGGCTCATCACTCTTGGGATCCAGAGGCGGCTGCCCGCCTTTTGGAGAGGCCAGGGTCACTTCAGCACCGGCGTCCTTGAAGATGTAGTAAGGTGAGGCAAACTCCTCCAGCCAAAACCCCGTTTTCTTGCCGGTATTCCCCAGTTCATCGTGGGAAGTCAAAACCATCAGTATTTTCATATTTCTGTCCTTATAAACTTTGTCAGCTTTGCTTCAATCATCATTTCCTATGCGCACAACTAACTTGCCGAAGTTCTTTCCTTCCAGAAGCCCGATAAATGCATTGGGTGTTTCTTCCAACCCTTCGACCATATCCTCAAGATATTTAATACTGCCTTCCGCAACCCACTGACTTAATGTACGTACCGCTTCATGAAAACGTTCGTAGTAATCGAAAATAATAAAGCCTTGGATTTTCAAGCGTTTGGTCAGCACATCCCGCATTAACAAACTGGTCCGATCCGGGCCTTGCGGCAATGAGGTTGCGTTGTACTGAGAGATAAGCCCACATACAGGAATCCGCGCAAAATCATTTAATAGCGGTTGCACCGCATCAAAGACCTTGCCACCAACACTTTCAAAATAGATATCGATACCGTCAGGGCAAGCCGCAGCCAATTGATCGACAAAATCTTCGGCGCGGTGATCCAGGCACAGGTCGAAGCCCAACTCCTCTACCGCATAGCGACACTTTTCCTCACCTCCAGCAACACCGATTACCCGGCACCCTTGCAACTTGCCGATTTGTCCAACTGTTGCCCCCACAGGACCGGTAGCAGCTGCAACTACCAGAGTCTCCCCTTCTTTTGGCTCCCCAATTTCCAGCAAACCAAAGTAGGCGGTGATTCCCGGCATACCCAGCACTCCCAGGGAGAAGGAGGGGTAATCCGGATTTTTACCCAAATTAATCAACCCGGTACCATCAGAAATGGCGTAGTCCTGCCAGCCGCTATAACCGAGTATCCAATCCCCCTCCTCGAAGCCATTCAATCGGGACTCAACCACACGGCTCACCGTCCCTCCAACCATGGTCTCTCCCAGTGAAACAGGCTCTGCGTAGGACTTCGCATCACTCATTCGCCCCCTCATATAGGGATCGAGCGATAGGAATACTGTGCGCAACAGCACCTCGCCGACTTCCGGCTTGACCACAGGGGCATGCTCCAGGCGGAAGTTATCTGTCGTCGGGGCACCTTCAGGGCGGGATGCCAATACCAGGCGGCGGTTTATATCGCTCGATTGCATTCTCTATTCTCCATAACTTCGTAAAATGGAAGTCAAAGTCGCCAAATTAGACCGGTCGTCTAGAAAGGCGCCATAAAAATACCCGCAACGGTTTTCCCCTCGCGGGCTCAGTAAAAAACTCAGTGTTTCCCCAGTATCTCCTGGGTCGCCAGCATCGCCTCTGCCATTGGCGTATCGTTGCGGTTTAACTTGGCCAACAGGCTGGCTCCCAGCCACAGCTGGTACAAGGAAGCTGCGGTGGCACGGGCATTGAGGGTGCTAGGCAGAGAACCGTCTTCCCCTGCCAGCTCGATACAATTCTGGAGCTTCTGAATAATATGCTCAGTCCCATCTCTGAGGATAACCCGCATCGATTCAGACAGGTCTGCCACCTCAGCGCTAAGCTTAACCACCAGGCAGCGGTGTGCATCGTAACGCTCCCCACTACTCTTCTGCCAAGCATCAAAATAGGCCAATAAATTATCGGCGGCAGATTGATCCCGGGAGGAAAAGCCAACGTCCATCTGTTCCAGGTAGCTGCGAAAATAATCTTCCAGCAGAGCCTCGCCAAATTGCTCCTTGGACTTAAAGTAGTGATAAAAGGATCCCTTTGGCACACCGGCGGTTTTGAGAATTTCACTCAAACCTACACCGGAGAAACCTTTTACGGCCATCACGGTGTAACCGGTATCCAACAAATGTTGGCGAGTATCTTCATAGCTGCTTTTCATGCCTATCACTCTACGCAAAACTAGACCGGTCGTCTAGGGATTTATAGTGATTAGGAGCTGTAGAGTATCTATAAATTGCTCAACTTTATTCAAAACTGCTCTGTTATTGTGGTGGAACAACCAAAAAGGCGTAAGTCGCAGCCGGTGAGTGGGCGTGACTGTGCTAAGATTGGCGCCATTCCCACCATCGGCAAAAGATCGACAATATAAGGATTGGTAAATGTCCCAGCAGTCCCGCGACCAACGTCTCGAGCAAATTAATGCCGCGCTTGCGCAGCGTATCCTGATTCTGGATGGCGCTATGGGGACGATGATCCAGAGGGAGAAACTGGAAGATGCCGATTACCGGGGTGAGCGCTTCGCCGACTTCCCACGCGACTTGAAAGGCAATAACGACCTGCTCAGCCTGACCCGCCCGGAGCTAATCGAAAAGATTCATCGGGAGTACCTTGAGGCGGGCGCGGACATTATCGAAACCAATACTTTTAACGCGACCCAGCTGTCCCAATCTGATTACGATATGGAACACTTGGTAGTAGAGATCAACCGGGCCTCCGCAGAGATCGCGCGCCGTGCAGCAGATGCACTCTCTACCCCAGAGCGCCCGCGCTGGGTAGCCGGGGTCATCGGCCCCACTTCCCGCACCGCCAGTATTTCACCAGACGTCAATGATCCAGGGGCACGCAATGTCACTTTCGATGAACTGGTAGAAAACTATGTAGAAGCGGGCCGCGCTTTGGTCGAAGGCGGCAGCGACCTGATCTTAATCGAAACCATTTTTGACACCCTCAATGCCAAGGCCGCTATCTATGCCATGCAGCAGCTCTTTGAGGAGCTGGGTTTCGAATTGCCAATTATGATTTCCGGCACCATTACCGATGCCTCTGGCCGCACCCTTTCCGGCCAAACGACTGAAGCTTTTTACAATTCCGTTGCCCACGCAAAGCCAATTTCTGTGGGGCTCAACTGTGCCCTGGGCGCCACCGAATTGCGCCCTTATGTGGAAGCCTTATCGGGCGCCTGTACCTCTAATGTCTCCGCCCACCCCAACGCGGGATTGCCCAATGAGTTTGGCGAATACGACGAAACCCCTGAGCAGACCGCCGCAATCGTAGCGGAATTTGCCCGCAGCGGATTTATTAATATCCTCGGCGGCTGTTGTGGCACCACCCCCGATCATATTCGTGCAATTGCCGACGCAGTGGCCGATATACCCCCACGACAGCAGCCGGAAATAAAACCTGCTCTGCGCCTGTCCGGACTGGAGCCATTTGTCGCCGATGAAAACGCCTTATTCGTCAATGTGGGCGAGCGTTGCAACGTCACTGGCTCCGCCCGATTTAAGCGCCTGATCCTTGAAGAGGACTACGACACCGCCCTGCAAGTGGCTGCCGCCCAGGTAGAGGATGGGGCGCAGGTAATCGACTTCAATATGGATGAGGCGATGCTGGATGCACTCGCCGCTATGCGCCGCTTCCTCAACCTTGCCGCTACCGAACCGGATATCGCCAAGGTGCCATTTATGGTGGACTCCTCCAAGTGGGAGGTGATCGAGGCCGGCCTGCAATGCATCCAGGGCAAGCCCATTGTGAACTCCATCAGCCTCAAGGAAGGCAAAGAGGAGTTTATCGAAAAGGCCCAACTGTGCCTGCGCTACGGTGCGGCTGTGGTGGTGATGGCTTTTGATGAAGATGGCCAGGCGGATACTTTCGAGCGCAAAATTGAGATCTGCAAGCGCAGCTACGATGTGCTGGTCGATGAAGTCGGCTTCGATCCCACCGATATTATTTTCGACCCGAATATTTTTGCTGTCGCCACCGGTATTGAGGAACACAATAATTACGCGGTGGACTTTATCGAGGCGTGCCGCTGGATTCGCGCAAATCTGCCCGGTGCCCAGATCAGTGGCGGCGTCTCCAATGTTTCCTTCTCTTTCCGGGGCAACAACCCGGTACGTGAAGCCATTCATTCAGTATTCCTGTTTCACGCTATTAAAGCCGGCCTGAATATGGGTATCGTGAACGCCGGGCAGCTGGCGGTTTACGACGAACTCCCAGAGGAGCTGCGGGAAAAAGTTGAGGATGTGATCCTCAACCGCAGCCCGGATGCCACTGAAGCCCTGCTGGAAATTGCCCCCAAATACCAAGGGGATGGCGGCGGTGCCACACGCAAAGAGGACCTGAGCTGGCGCCAATTGCCTGTGAAGGAACGCCTGGCACACTCCCTTGTGAAAGGCATTAACAACTATATCGAGGAAGATACCGAAGAGGCCCGCGCAAGTTCCTCACGCCCACTGGACGTGATCGAAGGTCCACTGATGGACGGTATGAATATCGTTGGCGACCTGTTTGGCGAAGGGAAAATGTTCTTGCCCCAGGTAGTGAAATCCGCCCGGGTTATGAAACAGGCGGTAGCCTACCTGCAACCCTATATTGAAGCGGAAAAAACCGAAGACAGCCGCTCCAACGGCCGTATCCTGATGGCCACTGTTAAAGGGGATGTGCACGATATTGGCAAAAATATCGTGGGCGTGGTGCTGGCCTGCAACAACTATGAAGTGATCGACCTCGGCGTGATGGTGCCAGCGGCAACTATTCTGCAAACAGCAAAGGAAAAGGAGTGTGACATTATCGGCCTGTCCGGCCTGATCACCCCATCCCTGGATGAAATGGTTCACGTAGCCGCCGAGATGGAGCGTCAGGGGTTTGATATCCCATTATTGATCGGCGGAGCCACCACCTCCAAAGCCCATACCGCCGTAAAAATTGATCCCCAATTCCACCGCAACCAGGTGGTGTATGTAGCCGATGCATCCCGCGCCGTAGGCGTGGCCAGCAGCCTGATTTCCAATGAGCTGCGCCCAGCCTTTGTGGAAAAAATCCAGGCAGAGTATGACAAGGTGCGCACCCGCACCGCCAACCGCAAGCGCAATGACACCCGCTTAACCTACGAGGAAGCGCGGGATACCGCTCCGGAATTTGATTGGAAAAACTACCAGCCAGCACGACCCAACAAGCTGGGCCTTACCGTGATCGACGATTTCCCTCTGGAGAAACTGCTCGACACTATGGACTGGACGCCTTTCTTTATTTCCTGGGATTTGGCGGGTAAATTCCCGGCAATCCTTGAAGACGAAATTGTGGGAGAAGCCGCTACCGATCTCTACGACAACGCCCAGCGTATGTTGAAAGAGATTATCGATAAAAAGCTATTGCGCGCACGGGCCGTATTCGGCCTATGGCCAGCCAATAGCGTCGGCGACGATATCATCGTCTACAAGGATGAAAGCCGCAGTGAGGAGCTGGCTCGCCTTCACCATATGCGCCAGCAGGTACAGAAACGCGGTGGTGATGGCCTGTGCCGCTCCCTGGCAGATTTCGTCGCGCCGCTGGAGTCCGGCCAAATAGACTATGTGGGCGGCTTCGCGGTTACCACTGGCATCGGCGCAGACGAGTTGGCAGATACCTACGAAGCCAAGCACGACGATTACAACGCCATTATGGTAAAGGCCCTGGCAGACCGTATGGCAGAGTCCTTTGCTGAGACACTGCACCGTTTGGTGCGAAAAGAATATTGGGGCTATGCCGAGGACGAAACTCTGAGCAATGAGGAGCTGATCAAGGAAGCCTACCAGGGCATCCGCCCAGCCCCGGGCTATCCCGCCTGCCCCGATCATTCGGAAAAAGCTACCCTGTTCAAATTGCTACAAGCGGAGCAAAATGCAGGCGTCAGCCTTACCGAGCACTTTGCCATGATGCCCGCAGCTGCGGTGAGCGGTTGGTACTTCGCCCACCCCCAGGCAAAGTACTTCAATGTGGGCAAAATCGGCAGGGATCAGCTGCAAAGCCTGGCTAAACGAAAAGGGGTCAGCGAACCGGAATTGGAGCGCTGGCTACGTCCCAACCTCGAGGAGTGAGCCTGTGGAAGATAATAATAAGAAAGCGAAAAAGCCCAATTTCGGCCAGGTGGTAGTCAGTACCCTGGCCGCCGCGATTGGCGTGCAGAGTGATAAAAACCGCGAAAGGGATTTTCAAAGTGGCAGTATTATGACGTACGTTATTGCCGGCGTTGTTTTTACCGCCGTATTTGTAATCGGATTGGCTCTTATTGTGAAAATAGTACTCGGCAATATGGGCTAAGAGCGCAGAGTGCTTTCCATCAGCTAGCAGCTATACAAATAAGCCGAGCTAAATGTCTATCGCTAATGCCCGGGACTACACAACTCCGGGCCAGCAGCGGGCTAGCGCGTGGCCACCCAAAAAACACAGGTGGCTACGAAAATTGCGACCAGTGCTACAGCAGCAATTGCATCCACTACATTATCGTCTTCAGAAACTACAGCTACTTCATCATTCATCGAATCTCTCCGATCGTTCTTTATTGTTATTTAAAGTAGTTGGGCCGCTGGATGCGGCAACCCAAGTAGAGCAAATCAAGTCATCAGTTGCAAGGCGGGGCCGGCAAACAACCTTACCGACCCAACTGCCACTCTACGCCTGCCCGGAATAGAGAGCAATATGAAACCCTCCGGTAAGAGCCTGGCCAGTCTTAGCAACCTGTGTACGGCTGTTAACATCGACATTCAGATTGCCCCATTTATTTGGGGAAACTGACATAATTCCATTAACACCTTTGCCCTTGTTAACACTCGTCATATTGCAAAACACCACGGCTCCACCACCACTCTTGTTCGTCGCCAGAGAACCTGGACTCGGGCTTGAGCCATCGGAAATCAGAATATGTACATCGACAGTTTTACCACCCAGCGAGTTTTTTAGAATCCTATTGTTATGATCCAAACAAATATCAATGCCAAAAGTTAAGCCCTTGTACGAAAAAGTACTGTCACCTGCCTTGGTCGAAAAAGCATCATCTGTCTGATACTTATCATTGCCAACTTTATATTTCTTCAGCAGGAAATTGCCACCGGCCAGGATGGGAGCAATGCTCAAGTAAGATGCTGAAGAAAAACATCCACCACCTTTTGTGTAAGCAATAGTCCCTGCAACAATCAGAATGTTCGGGTACTGACGGGAAGCTCTGCGCAGGCCGGAATAAATATCACTCTTGGAGCCCTTGCTTAAAGAGTCGATGTGATTAGTTTTTGCTTTAGAGGCATACCCTGAAAAGTAATACTCCGGCGCAACCAACATCTTTATATATTTATCGTCGGAGTACTCTTGCATCATGGCTTTAGCGCGAGCCAACGCCCCCTCAAACACATCGAAATTACTGTTACTCACACCAGTAAACTTTGATGAATCATCAAACTCAATCATCGCCGCAAGGATATCTTTAGCCATCCCGCTTACCTCTTATATTTTTTTAGGAATTCACTCACTGACTTACCCACTGACCAGCCTCATATGTGACTGGCGATTCGCACTTTATATCACCGCAAGTAAACTGAGAGGCGGTATCAATTCACAGCTAACTGAATTAGCGTCGATTTGCCAGGGCCCCGAAGTGGAGTCGCTACACTCAACAGGTAAGTTGCGGCTAAAAAACAGACAGGACGGCATAGATAGCCATTACTGCAACGCTCCTCGAATCTGCAACAACAGACAAGCACTATGCTGATAAATCTCTCTTATAACTGTTGGTTACAGATATAGCGGAAAATATTGTTATTTATTGCATAAGAGCGCTGGTATGTTATGCGCCAGCGGAGAATCGTCCGGGGCCTGCCCCTTTCTCCACCATCAGCGCACAAAGGCAATGGAATCAAGCTGTTATGTATCGATACGACGACCGGGACCGCGCCATCATCAACGATCGCGTAGCCCAGTTCCGCGGCCAAACGGAACGTTACCTTGCCGGCGAGTTGAGCGAGGAGCAATTCCTGCCGCTGCGCCTGCAAAATGGCCTCTATATTCAGCGACTGGCCCCCATGTTGCGTATTGCCGTTCCCTACGGCCTGCTCAACAGTGCCCAGTTACGCCGTCTCGCTCGCGTAAGCCGCGACTACGATAAAGGCTACGCCCACTTCACTACGCGCCAGAACCTCCAGTACAACTGGCCGCAGCTGGAAGATGTACCCGCTATTCTCGATGAGCTGGCGGAAGTGGAAATGCACGCGGTACAAACCAGCGGTAACTGTATCCGAAATACCACCTCGGACCCCTTCGCCGGCATTGCACTCGACGAGATTGCCGACCCGCGCCCCTACTGCGAGTTGATTCGCCAGTGGTCTACATTCCATCCGGAATTCGCTTTCTTGCCGCGCAAGTTCAAGATTGCCGTCAGTGGTTCAGAGCAGGACCGCGCGGCCATCCGCGTACACGATATCGGTGTGCAGATCGTCAAGCGCGGTGAAGAGATTGGCTTCCAGGTATTGGTAGGTGGCGGTCAGGGCCGCACACCGGTTATTGCCGAGACCATCCGCGACTTCCTGCCGGAAGAAGACCTGCTCTCTTACCTTGAAGCGATTGTCCGCGTTTACAACCAGCTGGGTCGTCGCGACAACAAGTACAAAGCGCGCATTAAAATTCTGGTCAAGGCCCTCGGCCCGGAAGAGTTCGGCCGCCGCGTGGAAGAAGAGTGGCAACATATTAAAGACGGCGCTGAAAAGTTAACCCAGGAAGCATTGGATTGGGCTAAATCCTTCTTCACAGCCCCGGAATATCGCGAGTTTGACGGATCAGCTGCTGAAGCTGCACTGCAACAACAAGCTGACAGCGACAAAGCCTTTGCCCGCTGGCTTGAACGCAACACCTACCCGCACCGGGTACCCGGTTATCGCGCGATTAAGTTGTCCACCAAACCCACTGGTGTCCCCCCAGGTGATGTAACCGATGCCCAATTAGAGGCTATTGCCGATCTCGCCGATACTTTTAGCTTTGGTGAAGCTCGGGTAACTCACGACCAGAATGTGGTACTCGCAGACGTCGAACAGGACAAACTGTTTGAACTCTGGCAACAGGCCCGCAAGCACGGTTTCGCCACACCGAATATCGGCACCCTGACCGATATGATTTGCTGCCCCGGCGGTGACTACTGCTCACTTGCCAATGCCAAGTCCATCCCGGTAGCCGAAGCCATCCAGCGTCGCTTTGACGATATGGACTACCTGTACGACCTGGGTGATCTCAACCTCAATATATCTGGCTGTATGAATGCCTGTGGCCACCACCACGTGGGACATATCGGCATCCTCGGCGTCGACAAAAAAGGGGAAGAGTTCTACCAGATTCAGCTGGGCGGCAGTGCATCCAACGAGGCCAGCCTGGCCAAGGTATTGGGCCCCAGTTTCTCCCGCGCTGAAGTGCCAGACGTGATCAGCAAAATCCTCGACCTCTATGTCGAGCAACGCCAAACGGAAGAGCCCTTTATCGACACCTACAACCGCATCGGCCTTCAGCCCTTCAAGGAGAGAGTTTATGCCAAAGCCAGCTAAACTGGGCCCACAGCCGGGCAACCCCGCAGAACTGATCATCGATGGTGAAGTAAAGACCAACGAATGGCAGCTGGTACCCCAACTGGAAGCGGGAGAGGAGTTGGACCCAAGCACCCTGCCCTCCGGCAAAATTATCCTGCCACTGCGACAGTGGCTGGCGCATCGCGATGCGCTGTCATCCCGCAGTGACGAAGTCGGTGTTTGGCTGGACAGTGAAGAAGGTGCCGAGCAAATTGCGGAAGAAGCTGCCAAATTGCCGGTAATTGCCGTGCACTTCCCGGCATTTGCCGACGGTCGAGGCTTTACCGCAGGCCGTATGCTGCGCGAGCGCTACAGCTTTACCGGAGAGTTACGCGCAGTAGGCGGGTTTATGCGAGACCAGCTGACCTATTTACAACGCTGCGGCTTCAATGCCTACGCATTTGAAGGCGAGCAGCCTCTGGCAAGCCTTAAAGACTCGATGAGCGATTTTGGCGATAGCTACCAAACAGGGGTAGACCAACCGCTGCCCATGTTCCGTCGCCGCTTCTAAAGCTCAATTTAGACCTCTGAATACTCAGAGGTCTAAATTTCCACTTCCATCACGCCTCCAGCCCCAATCCATTAAGTGCAAACTCCAAAGAGGGTTCCACCTCCTTGAGTTCTCGCCCGGATCGCAATACCGATGCTGTGCCATGCAGCAGGGTAATCAGGTACATAGCGCACTCCTCGGCACGCCGATCAAGCCCTATAGCCTGGGACTCTTTATCAAAACGAAACAAGTCAACCAGTTGCTTTACCGCTTCTGCATCAGCAGCTTTTAAAGCGTCAATGGCATCAGAGGGCAAAGCGTCACCGGCAGTTTCTGATAATCCAAACGCCAGATAACAACCCCTCGGGGTTCCCTCCCCCGCTTGCCCTTTAACGGTAGCCAACAAATAACTATGCAATCGCTGCCGTAACGGCACTCCCTCTTCCGTCAGGAACTGCATACGATCTTTGGCATATCTATCCAGGTATTGCCCCAATGAAAGAACAAACAGTTTCTCTTTATTGCCAAAGGAAGAATACAGACTTGGCTTGTTAATCCCCATAGCCTTGGTCAGGTCCGCCATTGAGGCGCCCACATAGCCCTTTTTCCAAAAGACTTTCGTTGCTGATTCCAACGCATGCGCCTTATCAAACTCCGGCTTGCGTCCCGCCATTGGCAATCTCCCAAAAATTGTTTTGACAATATTGTACCGATCGGTAAGACTTAGCTCAAACCTTACCGATCGGTACAATATTGATCAACCCTTCACAGGAGAACGGAATTGAGCATTTCAATCGAAGGAAAAACTGCCCTTGTAACTGGAGCAAACCGCGGAATTGGCAAGGCAATTGTCGAGCGCTTTCTCGACGGTGGCGCAAAAAAAGTCTATCTGGCCGTGCGTAACCCAGAAACAACGACAGAGCTGACAGAAAAATATGGCGACAAAGTCATCACATTGGAACTCGATGTGGCAAAAGCCCAAAGTGTAGGGGCGGCGGCAAAGGCGATTCAGGAATTGGATATTCTGGTGAACAATGCCGGGGTACTTGCGCCCGCAGACCCGCTAAGCGACCATGTAGAGGACTCACTTAAGCAGGAACTGGAAGTGAATACCTTTGGGCTTGTCCGTGTAGCCAAAGCATTCACCCCCCATTTGGAAAAGAGCAAAGGCGCCCTGGTACAAATGAATTCGGTAGTATCCTTGCGTACCTTCCCACACGTTAGCACCTATTCCGCATCCAAAGCCGCCAGCTACGCAATTACCCAGGCACTTCGAGAAACGCTGCAGGAGCGAGGCGTACAAGTATTGAGTGTTCACCCCGGCCCCATCAAAACAGATATGGCCAAACAGGCTGGACTGGAGGACGGAGAATCCCCCAGTGCAGTAGCTGAGGAAATTGTTGGCGCGCTAAAAAATGGGGATTTTCACCTCTTCCCGGATGCCATGTCGCAGACTTTTGAAGCCGCTTATCAGAGCTTCTCTGATTCGGTGATCACCGCAGACCTTAGCGAATAACACGGCCGAAGATTGTCTGAGTAAGAAGTAACACAAGCCTCGAAGGAACCCGATCTAGGGTTCTTTCAAGAGGCTGGAAAATTCCTCTGAAGCCATAACGGGTACAAACTCAGTGATCGTAAAAGTCGACGCCCCATGTTTTGTGAAAGGGTCTTCTTCCAGAACCTTTCGCAGCACCTCCTTGGAGGGATGACGTGAAATAATTATCGCGCCAGTTCTAGGCTCTTTCGCCCCGCCAAAAAGCAGGTCTCCCGATTTATAGTGTCCCTCCAGGTAGCTCACATGCTCCGCCATTAACTCTGGGGTCAGTTTTTTAATATCCGGGAAATTCAAGTTCACTAAAAACATAACGTCTCCCCCTCCTTAGGGGCTATATATCAACTCTTTACACCACTTTAAGCTTGCAGAAATAACCTCCACCAAACTAATAGATAGCTAATCTTTTCATCTTGGCGGTAGAGGATAATCCCCAAGCAGTAGTTTAAATGGAAACCATCGGAGATTGATGATCGGGCATCATTTAATTTAATGGTGCCATCACGTACCTTTCTTTAGGCAAAAGTGCTAAATAGACGATACTTCAGATTAATCAAGTTACATGTGGCCTGAAGAACTTCATCTGCCTTCCAGGCTATGGTATCCCCCTCAAAGCCACATACCAAACTCCTCTCAAAACATTTGGGGATTAATGCGATGGCACTCCCTCTTTGAGCTCACTCTTTAGACTGTTAATGCGAACTCATCTTTAGAAGGTGTAAAAACTGTTCAGAGGCCATAACAGGCTCAAATTCGGTTAGCGAATAAACTGCCACTCCACTTTTTATAAAAGGGTCCTCATCAAGCACTCTCCGCAATGCTTCTTCACTGTTGTGGCGAGAAACAATAACCCCTCCAGTCCTGGGATTTTTCCTTCCTCCAAAGAGTAAACTTCCAGACTTGTACTCTCCTTCCAGATAAAGCCTATGCTCCGCAGTCAGTTCTGGGGTTAGCTTTTTCATATCCTTAAAATGCATATCCACTAAAAACATACCCATTCCCTCTTCTCTAAAAACACTATAAGATTGCTACTGATTTCGTAGCAACTGTAACGCTACTAATTTAGAAGCGCAAGAACCATGATAACTCCTCTACCGAAAAAAACTGTCAGAGGCTCGACTAGCGGCATAGCCATTATGGCTGTATTCGATCTGCTCGGGCGAAAATGGAATATGAGAATACTGTGGGAACTGAGGAACACACCCCGGAGCTTCAGGGAACTCCAAGCCCAGTGTGATGCCATGTCCCCTTCGGTACTAAATACAAGAATCAAACAGTTGAGCGAAGCTAAATTGATTAATAAGTGTACGAATGGATATCAACTGACAGATCTGGGGGTTTCGTTAATGGAAACCCTTGATCCGCTGAGGGAATGGGCTAATAACTGGGAGGAATTCCTCAAGGCCTAATGGACACTCTGTAAAAACCAAAACCCAAGAGCCTTGCAGCCTAGATGCCGCTGGGTTCTTGGAGGCAGGCCAACTATCGCTACAAAATGGACTGAACTGATAGGGCTGTCTCATTATCACTCGCATCATGCGCTAGCGAAAACGAATAATATTAATCGCCGCGTAAACCAAATCTACGAATAATTCTGCCAAACAATGCACCTGCTCACCATCAAGGGTTAAGGAGGGTTCAATCTCTTTAGAGGTCAACAAACCACTGCTCTCAAGGGCACTCTTATGGGTTACCTTTTTGTGCCCGTAAGCGGCGAGTCATGGGGATTGCAGGGAGATAAATTGAGAGAAATGTGATTTTCAGAAGTTTCCTTAACCCAAAAACAGCTGTGCGCTGCATCCCCTACTTTTGATTGTTAAGGTCATATTTCTGGCATTTTTTCAAATTTTTGTAATTCCGGGTCCATATAGTCCCAAAATGCACCACTACCAGCATATACCACCATTGTCGGGTTGAATTGCTCCAGGTCATGAAGACTTCCAGCGCGGATAAATTCAAACTGCGGCATACCGCTATTTTCCGCATAAATATGCGAACCGCAGCGAGGGCAAAAACCTCTTCTTACTGTATTGCCGCTATCTGTCTGCTTCTCATGAAATGCAAGATCGCCACTAATGGCTAAGCTTCCGCGAGGAATAGCGATGTTAGCGATGTGTCCAGCCCCGCTAATTTTCTGACAATCTGTACATTGGCAATGACCCGCCATTACCGGCTCTTCAGAGCAAGAATAACTAATATAACCGCACAGGCATTCTCCAGATATTTTGGACATAAATTTTCCCTGTTACTTACAAAGTTGAAGTAACCTTAGCCTAAATCAATAACTTCAACTTCGCAAGTAACTAGGCTAGTATTTCATTTTCTGGCAGTAAGAGTGTGAGCATGAGTCCTGATAATCAATTTTTACGTTCGGGATGCCCTATCGTGAACGGACTGGACGTATTCGGCGATAAGTGGACATTAGTTATTCTAAGAGACTTACTGTGTGGTAAAGAGACCTATAGCGAGCTAGCTGACTCACCAGAGAAAATACCAACCAACAGACTCGCAGAAAGATTAAAAATGCTAGAAGCAGAGGGAATGTTGGTGAGGGTACAATATCAATCAAAGCCTAAGCGATATAAGTACCTGCTAACACAGAAAGGCAAGGATGTCTTACCGATTCTTCAGGCAATCGCCAAATGGGGAAATACATATTTTGAAGGCTCATGGATTCCCCCGAAGTGGTTTATGGAAACCTAACCCTTTGATTCGGGGCCAGAAGCGCAACAATTCCGCAGGACAAAGCTAAGCTGAAAATTTAGCAATAACAGCAACTTTTATGCATTTTTACTCCGAAATTGCTCTCCATAAATGGCCAGAAGCTTATGATATTGACTCTGCCTGTTATGCTCCCCCCAATCTCATTAAGAAACCCTCCTGAATCACTAACGAACCTGGCGGCAGTTGATACTAAGAGTATACTGTTTTACTTGAACACTTTTGCCCCTAAGGGCCCGGCAGCTCAGTGCCGCCAGACTCTATGGATCAGCTCATCTATAGAGACAAAATAGACTGAACCGCTGCGACAACCTCATTATCACTCGCATCATGCGCTAATGAAAACGAATGATATTCATCGCCCCGCAGACCAAATCTGCGATCAATTTCAGCCAAACAGTGCACCTGTTCACCATCAACGATAAAGGAGAGTTCAATCTCTTTTGAAGTCAATAAGCCACTACTCTTAAACTCTATCTCCTGGTAGCAACCAGACCGGGAGACAAAATTGCTTCCACGCAAATGCCCCTTTTCAACATCCGCTTTTACCATTTTAAAGCCACTTTCCTCGATCATGGAAAGTACCTTCTCTACAACGGGTAAAGGTCTTATCCGCAAGGGATCCCTGTCTTTCGGATCCAGCGCAAAATCAATATCCAGGGAAGTTTCCAGCCACACATAGCTTTTATTTCTACGGGTGTTTAAAACAGTAACTGGCGTCTCTTCATGCAACGCCAACTGAAAAGGAACTTCCCGGCTCTCTCCAGCGCCAATAGTGAAAGGGTCCTGTACCTGTAATTCATTCAGTACAAAACGCTCATGGCTTACCCCTTCATCGGTCTCCACCTTGATCTCGGTGCAGAGCTTTAAACTTATAGCATCCACCTGCTGGTCGATATCACCACCAATGATATGGATAGCCCCTTCAATGATTCCACCCTGAACTTGCTCAGAGTTTTGTAGAACTGTATCAACTTTAGCTGCACCAATACCTATTGACGCTTTGAGTTTTTGAAACATAGACATACTTGGGGTACTCACCTAACCAAACAACCTGGCCTTAAAATATGGACTTCAACCTATTTCTTAGCCCAATAAATAGTGTCCAACATTAACACAAATCCAATTTAGGTAATACCAGGCCCAATAAGTTCATTTATGTCTTGAACTTCTACATAAATAATTGATAACACCTATACCTACCTCTACCAGGTTCAGGGAGAGCTTGCCTGATTAAAAAGAGATATTTTTATTACATATTTCCCCCAACAGTAAAAAATTTAATGCTTGAATAAGGCCACTTACTTTTTCTGAATGTGTCATTTTTCGTTGGAATATCGGCAAAATCCTAACTGTTGTTAAGAAAATTCCAGCAGTACCATAGTATCTGAGCCCTATTTATACCGAAGAAGTAAAAATATGATCAGAAATAGTTTCAAAATTACACCTTCTCACACCTACATCATGCTGCAAGGGCTAGACCACTATCTGCAGCATCAGAAGTCGATAACAAACTAAAGGTAGATTGTAAGTTTAAATCTGCAAATTGAGACTCTCCATCTCAGCCACTACGTATAGAAACTCCATCTACAGAAAATTGAGAATAATCAATTTAGGGTACTCCTATTCACTTAGAGCCCCCTAGAAACATTTCTCAAACCATTAAGCAAGGTTATGCACATTTTAATTATTTACGATGGAAAACCGGGCCATCTCAGTCCTTCGCTGGGGCTATACCAGCTACTCTCCCGCCACTCCAAGGGCAAATATTCTTATGAAATCACCACCAGTAAACCAGTTTTAAAGGCCCTAAATAAACCAATAAGACTATTGACTCGACATCTCGCCAGAAACGCACACAAATTTATCATGCTCTTTCACAGAAACCCCTCCTTCAAAAGAAAACCAGATCTAATTATTTCATTTGGTGGGAATAGCGTTGCTGCGAACGTTGCACTAACCCAAAAAACACAATGCATGAATATTGCCATAGGAAATATTTACAGCTTCAGGAAAACCGACTTCTCTCTAACCCTATCTACCAAAGAGGACATTAAGAAATCTAGGCAATACCTTCCATTTAGCCGCATAGATGTAAATTTATGCAAAGCATTGGGCGACAACTTAAAGAAGAAACACCACAAACCCTTTTATACTTTACTTATCGGAGGCAATGGAAGCGGCTATAAATACACACGGAAGGATTATATAGACTTGATAGAAGAGCTAAAAAAAATAGCGATCTATCAAAATATTTCATGGCTAATTAGCACCTCAAGAAGAACCCCTAAATATGTGGCTGAGCTAATTGAAAGCAACATGCCATTTGATACATGCTTCAACTTGCTAGATTATGAGGCCCCCAATGCCAGCCTCGAAGAAATACTCGGTGCAAGTGAAGCTGTCTTTATAACCGAAGACAGTTCATCAATGATTTCTGAGGCCCTTGCCCTATCTAAACCTATATATACTTTAGTCCCCCAAGAGAATAACATCTACGGAGCCCACAAAACTCTCATTGAGAAACTTTACAGTGAAACTTATATAAAGAGGATGGAGATTTTCGAACTGGCCAAGACCTTTAATGATTCTCTATCAAAAGATTTCAACTTAGATTATGGATACCATTCTAAAGCAAGATACGATGAAATTATCTCTGCGCTTGACATCAGCAGCAATGGTAGGTGAGCGATCTCAACCCCTTAAATTGACCATCATGACGACAGGGACTTTAACACAAAGATCTATTGATATATAACCTGAGACAAACTTTTAACGGCAAGAGATCCTGCACATTCAAACTAGTCAATTGCAGTAGCAAAAACTACTAGCAGAAAATAATATTCTCTCTAGCCTCATCAAGCGAGTAGAACTTCATCAAAAGCCAACCTAAATTTTAATCTATACATCAACTGCCAATTCATAATTAAAAATATCGTTCTAAAAAATACAAGCAAGTATTTTGCGTGGAGAGCCAACCCCACACCACCCTGCACACTGTTAAAATGAGCCCATATCTTCCAGAGACCTTCTCAACAACCCCTTAATATAGTTGATGCGGCCTCCAAATTTAATTATTTCAATTTCTTCTTGGGAAAGATCATTTTCCAACCAAATCTTAATACCTTTTGTCACATTTCTCAGCTCTAGTATCTTGTTACCCCCTGTACAGCTTGAGAGATCATAAAATTGAAGTTGATCATCTTTACTAAATGCGTCAAAATCGCTTGGATTACAAAATGTTAAAATGAGAATTCCGTGGTCAATAAGATTCTTGCGATAGAGTCCAGCTACACTTTTGGCTATGACGCAGCGCACTCCCAGGTATCGCAGAGTAATTGAGGCATGCTCCCGGCTCGACCCATGACCTAAACTGTTGCCAGCAATAAGAAATATATCCTCCTCGGTGCTCAAAGCCCGCTGATAAAAAGATTCATCTACATTTGAAAAAGCAAAGCGGCTTAACTCTGGGACATTTGACCAATAAGGCAAAGCATCCGCACCTCCGGGAATAATATCATCGGTTGAAACATTATCCTCCAGCTTTAAAAGAGCAGGGCCTTCGATCACACTTAACATTTTTTCCAGAACTGGCAAAGGCTTGATGTTGGGGCCCTTTCTAACCTCAACTTTCACTGGTATTTCCTGCGGTGGCTCCAATAGTGACCGCATATCCATTAGATGTTCAGGCTCTTCAAATACCGGATAATCCATGTCTAAATTTCTGGGGTCAGTTATTTTTCCTTTCAGGGCGCTGGCCGTCGCAGTCTCTGGGCTGCATAAATAGACGCTATCTTCTTTAGTTCCCGAACGCCCAGGGAAATTTCTCGGCACAGTTCTAAGACTATTGTGCCCGCTAGCTGGGGCTTGCCCCATACCGATACAGCCACCACAGCCGGTTTCATGCAAGTAAGCCCCTGCACCAAGCAGTTTTTCAAGGTCACCATTATGAGTCAGCTCATGAAGTAGTTGGCGCGACGCGGGATTAATATCTAAAGAAACCTCGTGCGGTACAAAGAGACCATTTACCATCCGGGCGGGAATAGAAAAATCACGCAACCCAGGGTTAGCCGAAGAACCGATATAGCTCTGAGAAACTGGCCTACCTTCAACTTCACGAACTTTAACAACCTTATCCGGCCGCGAGGGGCAAGCGATCATCGGTTCAATTTTCGATAGGTCTAAAGTTGCAACCTCATCATAGGTTGCATCCTTATCGGCAAGCAACTCGACAAAGTCGTTCTCGCGCGACTGCTGCCGCAAGAAAAGCCTCACTTGATCATCAGCAGGAAAGACACTTGTTACGGCCCCCATTTCCTGCCCCATATTGGCGATTACGTGACGATCCATTGCTGTAAGGTTTGCCAATCCAGGGCCGTGATATTCAACGATCTTGTTCCAGCAACCTCTCAATGTATATCTACGTACAAGTTCCAAAATAACATCTTTAGCGCTTACCCATGGCTGTAGCTCCCCCTCTAAACGCACCCCCAAAATAGTTGGCATTACCAGAGAGAGCGGAAATCCCATCATTGCAAGCGCAACCTCAATTCCTCCGGCTCCTATTCCTAACATACCTAACGAGCCCGCAGCACATGAGTGGCTATCCCCACCTAAAAGGGTTTTACCGGGGATACCAAAACAAGCCATATGGACAGGATGACTAATACCATTTCCTGGTCGCGAGTACCATATCCCGTAGTTTCGACAGGAACTTTGCAGGAACACGTGGTCATCACCATTCTTATGGTCTGCCCTCAATACATTGTGATCCACATACTGAGCGCATATTTCTGCTTTCACCTGCCTCGCCCCCAAAGCTTCAAGCTCCAACATCACTAACGTGCCGGTGGCATCCTCACTGAGGACTTGGGAGCCTCTGAATAACTCCATGATACCTCTGGCATGCAGAGCGGTTCACAATCAAGGCGCGGCTTCGCAGGAATGTCTAGACCTTTCAAGAAGTCGCAACGCGGAGTGTGAATCGCTCTGCAAGCCCCGAAGGGCGGGCCTTGAAGACCACAGCTGCTGCGTTGCAGCTCTTGCAAAGGGCTACGGCCATTCGCGGCGAGCTGCGCCTAGCATCTGCAGCCTTCAAGACCCGCAGAGGCATTACAGGTTTATTCAGAGGCTCCCTTGGTCAATTTTAAGCTCGATAACACTTTGGGGAGCCATATTCCCTTTGACCAAATGACTTTCAATTAACTTTCTAGCTACGTTTAGGCCTGTCATTAAGTTACACTAACGAACTCTAATACTTACCCACCTAGACAACTTATTGGCCTAGCAATTCTGTTTTCGTTATCGACATAACTAGAAATAACGTATTAGTATAAATAAATATCCATTAGAATAATTAAATATATTTAGAAGCTCAAATCAAAGAAACTATTTTTATCTAAAACATGCACACCCAACAGCCTTCACAGCAACTCAAACCGCCTCATACGATAGAAAACTTCACCTTTCGGCACTACCAGATTGCTTGTCCCGTACAAACATCAAGAAGAATTACCCTGGCTGAATGTCATATATAGAGAAATACTCAACATAAGCATGTTAATATTCAATTAATAGGAAATTCCAGCAGGATATTCGGAATTGAAAGTTTTACTTCTACCAGGACTTGATGGAACAGGAACACTGTTTTCAGGTTTGATTAAGGCACTACCAAAACAATGGACAACCGAAACTATCTGCCTTTCCAAGCTCCCAGGGGATAGTTACCTGGCTCAAGCTCAATCAATCGCCAAGAGCTATCTCAATGAGAAGACTTACATTATTGCTGAATCCTATTCAGGAAGAGTTGCATATGAGCTATCCCTTTTAGCTCCCGAGAAAATTTTAGGCATTACCTTTATAGCTAGCTTTATAAGCTCTCCTTCGCTGCTATCCAAGGCGGCACAACTAGCTCCAATCTCGCTTATAGACTGCCCATCTTTAACCAAAATCACACTAAATTTCTTTGGTTTCAATGGCAAAGGCAGTGACATACTCATTGACAGCACCTATAACGCCCTACTAAATACCAACAGAGGCAAACTAAAGCAAAGGCTTCATAATATCGCCTCTATCTCCAAACCATCCCAAAATTTGGAAATCCCTGCCGTCTATATCCGCCCGGATAGAGATCGACTTGTAAGTAAAAAAGCTGCCATCGATATATCTGCGATATACATCAACCTCAATGTCATTGATATTCCAGGTGGGCACTTTATTGCTCAGGCACACCCCAACAAAGTCGCGAGAATTATTATGAATTTTGCAGAAGGATTATTGCTACCCTAACTTGCCTCTGTAGTGGTCTAATCCTTCCGGACACTTCGCTAAGATGGTAAAACTACCAAGCGAGGTGAAGTATGACAACAAAAGGTACACGTCGGCATTTCAAGCCGGAATTTAAGAAAGACGCCGTAGCGCTAGTCTCTGAGCAAGGGTATTCAATTTCTAAAGCAGCAGAGGTTGTAGGAACAACAGCCAATAACCTGCGACGCTGGATAAAGGAACTGAAGCAGGAAGAAGACGGTGTGAGGTTGGATGTAGGTGAGCGCGCAGAATTAGAGCGATTACGACGTGAAAATAAGCAGTTGCGGATGGAGAAAGAAATCCTAAAAAAGGCCAGCGCCTTCTTTGCGAAAGAAATGAAATAAAGTACAGCTTTATTGAAAAACAGCAAGGCAGCTTTCCTGTTAGGGTGCTCTGCCGGGTAATGCAAGTAAGTAAAACTGGTTATTACGATTGGTGTTGCCGTGGTAATAGCTCAATAGATGCTCAAACATGGCAACTATGCCATCGTTTGAAGGCCCTATTTGCAGAATCTAGACAGAGCCTGGGAAGTCGTCGGTTAATGAAGCTGTTACGTAAAGAAGGCTTTGAAGTCGGGCGCTATCGAGTCCGCAAGCTCATGAAAAAGCTAGGCTTGGCAGTAAAGCGTAAGAAGCGATTTACACTGACGACAGACAGTAAACATCACCTGCCGGTCGCAGAGAACCTTCTGAATAGGGAGTTCTCACCGAGCGCTAAAAATCAAGTTTGGACGACTGATATTACATATATTTGGACTTCGCAGGGCTGGTTGTACTTGGCGGTAGTGATTGATCTCTATTCGCGCCGGATTATTGGTTGGCATCTAGATCGCAAGATGGAAACGGCCCTGGTAACTCGTGCGTTGATGATGGCTGTCAATTTGCGTTCGCCCCCAAAAGGTCTCCTGCATCACTCTGATCGTGGCAGTCAGTATGCCAGCCATACCTACCAAACGTTATTGAGTCAGCATGGGATGGTGTGTTCAATGAGCCGTAAGGGAAATTGTTGGGACAACGCACCGACTGAACGTTTCTTCAGCAGCCTGAAGCGGGAGTGGGTAACGGGAAACCTTTATCCGACAAGGGAGGATGCGGTAGCAGATGTAAGAGCCTATATTGCTTATTACAACTCACGCAGAATACATACAACACTGGGAGACCTAGCCCCTATCGAATTTGAGAAATGTGCTTAAAGAAGTGTCCGGTTGGAGTTGACCACAACACTCTCAATTAACAATCATATGGCGAGCAAATCCAGAAATAATCCAGCCTTAGAATCTAAACTGATATTCGTTCATAAAATACCCCTTACCAATCTTGCTTCCCACAAAATCCTCGGAGTTAACAGTGAGCAATAGAGAGCATATTTCCTTTCTAGAACCAATAAAAAATCCACCCGCTTACTCAATGGATAAAGAAAATAGAAAACTAGAACTTAAACTTGATGTACAGTACGAAAAGAATAACATTTTCAGTTTTTACAAAACCCATGACACACCAACCTGGACCCGTGTATTTTCATCATCAATCACTCAAGAAGCAGGTTTCACACTGACAGGCCCTACCATTGAAATTCGCGCTGATAGCCACCTTACTATCCAGACAAACAACCTGCTGCCAGAGGAAGACCCCCTCAATACACCCGCTACAATAAACTTCCCCCATGAGTTCAATACCTACAACTTACATACTCACGGGCTCCACGTCTCCCCAGAATCTCCGGCCGACAATGTCTGCATGAAGATCAAACCAGGGGAAAGTTATACCTACGAATACGACATTCCCAAGGACCAACCCCCAGGACTCTACTGGTACCACCCCCATAAGCACGGCTCTGTCGCTATACAAGTCGGCAGCGGGATGGCAGGTGCCCTAATCGTAAGGGATGAATTTGAGGCAATGGGAGTTAAGGAACATATTCTTGTCTTCCAGAATATTGCCGTAGATGAGCACGGAAAAGTAGAGGATCAACACCAGGTCGCTAAGTTCCCAGATAGTGAATACTGTATTACCGTTAACGGACAATACTGCCCTATCATTCATGCAACGGTGGGTGAGCTTCTCAATCTGAGACTTCTCAATGCTACCATCAGGACATCGATAGATATCGATTGCCCTTGGTTCGCGCAAATGTATATCTACGGGTTTGATGGAAACCCTACTGATGACTACCGCCTACAAGACGGAGTAAGCCTGGGCCCCGCTAATCGAGCCTCCCTTTTCTTAAAAATCAGTGAAGCCGCCACTCCGGGAGCTCATTTTTACATTTACAATAATGCGATTGAGTTCCAACAAATGCCGCATTATAAGTACCATAACAACAGTCCACTTTTTGTTATTGCCATTGCCCAGGGGGAGGAAATCGGAACGGCAATCTATGCCCCCAGCAAACCACCCGCCCGATGTGCACCCCCACCCTTCCCCAGCAGTTTTAAAGTGGACTTACTGAAACCTATTACAGATGATGAGATCACCAATACACGTCGACTCACTTTCCAGGCCAACACGCTTGATGACCCCCAAAAATATTATCGCGGGCTGAATGTCAGTATTGACCATTCACCATTCGAAGGGTGTGAAGTGGTTAATCATTACGTAGAGCTTGATGCAGTAGAGGAGTGGACCTTGGTTAATGAAAGTGAATTCCCCCACCCAATCCATATTCATGTAAATCCGTATTATGTTATCGAGGTGGCTGGAGAAGATCCCATGCACCACACACTCAAACTACCGTTTTGGTGCGACACCTTTCAAGTACCGCCCCATGGACATGTCAAATTCCGTACTCGTTTCAAGGATTTTACCGGAAAGTATCCTCTGCATTGCCACTTACTTTATCATGAGGATGGGGGCATGATGCAGCATGTTAGAGTTGTCAAAGATGCCTCTGAGATTCCAAAATAGCCCACTTATCTATCCAGTCATTGAATGCAAGGATCGTTAAAGTCCCGTAAGAATTAACACTTACTGGGGGCCACTTTTTGCGGGTCATGTAACTTGGGCGGAGTTGCATTACCACAATGCTTACTCAACCAATCGCAAGCATGGATAATATCCTTTGCAAGGCCACTGATTGCATTCTGATTGAGATGAGGGCGAACAACAATTCTCAGAGAGTTTACAGACTGAGCGTTTGGCGGCATCGAATAGGCAGAAAGAACCCATCCCCGTTCACGTACTTTATTGGATATATCATATTCATTAAAATTCTTATATTTTTTATTCAGGGTCATGGCAACAACCGGGATTCTCTGGGTTTTATTCATTATTTCAAAGTACCCACTGGCCACCAGAAGTTGACGAAGAGTCTGCGCATTCTCCAAGGTGTGCTGCATAATCTGCCTGTAACCCTCATAGCCTAGACGTATAAAGTTGTAATACTGGTAGGCAACCGGCGATGCATTTCGGCTAAAGTTCAATGTGGCTGTAGGCATCTCCCCACCCAGGTAATTAACATAGAACATCAAGTCTTCATCAAAAACTGCTCTTTCACGAAAAATTATCCACCCCAATCCCGGCGGCACCAAGCCAAACTTGTGCCCGGAGGCATTGATAGATTTCACTCTTGGCAAACGAAAATCCCATTTGTAATTCGGATAGAGAAATGGATTAACAAATCCTCCCGACGCCCCATCAATATGCATAGGGATATCGTTTCCTGTTCTCTCTTCATACTTATCCAACCAGTTTTGAATCGCCCTAAATGCATCATCCTCACCGGTAAAGGTTTGCCCGGCGATAGCGACAACAGCGATGGTATTCTCATCGACCAATTCATCCAGATGTTCACTGGTAAAGCGGTAATGACCAGGCTTTAACGGTGCTATGCGCGGCTCCACATCAAAGTAGCGCATAAATTTTTCCCAAACGATCTGCACATTGGCTCCGGTAACCAGGTTAGGTTTTGAGCCGTCTTTGCCGGCTTGCTGCCTCTTCTTACGCCAATTCCACTTGTGCGCCAAACCAGCCAACATGCAGGCCTCTGACGAGCCTATGGTCGCTGCGCCGTATGGCTCTACTCCCTCAGGTCCATTCCAGAGGTTGTGTAACCAGCGAACCATTCGCGCTTCCATCGCAAACAGCTGAGGATACATGTCGTGATCAATATAGTTCTTCAGGTAATGTTTCTTGGCGACCTCAAATGCTTCTGACTCAGTAAAAGTTGTGACAAACGAAGATAAGTTCATCGCAGGCTTTGCGTCAGCCCAGGTTTCACTGGTTACGATAGCCTCGGCAGCCTCTGCTGAAATACTACACCGGGGAAAGTGCTTTTCTGGAATATCTTCATTGTATTCGTCAAAGAACCTATCAAATGGAGATTGCTCTTTCACTACCTACCTCCGGCTCACTCATCAATATCAGAAAATGACTGCTGTTGATGGCCACCCTCCCCCCGCCAGGAGGGATTGTGAAAATAGAAAATTAACAAGGGAACGGTGATCGCTATAGCAATTCCAGCCAGGTTGAGAGCAACATAAGTTACAGGATTTTTTATCGTGAGCTGTTCTGGCGGGAAAAATGAAACTACCAAGGCAAAAACAACGGAAATTAAGCCTATTCCAGCAACAATACAAACCCCTGGCAGCCCTCCGGGGATACGAAAACTTCTGGGTAAGTCTGGTTGCGTGATCCGTAACCGAATAACCGCAGCAAACATCATTATGTACATAATGATATATAAGCTAATAGCCATCACTGAAATCAAAACAAAAGCTGTAGATACATTATCCATTAAAATATAAATGGACGAGATTGCCGCTACCACTACAAACTGTGCGAGGAGAATATTTTTTTGTACACCCACCCGGTTTTCTCGCTGAAACCAGGGCGGCAACATCCCATCCTGGGCCGTAGCCAGTAGCCCTCGACTGGGGCCAGCCAACCATGCCAAGGCACCACTTAGTGCACCATAGCCAATTAGCCAGGAAAGTGCTTGCACGGGCCATTGAACCCCAAGTAGCTGCCCAAAAGCTCTTTCGTAAGCTGTAAATAAGCCAGTTTCTACAGATATCTCTTTATAGGGCAAAATTGCAGCAATAGAGAGTGCGCCGAGAGTGAACACCAGGATGGAAATAACGGCGGCGATGGCGATTACAGCTGGATATCCTCGACGGGTATCACGTAGTTCCGACACATGCGTGGCCTGTGCTTCCACCCCAGCAAAGGCAAGTAAAATACCCCCGAGAAAAGCAATAGCCCCCAAACCGTTAATATGGGGAAACCAGCGCGGGTGATCATAACCATCCCGACGCACTGCTACTTCCGGGTCGGTCAAGGTCTCCCAGCCAATAGGATTACCACTCACCACCCACCAAACAGCCAGGATAATCAAAATCAAACAGGGAAATACGATACCCACCAGAAATCCAAACTGTGCCACTTTTACCAGAAAGCGGGTTCCAGTAAGAGCAATCAGGGTCGCTAGCAAATAGGCAAGGATGCAAAACCCACCGATATAGTAGGTATTCTGGGCGATGGTATTATCGCCCACCGCATAAGCCACCGCCGCTGCGGCAAAACCCAACTCTGTGGGATACCAAACAATGCACTCGATCCATTGCAACCATATAGCGACAAAACCCACCTTCGGGGTGAAGGCCTCACCAACCCAGGTATAGACACCCCCAGTGCGCTCTGAAAAGGCGCTACCAAGTTCTGCCGACACGAGCCCTGCAGGAATCAAGAACAACAATGCCGCAAAGCCGATATAGAAAAACATCGTCAGTTCTTCTTGCGCCATCATCGGCAGGGTACGCAAGCTGGTAACGACCGTTGCGGCAGTTAGGAGCCCGAGAGCAGCCACAGAAAACATCTTTCTGTTGGCAATATCCGGGGTGCTCGATGCACTGCTCCCTTTTGGTCGCACTGATGGGACCTCCCTGGAGTGCAATATTTTTGCGGCAGTACAAAGAAGCAAAGCCTATCGTGGGAGCCTGCGGGATAGATGGGATAACAGAGGTGCCGCTACCAAGGCATAAGCCGCCCTTTTAGCAACGGACTTATGGAAACATAGAATTCATAGCAAGTCGGTGCCCACACCATCTTTCACCCAAGGAGAAATCGGCTAGGGCAGTGGTATGTGGCAGTTAGCCTGGAACCCCATGTTTGGTGTAGATATCGAAGCGTCCGGATTTCCCCTCCAAGGAAAGGTTGGGCTTCATATCAGCCAAATAGGGGGCAAGCTTAGGGCGCTTAACTACTGTGCGGTAGTAGCAGGCCGCCAAGGCAGGGCTCAATAAGCTATCCGCATCCTCATCAGTCCCAACCAAATGATGGAAGGCAGCCATTTCCTTTTTGACCTTGGCAGCTTTCCCCCGCGCAGGGAACATTGGATCCAGATAAATAACAGGGATGGATTCCTCCGATTGCAGCGCGAGCCACTCTGACGCCGCCGTACAGCAATCCACCAAGCTCATTCGCTCAGAAATTGCAGCCAACTCAGCATCCCCGATAGACGCCTGTCGCAGCCGGCGTATTCCATCTTTCAGCAATTGGAAAACAACCGGGTTGCGCTCCAGCATCTGCACCTCACATCCCAGCGCCGCCAGAACAAAGGCATCTCTACCCAAACCAGCGGTGGCATCGAGGACTTTGGGGTGGAAGCCAGAACGCAAACCAACAGCTTTTGCTACCGGTTGAGCTTTACCGCCGCCATACTTGCGGCGATGAGCAAGTGTTCCAGCAACAAAATCCACCCATACTGGCCCGGCTGCTTTGCGCCCGGTCGCACATAACTGCAGTTGCTCTCCGAGACACAACACTTGGGGAAAGTCGACCACATCAGCAGGAGAAATAGCTCCAAGGAGGGGGTAATCTAACTGAGCGGATAGTTCTTCCGCTGCGGAAACATATTCTGGCGCCGCAGCGACAATAGCCAACGATGGACTCACCTGCCCTCCAGGTAACATTGAAAAAGGGAGGCGATGCTAACCCGGTTTTTGTAACCATTCCAGAGCTTGAGCGGACTCCTCTTCGGGAAAGGGACGCACCTCAGCACTGATGAAGTGACAGGCAAGGTTGGGCATAAAGCGGAGGATAGGATTATCGGTAACCACGGCTATCCGGCGGATATGTCGTTGATGCTCTCGAATAAAGCGAAAATGAGAGATCATTGCGACGAAGCTCTCCCAGCCAGCAAAATCTCCCGCATTGACTAGCAACCCTTCTATACGTCCCCGCTTACTGATGATCGGATCAACTTGCGCGGCTAGCAACTGGAAGTCCTCAACGGTTAACTTCCCAACTGGTCTAACCTCGAGTATTCGATCACCCTGATGCCAGATATGCTCAATCATATTTTGAGAATGCGGCAGGGCCACACTTCTGTGCGGCCCTGCTTTTCGCTTAGCTCGATGTAGCTGAGTCATTACTATTGGTCAGTTATCATTACTTTCCATTCCCTCATCCTGACCGGTATCTGCCTCTGTATCTGTTTCAGTGCCATCGGCAGAGGCATCCATATCGTTAGTCGCTCCCTCTACAGCATCATTGGCTTCCTTCGTAGCATCATCTACGACCTTATCCGCTTGCTGATTTAGGTCGCCGCCCGAGTTATTGCTCGCGTCTGGCATGGCGCTAGAATCATTAGCATCCGGGCTCATGTTGCCATCTGCACCCATATTGTCGGACCCAGACATAGTAGCGTCAGGTGAGCTCCCGTTATCTGAAGACCCCGGAGGAGCGGGATCGGTTGAGTCAGAGTCCTGGGGCATTTGGGAATCGGGATTGCCCATACCATCAGGGGAATCCGAGGTATCTGCTGGGGCCATTGAGCCACCGCTACTTCCTCCACTAGAGGGGGTAGAGGATCCCCTCATCTGTTCACTCTTCTGCTCCTGCTCCATCGAGTTATAGGCTTCTTTAGCCTTATGCTCGCCGCTGCGCGACATAAAATAACCGATGATCAGTAATAAAATGATCAGGGGAATCAGTAACTTCTTCATATCTGGACCTCTCGACCCCAGGCAAACTCAAAAGAAGACATTAATCATTAAAATCGAGCCGGTTACACAGTGCTGGTCGGTGTACTTTCTCGATAACAATCCCAAACCCTGACACTCCAGCCTGTTTACAACGGTGCGCAACTTAATGAGATGCAGCGCCTGTAAAAGAAGGTCGCGCCAATACTGATAAGAATAACCCTCCTTTGGGGTTCTTCAAGGGGGAGAGCCACTTCGTAGCAGGTTGGATTGCTGTAAAGAAAGAACCAGTTACAACTGATAGTTCTAACAGGTCTGCAAGAAAGCAACTTCTTAGCCCTGTTTAATAAACTTATTAAGTTGGGCAAGTATCGCGGTGGCGTCTGACTCAGCAATAACCGCCTCACAACTCCTCAGGTGTAACCTTCCGTAGCTATCCAAATTCGCAAAAATCAGATAGTTTTCACCTTGCTCCAGCTTTAAATCGCAGGATTCAAATCCCAGGCGGAAGGTGATCTCTCCACCCATTGGCCCCTTCCAAACCTGGCTGGGAACGGCAGAGTAGATATAGCCTGATATGGCTGTAATTCCCTCCTCAGACAGTGCGCTATCCACATCCCTGTGAACATCAATAATTTCTACTTGCGCCACAACCTCAGCTTGGGCAAAACGTAATTCCAAATGAGCAGTAGATGCCGAAGCTATGTCCTCAGTCGCATGCGCCGTGCTACTCACTAGGAGATATAAAATAACACTCACGATTTTGGAAAATGTCTCACAGGATATTTTTTGCGTCACAACCCTCTCCTTACTTATGCTCTTATCGCAGTAGACATAGCACAAGTAATTAGGATCGGCTTACTCTTTTTTACAGAGTCTGAAGGATAGCTAAGAGGTGAGGAAATTTGGCAGAAATTCCTCTAGCGTGAAAACCAATACAGTGGATAACCAAGCGGGCTGCTCAATGAGCAGCCCTGATAGCTATAAAATCGGCCATTTAAATACCGGTATAGGTTAAGCGATAGATTTTATGGGCAAAATCATCAGAAATTAATACGCTGCCATCAGGCATTTCTAAAAATGCAACAGGGCGCCCATAGGTGGTTTCATCCCGCATAAAACCAGTGACCAGCGGCTTGTAATCCGTGACCTCACCATCTTTAACTGTCGCCATCATTACTCGGTAACCTGATTTTTTGCTTCGATTCCAGGACCCGTGCTCAGCAACCAACAAGTTCTGTTGGTATTCCTTGGGAAACTGCCCACCGCGATAAAAGTGAATTCCAAGAGGCGCCACATGGGCATCTAAATTTAATACCGGCTTGGAATAATCAGCGGCCTTCTTACCCTGACCAAATTCCGGATCTGCAATATCGTCACCGTGGAAATAAGGATAGCCAAAATGCTCTCCTGCAAAGCTTACCTTATTGATTTCACAGGGTGGGATATCATCACCCATCATGTCCCGACCATTGTCTGAAAACCACAATTCATTGGTTTGCGGATGAAAATCAAAGCCAACGGAGTTTCTCACCCCATTTGCAATCACTTTTGTTTTCTTAGATTGCAAGTCCAGCGAAAATATTTTTGAGTAATTTTCGTTGGCATCACAGATATTACAAGGTGCGCCGACGGGCACTATCAGCTGCCCTTCACTATCAAAACGCAAAAATTTCCAACCATGATGCCTGTCCGCTGGAAACTGATCGTAAACAACCTCAGACTTCGGTTTGTCAAGATTTTTATCAATCTGGGGGAAGCGAATAATCTTATTGACATCAGCCACATATAAATCACCATTTTTATAGGCAATACCTGTCGGCGCTTTTAAATCATCCATCAATAGCCAACGCTGATCAGCTACACCATCATTATCTGTGTCCTTGAAAGCATAAACTTTTTTCGCGCTGAAAGAACCAGAAAATACTGTACCCGACTCAGAACGTGCCAATTGACGAGCCGTCTCAACATCTTCTGCAAAGTAGCTGAGCTTAAAGCCCTCGGGTACCTTGAGGTAATCAAGGTCTATCTCAGCACTTGCAGAAGCTGCAAATAGCAAACTGGTCAAAAGTAAGTATTTCATATTTATATTCTTGCAAAATATAAATATTAACTAAAAGTGAAGATGTTGATCAACTCAGAGGTTCAGGCATACATGAGCATTCATGCTTAAACCCTGAAAAGCCGCCCCCCATGTCGAAGATAAGCCAAAAATCAACGAAATCCAGTATTTTCAAGCGAACTGTTTGCGGTATTTACTGGGAAGAATACCTTTCTGCCGAAGAAACGCCCTTCTCATTTGTTCCTGCGACGAAAAGCCACACTGGGTTGCCACTACATCCTGACTAATCCCTGCCTCCAATATTAACTGACAGGCCTTCTCAACTCTAACCTGCTCCAAATACCGAGCCGGAGTTACACCTATTTCGCTTGTGAAGCAGCGAGAAAAATTTCGGGGGCTCATTGCTTGTTTTTTGGCCAAAAAATCAACACTGAGAGACTGTTCTAAGTTAAGGTTTATCCATTCCAACAACGGGGAGAACCTATTATTTTTTAATTGTGCCTGCAAATAACTACTGTACTGACTCTGATCACCATCACGCTTCAGGTACAAAATCATTTCCCGAGCAACTAAAAGGGCCAGTTTTCGACCGAAGTCCTCCTCAACCATAGCTAAGGCCAAGTCTATCCCTGCACTTCGCCCTACAGAACTGTAGATTTTCTTATCTCTCACAAAAATCGCTTTGTCATCTACTTCAATATCTTTATATTTTTTTAGATCACCGATGTATTTTTCATGGGTTGTAGCCCGATGCCCTGATAAAACTCCAGCCTTAGCAAGTACCAATGTACCACTTCCGCTAACCCCTATCCTCTCAACTTCCTTTGCCTTAACTTTCAACCACTCAAGAAACAGACTGTCATCCGTTAAATCAAGGCAACTTTTCGCAGTACCACCTCCAACTAAAAGAGTATGGATGGAATCGGCCTCGTAAAAACATTTATCTGGATGTACTTTCAGGCCAGTAGTTACTTGCCTCGGCTCCTTGCTTGCAGCCAAAAATTCAATTTTATACAGCTGATCTTCGCCATACCCAAAATCGGCCATTTGTTTATTAGCAAACGTAAACACCTCAGCTGGACCTGTGATATCCAGGCACTGGGCACCAGAGCAAATAATGATCGATATCGTTCTCTTTTTACTTTCTTTAAGGCCCTGGTATGACGATAGAAGACTACTTTTCACGGCAAACACCTACAACTAACTTATCAACCCAGAAGGGTTCTTTATGTTTTCTCGCAAATCTAACTTGGCGTAAAAAGGCAAAATAACTCGATGGAATTAAGTGACTTTGCGTTAGGATGTACTAACCTTGCATATTCTGTAAAGTGATATTGATATTACCTTAAAGAATAACCAGTCACCCAAAATTTGGGGCCTTTTAACTGATCAAATTTCATCCCACTTGTACTAACAAGCTGTACCAATAAAACTAACAACCTCAATTGGTACAGATGAACCAATAATTATTTCACTTACACAACGATAAATAGTATTTTCCACCCTAAAAATTTTGGCGTCTTTTGCATGCACACCAGCAAATGATTGAAGACTGTTTTTTTGACACATCTAAATAAAATGCCAATTAAGGACCCACAACACTGCCTCAATTTTTCCACCCCACCCCACAGACCGGGCCTGGGTGTAAAGAAATCACCCAAAATTAAAAAAACTCCAAATCACAAACAAAAAAAGAACAAAAACCTACTAGAAAAATTTAAATGTAATAAAATTGCAATAAAACACTAAAGCCAAGAACTATTTACCAACTCTAACATCCAACCACTCAATCAATAGCTTTACGATCGATTCAGCAATTAGGCGCAGCTACTACATCTACCGCATGTTAAGTGAGACCCCTATCTTTACCTGAGCCACTAAAATTCTAAACTCTTCCCTTAAGAGGAGAGTCAAGGCTTTAAGTTAAGAACTCATTGTGCACTCTTCTCAGAACCTACTTTTAGCCAACACCTTCTGCCAAGATCACCGCTACCCCTTATTAATTACCAACCAAAAGTTATCGAGATAGCCTTTCCATCTTATGGATAAAATCTTTTAGTGAAGAACTGAAAATGACATAGACCTTCATGAAAAGAGCTTGAAGCCCTCAGCCCCAATATGAATCTCACAAAACATTTAAGTAATGAAGCTTGACGATCATCACAGGCCCACATCTTAAGACTCATCATTTCCAACCAAAAGGACAAGCTTCCTGCAAAATTTTACTTTATCGCCTCTTAAAACCAGCCAGGTTCACAATCACCATTATTATATTTCTGCAGCGTATAGATCAGCCATTTACAGCAGTGAAACCATGAAAAATAATACTTATGGAATTCTTTACCCACCTCAATGTGTCAAATTAATTCTCCGACGAGACAGACACAAACATCCATCCATCCATCCATCCATCCATCCATCCAACAACTAAATTACCAATCGAAGTGGCGAATGAGGGAAGGAACAACCTCCACTATTAACACAGCCCTAAAATCTGGCGCTACACCCTTCGAATTAGAAGTATTTATGCGATCCTTTGCCTGGGGGTACCAATCAAAACTGATTCCACCAACTAAACACCTAAAAATATCCGCGACAGAAAAAACAATAAAAACTTACGACTCACACCACCTCAACTTGCACAGGTGTACCAACATAAAAAGCTGGTCAAAAATATAAATCACATAAAGTACAAATCCAGAAAATAATAAAACTAAGAAATTATTATTAGCGCCAACCCAACCCTAGACAACTTAATTTTCGGACTTTCCTGCTTACTTGACGGCCAATGCTCTAAAAATCAAAAAGCAAGAAAATCTATCTCTGCATACATGGCCACAAAATCAATTATTCATAGGTAGAAAATATGATTGGCAAATGATCTCTATAAAAATGTTGGCACGTCTAATTTTTAGCAGTCGAACAAACTGAGACATCAAAGAACTGATAACCACTCTCGTTTGGCTCACAAAACATTCTCTAAAAATTTACTGAAATCAAACTAATGCTAAATCTTAGGGTCGCTAGATTTATATAAGTCTGAAAACAAGACAACACGGAAATCCAAAGATGAGCCTTGATCTAAATAGAATGGTTTGAGCGGCAACTACAAAAACAGTTCGGAAAAGATTCTGAAGATGGCAAGAGGATAAGTGAGAAAGCTTTCTCTCAATACGTCATCCTCTGAGTAATCAGGGATCAAAGCCGGAAACTCTTTGCAGGGACAAACAAATTGCGGATTAAGGGAATAGTTAAGAAATTGAGCAGAATAATAAAGGGAATTTATGAAGGGGTGTAGTGCCCAAACCGAACAATCTGGGCACTATCAACAAAAGAACGACTAAAGGTAGAAATTATCTGACCTGATCGTTATAAAGGCAGTAGTTCCAACTCAACTCGGCGATTGGCCTGACGCCCAGCTTCAGAGTCATTACTGGCAATAGGATAACGCTCACCGTAACCTACCGCCTGTACCCGACCTGCAGAAACGCCCTGACCGCTGAAGAAGCCAGCAACGGAATTAGCACGCTGTTCGCTCAAGCTCTGGTTGTACACATCTGAACCAGTGCTATCGGTATGGCCGCTGACTCGAATTGCAGTTTTATCAAACTCCTGCAATACAACAGTGACCGATTCCAGAGTGTCATAGAAGTCTGTACGAATATCTGCGCGGTTAGTACCGAAGGTAATGTTACCAGGCATGATCAGGCGAATATTATCACCTTCACGCTCAACACGTACGCCGGTACCTTCCAGGCGCTGACGCAACAACATTTCCTGACGATCCATATAGTAACCAATGCCACCACCGATCGCCGCGCCACCCAGGGCACCAGTCAAGGCTCCCTTACCACGGTCTTTCTTACTGGCAGTAGCGACACCAACGATCGCTCCAGTTACAGCTCCAATTCCAGCCCCCTTGGCGGCATTACTGGTCTTACTTTCACCTGTGTAAGGGTCCAATGTGGAACAACCAACCATCGAACCCAGTGCCAGGGCTGCTACCCAATATTTCATTATTGGCTCTCCTAACGCATTTTTAAGTAACGGGTATTGAGCTACACATGTCTTGTGCAATCTCTGTATTGTTCAACACACTATCTGACTGGCGGCTGAACCAACCCAATGAAATTTTCCATAGACTAAAGCGAATTTATTGTCAGTTCTACTGACTAGTCCCCATTACGTACTAACTATTCATAACTACGTACCAATGACGGACAAAGTAGCGAGCAAGAAGTGATCAGCTTTCCGGTCTTCCACAAAATCTGTGGATAAAACTGTGCACTAATAAGCTATCCATGGCGCCAGCCGGCGTAAACTCTCGCCTACAGCGTTTTGCACATTTTTTAAACTCTTCAGTTTTCCTTTTAAAAACAACAAGTTAGAAATCTGCCTTGACGTCCAATAGCGGTGGATATCTTCTTGTTTGAGGGCAAATTTTACCAACTGCGTATGTGGAAAAGTTTGTCAATAGCCTCACGCTCCACTGAGGCAATTTTTTTAGACGCTTTTGTTTTTAAAGTCACCCCCAAGAGGCAGCGAATACCTCTATGTCTGTCACTTAGTAACAAAAAAATTTCGTGCCAGCCCCTGTGGACTTCTATAAAAACCCTTTTGTAACCACTGAATTAGTAATGCGGAGGTTTTTCATCCAGCGGCTTGCCGGCCCCCTGCATCTCAAAAGCAATCGTCCGATACTTTTCGCCCAACTCGCGCATATGTGCGAGTAGAGTGCGAATATCCGTATCCTGACGAGTAATCACATCATTTAATTGGCTTATAGTGTCTTCCTGGAAAGCCAAACGGCTCTCCAGTTCATCGACCCGCTCTACCAGAGCCTTTATTTCTTCAGTCATCACAACAACCCGTAAAGAACATCTACCAGACCGACCGCTCGACGATCCATAAATAAGCTCTGCCCCAAACGAGTTGTCACGTATCCGAAGCCCAGCCCTCTTTCCGGGTCAGCAAAGCCGACACTACCACCCGCTCCCGGATGGCCAAAGCCCTGGCTACCCCCAAAGCGCAAGTCCGCCGCGGAACTGCTGCGAATAAAGCCACAACCAAAACTCACCTCAGCCTGCAATACTTTATCGTGGCCATGACTCTGCTCCTTTGCCGCTTCATCTATCAACCGCTTGGGCAAAATAGTCGGCTCGTCACAGGTGAGTTCACCGTAAACCGCTGCCAGGTCTCTCGCACTGAAGTGGCCATTGGCTGCAGGAATTAAAGCACCGCGCCACTCGGAGCTATTGGTACCCATCATCAAGCTCACCGGGTTGCTAAATGCCATCGCAACAGGCCCTTTGCGGTCTTCTTTTATGGCGCGGCCAATGGCATTTTCCCGAAGCTCTGGTAAGGGTTGTTTCAGCGGGCTGACATCGGCAATTCTCTGCGAACGATGTCCATTTGCCCCAAAGCCCCCATCAAGATTGAGGGGTTTGGCTAGCAATTCCCGATAAAGTTCCAACAAGGGTTTTTCGGCAACCCTTTCAATTAATCCACCCAAGCTCCAGCCGTATAAAAATGGGGCGTAACCCTGTGCACTTCCGGGCTTCCACCAAGGCTCGCTGCCAGCCACCTGGTCGCAAGCCGCCTGCCAATCGTAAATCAAACTGTCTTTTACCCGCTCACGGAAAGCGACAAGTCCGCTGCGGTGGCACAGCAATTGGCGTGCGGTGACAGTTTCTTTGCCTGGGGCAAATTCAGGCCAGTAATCCGCTACCGGGCGATCCAAATCCAGTTTGCCTGCGGCAACTTGCTGCATCGCCAAAACTGCAAGAACGCCTTTGGAAGATGAGAAGACATTGGCCAATGTGTCTTCAGTAAATGGCCTCTCTGCACCCCGATCCGCACTTCCCGCCCATAAGGAACAGATTAATTCTCCATGCTGGCGCACGGCAAAGGCCGCTCCTGTATCACCGCACTCGCGAAAATTTCTGGCAAAAGCATCGTAAAGAGCCTCTAAACCAGGGGCACAAAAGCCGTATATGTCCATGTATTTACGTCCAGATAATTCGGATAACTCTGTTGCAAGCCCGCAAGGGTAGTTTCTTCCACTCTGCGGCGCAAATCGGTAGTATTGCGCGCTCATAGCGAGGGATAAATATGACTCAGGAAAGCGCAATTCAAGATCAGATCCAGGGCAATCATTGCTTCGGCTGTGGTCCAGACAATGACCAGGGCCTGCGTATTAAAAGCTACTGGACCGAGAAGGATCAAACCCGCTGCGAGTTCCTTCCCAGCTCCCATCACAATGCTGGACCTGCTCAATATTTAAACGGTGGAATTATCGCTACGGTTATCGACTGCCATACCGTATGCACAGCCATCGCCGATGGTTACCTGCAAGCCGGACGAGCTGTCGGCACTGGTGACAAGATCTGGTATGCCACCGGCAAACTGGATATTAGCTACCTGGCACCGGCTGCCATCGATAAACCGGTCATTCTCGAAGCCACTATTGTTCAGCGCTCCTCCAAGAAAACTGTTCTGCACTGCAATCTCACCAGCAATGGACGCCTCTGCGCCAAGGCAGAAGTCATAGCCGTCCGCGTCCCGGATGAGTGGTAAAACCATAAGCTGATAAATGGCTGCCGGCCCTGTTTTGGCCGGCGGTGACAAAGGGCGAATAACTTACAGCGCTTCGCTCTCTTCCATATCCTCCAGGCGATGGCCGCAGAATTTGCAGTATTCCGCATCTGGGTCATGGGCACTACGGCTGCAGTTATCACAGCGCTGTTGCACTCGCTCCCGATGCATTTCTCCAGCCAATTCCGCCGTTAGAATGCCGGTAGGCACTGCAATAATTGAGTAACCAATCAGCATGGTCATTGCAGCAATGCCCTGCCCCAAAGGCGTTTGCGGAGAGATATCGCCATAACCAACGGTTGTGATGGTCACAATAGCCCAATAAACACTCGTGGGAATACTGGTAAATCCGTGGCCTGGCCCCTCCACCACAAACATCAGGGAACCAAAAATAATGCACATAACCAAAACACTGGAGTAAAACACCAGGATTTTGCGCCGGGCCAGCCCGAGGGCTCGCAACAAGACGTTGGCATCACGTAAGTAGCGAACCAGCTTCAGGATTCGGAAGATCCGCAGCACCCTCAACAGGCGAATCACCAAAAGATAGGTGGCGCCAGTATAGAGAAGCGCCAAGTAACTGGGGAGAATTGCGAGCAGGTCCACAATCCCATAGAAACTGAAAATATATTTGCGGCGATTCACCGTGCAATATATCCGGGCGATATATTCAATGGTGAAGAGGCCAGTAAATACCCATTCCAGGCCGATGAGTAAGTGCTCATAGCGGTCGCGCACCGTACCTATGGAGGTCAGGAGCACCAAACCCACGCTGATCAGGATCGCCCAGATCAAAAAAACATCAAAATTCCGCCCTGCCCGGGTCTCGGTTCCGAAAATTACCTCATTGAGCAGTTTGCGACGTCCCGTCAACGCCATCTATCACCTCAACTACGCTGCTGTTTCATATTGCGGCAAAATTCTAACCTCTCAGGCTTCAGGGGTCGCCCCATTTTCAACATCGTTTACAGCGGCTTTGACATCCTGCGCACCTCGGGCACAATTCCCGGCATTTTCAGCAAATACCAACGGAGTATTCCCAACCATGGCTAAGGAGAATCGTCTCGTCTATTCAACTGACCTCGGTCGAATTAAAGAGGAATCCAGGACAGAAAAGCGCCGAGATGGAGATGGCATAGTTCGAATACAAAGGGAAACCAAGGGCCGCAAAGGAAAAGGGGTGACTTGCGTGCGCGGGCTGCCAGGCACTGACAGCGAACTCAAGCTGCTCCTGGCAGAGCTCAAGAAGCGCTGTGGCTGCGGTGGCGCCCTCAAAGATGGGGTGATTGAGATTCAGGGTGACAAGCGTACTGAGATCAAAACATTCCTGGAATCTCGCAACCACACGGTAAAACTGGCCGGCGGTTAGCCGGCCTTAAGCAGTCGCAGTGGCTTCAACTGCAACTGCTTTTCCCGCTCCAAACACTGACTCAGCAAGGCGGCTAGCTGGATATGATAGTGTTCCAGAATCGCAGCGCGAATGTGTTTGCAACGCGATTCCATAACCTGCAGAGAATCCAGCACTTCCTGTCTCCCTTGTGGCAGCTGCCTGAAAGGCTCCCCCTGAGCTTTCAAATTTATTGCCGCCGCCACCCCTTGCTCTCTTAATAGAGCCGAACTCTCCACTGCCGCTACTATGGCATCTGTCTCTCGCAAAGACAGCGCCGTATATTTTTGCAGCAGTTCCCTTTCATTCAACTCTGGTGATAGGTGCTGGGCAAATATTGCCAGCGAGTGGCTATAACCGGCGAGCCGATCCAGATGTGGTGCCAAGCTATCGTAGGCGGCCAAATGGCGCAGCTGATTCCTGGCTGTCTGACGCTGATCCGTGGGCATAGTTACCAGGGATAGACACAGGCGCTGATAGAAAACACCATAAATCTGCTGTAATTGCTTGTGTGACTCCTCCAGTTCAGCGCGCTTAACAGCGATCTGCTCTTGAGCTCCTACAAGGCTGGCCCCTTTCAAGCAAAAGTCTTCAGCGGTAAAAGGGATTTTACCGCGTATCAGCGCCGCTCCCAGCTGCATTGTAAAAACCCTGACCTGCAAGTCCTCCCGGCGTCCACGCAAATCACGCAACTCCACCAGTTTACTGCGCAGCCAATCGATTGTGCCCTGCAGATCCAGCGCCTGCATTTCCACAGAGGATGGCCTGCGCAGAGGCATCAGGGCCAAGGGCGCCAGGCGATTGAAATACTCGTCCAGTACCTCAGCAGACTCCTCTGACTCCTTACTTGAACTCAGTAAAAGTCGGTTTTCGACCATCTCACAGTCTTTGCCAGCAACTTCAGACGTCACAGCGGTTGCCAGCCCGGCAAAGTCCACAAACATGGATTGCAGGGGTATCGCAGATCTAACCTGCCCCACAAATTCCCGCTCAATCAACACCGTTACACATTCACTGTCGATCGCCTGCTGAATATCCCAGGGGTCCCTGGCCTGCGTCATAGCAGCCTCAACTACATCGCAGGTATCAACATCCAGATTCTCCTGCATCCAACGGACGGCATCGGGAATATTTGCACAACTGCGTCCCAGCGCCTGGGCTTCGCGATTAATTTCTGTCACTAAGAGATCTGCGTGCACTAACCGATGCCACTTCCTGGCGAAGTCTGCCAACGCATCACTACCTATTATCTGAGCCGCAACACCGTCAGCCCTCTCCTGTAGCATTACGGCACTGCCTGCGGTTAAGCGGCAATGCAGTGCCTCCAGGCGCTGCAAGATAGGGAGCAAAATATATCCACCTGTCACTAGCATACGGTGAAATGGCCCGGCCAGTGCTCCGGGGGCATTCTCCGGGCTAACAACACTGCGCTCATTTTCAAAAGCCCACTGCATCAGTTCCAATCGCTGCACGGTGCCGTAAGTCAACCAACCAAGTGCGCCGAGCAAACGGCCGCGATAGAAGGCGAGCCCCCTACCCACGAGTGCCAGGACCTCCTTTCCATCCAATGAGGCGACGCTGGCAAGCCCTACTGTAAGTGGTAAATTCTGCCTAAAAACCTGGAGAAATCCCGGCTGGGACAGAATATGGGAGTCTGCACTTACAAAGACTTGGCTGATCTTTGGCAGCCCTAGCTTATCGACCAATGAATTAATTAACTTCAAGACCTCCTTACCTTCAGAGGGCAACAGCTGACGGGGCTCCGATGAATCTCGCAAACGGGAGGATAAGCAGAAAAATGGCCAAACAAACAGCAGACCAACAAGCAGGGCGAGAAGTACGGTTAAAATACTCAGCGACACCCCCACCCAAGTAAGTTCTCCCAGCCAAACAGCCATAGGGATTTGCCATAGGGCATATCCACTGGAGAAAACACAAGCGAACAGTACCAACCAGAATATTGAAGGCACGATTACTGCTTTGACCACTCCCCAAACTGCCTTTCCCTGACTGGTGACACTGTCAGCCTGTAATCGGCCTGCATCAGATAAATACCACTCAACCGAATCCCGGGAGCCTTCCGGCTTTATTACTGGATTGCCTGCGGCAGGAGTGGATGAAACGACTTTCTGGGGCTCGTCTGCTTCGAGAGTTTTCTGGCTAACAGGAACAAAAGGGTCAGTACCAGCGCGCGACTTATCCGGCGCATCCACCGATGCAGCATTGACCTGGGCCTTGCGCCGCTGGGCGACTTTTATCTTTGCAATCAGCTCGCGGTTATCAAATCGTCCCGCCGGACAAACCTCCACTCGCAGGCCAATTTTCTGCAGACTGGTGCGAAACTCCAGCGCCTGGTCAGAAACCAACCGATCTTTAATTACCCAGCCTTTTAGTAGCAGCCTGCGCGCCTGGGGCTCCGAGATAGAGAACAACTTCGCCACATCCCGGATAACCGGACCCGGTTCTTTGGCGTGAAGTGTCCTTCCCGTGGAAACCACCTGGTACAAATCCTGGCCCGCCATCTCCCTCTCCTGTCACCAAGTGACGCAAATTGTCACATTTATTACATCTTGCGCGGAGAGTAAAAGATTCAGAGAAAATCAGTTGCGCACCAGTTCTCACCAAGCCAGTTCAAAAACAAAAATGGCAGGAAAGAAGGCAAAGTTCACAGTTTTTATGGCACGCTTTGCCAATTTAGGAAGAATTCAGGGAGTGAATATCGCTAGAACACGCGCCGCCAGATCTGGAATAGACAACCCCTTATCTCTCGGCTTATACCAACTGTATGTGTGACTCAAGGCACCAACCAGCAAACGCCTTACCAGAGCGGGATCACCACCGGGACATTCGGCGGCCTCAATAGCGTCCAGCCATATCTGCTCATACTCCTCCCTTAGGCGTAAAACCTCCTGCTGACTTTCTTCGGATAGGCTTCTCCACTCCACCACCAGGATAGAAAAACCCGGTACTGCCAATCCATGAATAGCCTCTAATTCACACTGAATACAGGCCTGAAGCCTCTCTTGCGGTGTTCGACTCTGTTCCGCTGCGGTTCGCATTCGCGCACCGGCAAATATCGTCACCTCCCGCATTACTTCACAGAGAATCTGCTCCTTACTGGAGAAATGATGAAAAATACTGCCAGACAAAATACCCACTTCCGCAGCGAGATCCCGCACTGTTGTCCGGGCGAACCCTTTTTGCTCAAACAACCGCGCTGCAGCATTCAGCAAACGTCCACGGGCAGATTCAGGATCAGTTAGCACTCCCTCTGCCACCAAAGCACCTACCAGCTGCTGCGGCGATAACTCTTCGGGAACTCTCACAAAATCCTGCCCACTTTCAATCACGAACCACTCCCCATATTGGTCAATTTGAGTCAAACATCTTAACGGCCCTGAGAATTTTTAATCAAATAGGCGCCAAGTATTGAATACCAAGCGCTTGCTTGGTAGCGTTAAGCCATTCTGCGTTTTCCCACACGCAGGCGCAAGCGCCGACAAGAACAATAAAAACTGAATTAGCCGTAAGGCCGTAAAAAAGGAAACTTTCATGCGCTATCAAAGCCAGCTGCGCTCCGGCAGCTTTAGCGAGCAAACCTATATCGTCACCGGCGGCGGCAGCGGTATTGGACGCTGCATTGCCCACGAATTGGCCAGCCTCGGCGCCCATGTAGTATTGATCGGGCGCAAACTGGACAAGCTGGAAAGGGTTGCCGGCGAGATCAACAACGATGCTGGCGAGTGCAGCTTATTCAGCCTGGACATCCGCGATGAAGAAGGGGTGCAGGAGACAGTGGGGCAAATAGTCCAGGCCCGGGGCCAAATTCACGGATTAGTGAACAATGCCGGTGGCCAGTTCCCCTCACCCCTTGAGCAGATCAACACAAAAGGGTTCGATGCTGTTGTACGCAGTAACCTGCTCGGTGGCTTTTTAATGTCCCGAGAAGTTTTTGTTCAATCTATGAAACAGCACGGCGGCAGTATCGTAAATATCACCGCAGATAACGCCGGCGGTATGCCAATGATGGGGCATTCCGGTGCCGCTCGAGCAGGCATGGAAAATATTACCGAAACCTCCGCCTTAGAGTGGGCACCTTTTGGGGTTCGAGTTAATGCTGTAGCGCCAGGCTATATTCTCTCCAGCGGCTTTGATACTTACGACCCCAAATTCCTGCGCGAGCTATTACCGGGCTTCCGAGACAGTATTCCCCTCTATCGATTGGGAGAGGAAGCGGAAATTAGTGGGGCCGTGTGCTTCCTGCTTTCCGATGCCGCCAGCTATATCACTGGACAAACGCTGCGTATCGATGGTGGCTCGAGTCTCAAACATCACTCTCCCCTTTGGCAGCCACAGGCGGCCCGTAACTCTAAGCGCTTCAACGGATTCCATCGCAAACGTCGGCCGCAGGTAGTGGAAGAATTGGAAGCGGAGGGCAAGCTCTAATGCAGCCGATTGATTCCCAGCTCGACAACCGCTCGGCAGAGTTCAATGACAACCAAGCTGCCATGCTGGAACAGATCAACCATTTTCGTGAAGCTGAGCAACGCCCGGTACAGGCAGAGAAAAGTAAGGCTGCGCGCTATCGTGACAGGGGCTGGCTGCTGCCAAGGGAGCGCCTTAATTTATTGCTCGACCCCGGCGCGCCTTTTGTAGAGTTGTGCTCCCTTGCCGGCTATAAACTTTTTGACGACCAGGATGGTACCGGTGCGGGTGGTGGAGCCATTTGTGGCATTGGCCAGGTCAGCGGACAACGTTGCATGGTACGGGTGGATAACTATGCCGTAAAAGGTGGCACCATCTCACCAGCCGGGATGGATAAAGCCCTGCGAATGCAGAGGATCGCTCTGGAGAATCATTTGCCGATTGTCGCCCTGGCACAAAGTGGTGGTGCCAACCTGATGTATGCCAGCGACACTTTCGCTCCCGGCGGGCGGGGGTTTGCTAACCAGGCTCGAATGTCCGCTGCCGGTATTCCGCAAGTAACCGTGGTACATGGCGGCGCTACTGCCGGCGGTGCTTACCAGCCAGGCCTGTCAGATTATGTGGTCATGGTACGCGGGCAAACCGGTATGTATCTGGCTGGGCCGCCGCTACTGAAAGCAGCCACCGGTGAAATTGCCGATGCGGAAAGCCTCGGCGGAGCGGAAATGCACTGTACCGAATCCGGCAGTGGCGATTACTTAGCTGAGAACGACGCCGATGGTATCCGCATAGCAAGGGAAATTATTGCCACCCTAGCCTCACCCATTAAAAGCTCAGTACAAAAAGACTACCGAGACCCATTGCATCCTATCGACGACCTGCTCGGCCTGATTCCAGCAGACAGCAAAAAGCCCTACGACGTGCGCGAAATTCTCGCTCGTATCGCCGACGGCTCTGCCATGCTGGATTTCAAGCCGGAATTCGATCGACAAACCGTATGTGGCCATATTCGTATTGAAGGCTTTCCTGTAGGAATTATTGGGAATAACGGCCCGATCACCCCCAAGGGGGCCAACAAGGCCGCGCAGTTTATTCAGTTGTGCGAACAGAGTGGCACTCCACTGCTGTTTTTACATAACACCACCGGCTTTATGGTGGGTACCGAGGTGGAGCGCAACGGCATCATCAAGCACGGGGCCAAAATGATTCAGGCCGTGGCCAATGCCAGCGTACCAAAACTCAGTATTGTCGTGGGCGGTTCCTACGGGGCCGGCAACTACGCCATGTGCGGTCGCGGATTCGATCCCCGCTTTATTTTTGCCTGGCCCAATTCCCGCACCGCAGTTATGGGCGCAGCCCAGGCCGGCAAGGTAATGCGCATCGTCACCGAGCAAAAAATGCAACGCAGTGGCAATGTGGATGAGACTGTATTGGACAAATTGGAAAATGACACCAGCGCATTTATGCATGGCAATTCCGATGCTCTCGCCTGCAGTGCACGCCTCTGGGATGACGGCATTATCGATCCCCGCGATACACGCAAACTTTTAGGCATGTTGCTAGAAATTTGCAATGAGGCCGAGCAGAGAAAACTCAATAAAAATACCTTTGGCGTAGCTAGGTTCTAACGAAAAACCGGGGCAACAAGGAAATGCGGTTGCCCATTAACACAATCACCGGGTTCACACTTCAAGGCAGGGAAAACAATAATGATATTTAGCGATCAACACCGGGAACTGCAGCGCACTGTACAAAACTTTGTACAGCAGGAAATCAATCCCAATGTGGCGGAATGGGAAAAGGCCGGCCGCTTTCCTATCCACGAAATTTTCCAACAACTGGCCAACCTGGGCCTGCTGGGCATCAGCAAGTCCACGGACTTCGGTGGTCTGGGCCTCGACTTCAGTTACGAAACCGTTTTCCTGGAAGAGCTGGGCAGCGCCCACTGTGGCGGCGTACCCCTGTCAATTTCAGTGCAAACCTCCATGTGCACCCCGGCTCTGGCTAATTTTGGCAGCCAGGATCTGAAAGAGCAGTTCCTGATTCCCGCTGTGAGTGGCGAGATGATCGGCGCAATCGCCGTATCCGAACCCGGCGCCGGTTCCGATGTTGCTTCAATTAAAACCACTGCCAAAAACGATGGCGACGACTATGTGATCAACGGCAGCAAGATGTGGATCACCAACGCCCCCTGCGCAGACTTTTTCTGCACCCTGGTGAATACCAGTGAGGGCAAAGCCCACAGCAACAAATCCCTGATCATTATTCCGGCAAAAACGCCAGGGGTACGCATCGGCGAAAAACTCGACAAACTGGGCATGCGCTCATCGGAAACCGCTCCCATCTTTTTTGACAATGTAAGGGTGCCCAAGCATTTCCGTATCGGCGATGAAGGTGCCGGATTCCTATTGCAGATGCTTCAGTTCCAGGAAGAACGCCTCGCCGGCGCCGCGCTGAACTTAAAAGGCCTGGAGCACTGTGTAACCAGCACCATCGACTATGTGCGCGAACGCCATGCCTTTAAAGCACCATTGATCGACAATCAAACTATCCACTTTGCCCTCGCAGAAATGCAGACCGAAGTGGAATGCCTGCGCTCTCTAACCTGGCGCGCGGTGGAAGCTTATGTGGCAGGTCAAGATGTCACTACCCTTGCTTCAATGGCCAAGCTCAAGGCTGGTCGCCTGTCCCGCTCTATTCCCGATCAGTGCCTGCAGTTCTGGGGTGGCATGGGCTATATCGAGGAGACTGTCATCAACCGCGCATACCGGGATAGCCGTCTCACCGCTATCGGCGGCGGTGCAGATGAAGTAATGCTCGGCATTATCTGTAAGCTGATGGGCATACTGCCCAGCAAACGCAAACCCACCGCGTGAGGTCAGGCCATGGAGACAATTATTGATGAAACCATCGGCATCGCCCGCCATCTCACGCTAAATCGCCCGCAACAGCGCAACGCCATCAGTTTGCAAATGGTAGATGAGCTTCTGCAAAAACTCGCAGAAGCGGAAGAAGATCCGCAGGTGCGAGCGTTGGTACTGCGGGGTGCAGAACACAACTTCTGCGCCGGTGGCGATATTGCCGATATGCTCAATGCTCAGCAGGGCGCGAGCGATGGAAATAGTGATGTATTTTTTCACCTAAACCGTCGTTTCGGTGAACTGATGGAACGCTTTAATCGCACCCCTTTAATAGTCATTGCCGTACTGGAAGGTGCCGTAATGGGCGGTGGTTTCGGGCTCGCTTGCAGTGCCGATATTGCTATCGCCGATCGCAGTTGCCGCTTTGCCCTTCCGGAAACCCGCCTGGGTTTACCGCCTGCACAAATTGCTCCCTTTGTCGTGGCACGGGTCGGCCTCTCCCAGGCCCGACGCCTGGCCCTGAGCGGAGCAAAAGTCAATGCACAGCAGGCCTTGGAAATTGGGTTAATCCACCAGTTGCTCGATAATTCCGAAGCCCTCGAAGGCGCGCTGCAGGAACACTTGGGCGCGATCAATGCCTGCGCTCCCGGCGCCCTGGCAACGACCAAGCAGATCTTGCTGGATGCTGCACGGGTGAGCGATGAGACTGCCCTCGGCCAACTGCTCGACGGCGCTGCGCAGCAGTTTTCCCGTGCAATTCAAGGCCATGAAGGGCGGGAAGGCGCCCGTGCATTTCTGGAAAAACGATCACCGGAGTGGCAGCACTGATGTCGACAACAGAGACCCTGTTAATCGCCAATCGAGGCGAGATCGCACTGCGAATTATGCGAACTGCTCGGGCGGAAGGCTATCGCACAGTCGCCGTCTACAGCGATGCGGACTGCGATGCACTTCACGCACAGACTGCCGATATCGCCGTAGCCATTGGCGGGCAGACTTCGGCAGAGTCCTATCTGGATATCCAAAAAATTCTCGCCGCAGCTAAAAAATCCGGAGCCACTGCCGTCCACCCTGGCTACGGCTTTCTCGCTGAGAATGCGGAATTTGCCAGCGCTTGCGAAGAGAATGGACTGAGTTTTGTTGGCCCGAGTGCCGAAGTCATAGAATTGATGGGCAACAAACGCAAAGCCAAGGAGTTTGTTGCCGCTGCCGGCGTACCCTGTATTCCCGGCTTCCAGGGTGCCCAGGACGACGACACCCTGGTCGCCGAGGCGCGGCGCATTGGCTTCCCGTTAATGATCAAAGCTGCCGCAGGCGGTGGTGGGCGCGGCATGCGCCTGGCTCACGGAGACAACGAGCTGGCCTCCCAGTTGCGCGCCGCCCGCAGTGAATCCATGAGTGCATTCGGCAGCGACGAGTTAATTCTGGAAAAGGCACTGGTCAACGCTCGCCATATCGAAATCCAGGTATTTGCGGATCGTCATGGCAACTGTATTCACCTGGGGGAGCGGGATTGCTCCGTACAGCGACGCCATCAAAAAGTGGTCGAAGAGTGCCCTTCCCCAGCGGTCGACACCCAACTGCGGGAAAGAATGGGGCAAGCAGCTGTCGACGCCGCGCGAGCCTGCGGTTATCTAGGCGCGGGCACCGTAGAGTTTCTACTCTGCCCCAACGGCGAATTCTATTTCCTGGAAATGAACACCCGGTTGCAAGTAGAGCACCCGGTAACAGAAATGGTAACCGGTTTTGACCTGGTAGCTTGGCAACTGGCAGTAGCACGCGGCGAAGCCCTATGCGTTTCCCAGCAGCAAGTCTCCCAGCAGGGGCACGCCATTGAAGTCCGCCTGTATGCCGAAGACCCGGAACAACAATTCCTGCCCCAGGCCGGAAAAGTACTCCACTGGGTAGCGCCAAAGGGGCAAGGAATCCGTATCGACCACGCTTTGAAAAATGGTTGCGAAATTACGCCATTTTACGACCCCATGCTCGGCAAATTAATTGCTTGGGGGCAGGATCGAGAAGAAGCTCGGCGCAAGCTAACTCAAGCCCTAACCCGGCTGGAATTTATCGGCCCCAAAAACAATATCCATTTCCTGCAGAAGATCCTGGCCGAATCACAGTTTATCGCTGGCGATGCCGATACCAGCTTTCTCGACCAAAAGAGCACGCTGACATCCGCAGAACCAGTTCCAGCAGTAATCGCAGCCCAAGCCACATTACTTAATCACTTGCACCAAGCCAACCCTCAGGATCGGCGTAGCGGCCGCAGTGACTGGCGCAGTGGTGACAACAGCGTGCCGATCAACTACCGACTGGAAATTGCAGGACAAACCCTAAACTGTGAGCTGCTGGCGTTAGTAGATAATTCTTATCAAATCTCAGTAGGCGACCAGCAGTTCCTGATTCAGTGGGTCCATTTTGAGAAATCAAAAAAAGAAAGTGGAGTTTATAGTGCTGAACTCCTGCTGGATGGCGTTAGCCAAAAGAGACTGTTCCTAGCCAACCAAAGCAATCTGCATCTCCTGTTAGACGGCAGGCAATTTCATTTTGTCGATATCACCCACGCCCCGGCCAAATCGAGCCTTAATGAAGGCAGTGGCCGCATCACGGCCCCTATGGACGGTTGCCTGGTGCAGGTATTGGTTGAGCCCAATCAAAGAGTTCAGCGGGGAGACACTATCGCCTTAATGGAAGCTATGAAAATGGAGCACGCCCTGCGCGCAGACCGCGACGGTACCGTAATTAAACTGGGCGCCTGTGAAGGAGACCAGGTACGCGGTGGCCAGCTGTTAGTTCAGATCGAAGCCGCTCCCACGGAAACCGCCAAAATCCCCAGCGACGCTACTTCCTAAAGGAGATCAGCATGTACGATATTGATGCCTCCCGTATGGCAAGCCCCTTCTATGACGAAGGCCATCAGGAATGGCGCACCCAGTTGCGCCGCTTTGTCGACCGCGAGATTACTCCCTACATTACTGAATGGGACGAAGACGGCCAGCTACCCGCCGAGCTTTGGAAAAAAGCCGCAGAAGTTGGCCTTCTGCAGATGAGTTATCCGGAAAACTACGGCGGCATCGAAACCGATGTCTTCCATATGATTGTTGCCGCAGAGGAGTTAGCCCGCCCCGGCGCTGGTGGTCTCTACGCCAGCCTAATGGTCCACGGCATTGCCCTGCCCCCATTACTGCACTATGGCAGTGAGGCCCTAAAAGATCAGGTTATTCCCTCGGTATTACGTGGCGAAAAGCATATTTCCCTGGCTGTTACCGAGCCAGGCGCAGGCTCCGATGTAGCCAATCTTCAGTGCCGCGCAGAGCGTGATGGGGATGACTATATCGTTACCGGCGAAAAGACCTATATCACCGGCGGTATGCGCGCTAACTGGTTTACTACTGCGGTGCGCACTGGCGAGGAAGGCTTCGGCGGTATCTCCCTGCTCTTAATCCCTGCGGATGCCGAAGGCGTTAGCCGGCAGCTTCTCGATAAAAAGCAGGGCTGGTGGTGTTCTGATACGGCCAGTATCTTTTTTGATCAGGTGCGCGTGCCCGCGAGTAATCTAATTGGCGGTGAGAACCAAGGTTTCTTGCCCATAGTGCACAACTTCAATCGCGAGCGCCTGGGCATTGCCGCTTCCTGTGTAGAGTTCAGCCGGGTCTGTTTGCAGGACGCCATTGAGTGGGCCCAGGAGCGCCAGACTTTCGGAAAGCGTCTCGCCAATCACCAAGTGATTCGACACAAATTTGCCCAGATGCTTCAACGTATCAATGCCACCCAAGCCTATCTGGACCTCTGTGCCTGGGCAGAGCAACAACATCAGCTCAAAGTAGCGGATATCGCACTACTCAAAGTCCAAGCCACAGAAACTCTTGAGTTCTGCGCTCGGGAGGCTATGCAGGTATTGGGCGGCGCAGGCTATATGCGCGGCAGCCGTGTTGAGCGTATATATCGTGAAGTGCGGGTGAATGCGATTGGTGGCGGATCTGAAGAAATTATGCGGGATCTGGCGTCCAGGCAAATGGGGATTTAGTAAGTGTAAGGCCTCCTAAAAACATCATATTAATAATTACGAAGCTTTATTTGGGGTAGTTACTTTGACTCAGGCAGCAGCAACTTCTTAAGAGAACAATTAACTACCCACTTTATAACCATCTTAACAACTACCAGAGGAATAAAAATATAGAGATAGCGAAGAGAATTGTGTGATATTTAGAAAATTCATCCCAAAAATTCACTTTCCCAAAGAGTATTTCTGCATAAGGATCACCAAAGATCCAACCCGGCCTCTCCCCTCGAGCCAACCTGTTACATACAGCATGAAAGGCATAAGAGGAAGAGCCCCTCGGTTTGAAAAACAAAGCCATCGGACTTCCATCCCTAAGCCATTTTTCATGGTACCTCTCAAATTGGTACTTAATCAGATCAGATAACTTTAGGTGACTGATTAAAATCGTAACTGGGAAGGAAAAAACCACTATAGTAAAAAAATTAAACATAGCCCAATTCGGGAACCCAACTTATATAGCGCTGACACTTAGTCAAAAATTAATTGGCACCCAACTGTGTAGCTCAGGCTCGCAATAACACGAGCCCGAGATCAGACTTAAACGCAGCTACCCTTGCTTCTTATCCTGAATGAAATCCCTTACCTGCTCACTTAGTACGGCCATAGGAACATTGCCATTTCTCAGAATGATTTCATGGAAGTCCTTAATATCGAAGTCTTCACCAAGTTCATTTTGCATCAGTTCTCGCAAGGCGAAAATCTCGAGGGCACCAGAATCATAAGAAGTAAGCTGCGCAGGCATAACCGCCATTCGGTCCATCAGAGTCCTCGGGCCTTTTGCAAATGAAGCGCCAGAATCCTGCAAAAACTCCGCAACCTTTTCATCACTCCAATCGAGTACATGCATTGCGGTGTCCGCTACCATACCTCGCGCAGGCCATGCTCTCCTTAGGATCTTGGTTGACCCATACTGATACATTCCCGCTTCCTCCGCTAGATGTTCAGAGTACCTACCCCAACCTTCAGCAAAAGCAGAGTTAGACAAAGCATCTTCTATTTTGTGAAACTTTTCTTGCTCTTGTACGAGAGCAATTTGCATATGATGGCCCGGGTACCCTTCGTGGATAGTAACCTTCTCTGCAGAAGCGTAAGACTCATCCTTGTAAGTTGTCGGATCATATCCAAATCTCGCCTTGCGCTCCTTGGTGCCCGGAATATAGTGTGCGCTGCGACCTGATCCCTGTTCATGCTCAGGGATAGCTTTTACTTCCATTTCGATCAAAGGCATTTCATGGAAGAAGTCAACGGTTAAATCTCTAGACTTATCTACCAGGCGCTCATAAAACTGATGCATTTCATCAGCGCTATTAAATTTCTGAGTTTTATCCTCACTGGCCCTTGCCACTGCCTCAGAATAGGAATCTACTTGATAGAACTCCTTGCCTAAGCGAACCACTTCGCTCTTGTTTGAGTTGACAGCCCTTAAACCCAACTCAAAAACTTCTTCAGGTGTTCTCTGCAAAGTCGTATAAGAACGATACTGAGCCATATAACATTTACGGCCATTAGGAATCGCATGGATACCAAGCTCCGCTCTGGCTTCAGGTAAATAGGCAGACTCTAGAAAATTCTTGTAATTCTCCATTGAGGGGATAACGTAATCTGAAAGCACCTGTTTAAATGCAGCTTCAAACTCAGGGTCCCCAGCTTTCTTCGCTAACCCCAAGAACGGGTGCTCATCGATAGGTACTTGGGTCAAGCCATCAACTTGCTGAATGACTCGCTTAACCACACTCTGAGGTGCGGAGTAACCTTGCTCTAACCCCCGGCGGAGATTGGCTATTTCTTGCTCATAGTAACGAGCCGCGTCAAGCCAACGTTCAATCGCATCTGCCTTTTCTTGGGCTGTTTCAACCGGCTGAACCTCGGTCAAAAAGCCAAGAATGATATGAGGCCCAAACATATGATCAACAGACCAGAGTTCAGTCTTACACACCCTTAGGCCAACATTGGACTCTAATCGCTCTTTTAGTTTGAAGTAGAATACCTTCTCTTGATCACTTTTTAGACCATTAAGATCTATCTCTGCCAATTTATTGAGTATTCTGTCCTCAGATGCCGCTAGAGAGGCAGCGTTACTGGGGGAGTTACTTAAAAAAAGGTTGTGCCTGTCCAGCTCCATATCTGAGAAGTAAGCGTACGGCTGGAAGTTTTCTAAATAAGCTTCAGCATATTGATCCGCTAGATCATGGAGTAGCGCCGAGTTGTCAATAGCTTCCCTACCGGCCACATCAGTTTGGTTATCAGTAACTGAGCACCCCATTAGGACCGATGAAACTACCAATACACCTAAACCCGCTCTTTTTACATTAATCATTCTTATAAGACCGCAACATAAAACTCATTAAAAAGGTTTCTATAAAGAAAACTTCAATTTCCTATTTTATAGTAGGCACTGTAACAAAATGAGTTTCAACACCTCAAATGCGGAATATCGGCGAAGCGAGGATATTTATAGATAAATCCCAGGGATAGAGCGTGAAACTCGTTTAATTGGCAGAGTCACAAGTAACAAGCGCTAGCAACTTGACATAGAGACCACCTAAGCCTCCATTAACCTATGCACTTGAAGGGTATGGCGATGCATAAGAAGCCCACTTTAATAAAAATGGGCTTCTTAAAGAACAGTAATTCCTTATAACACCGATGAATGTTACTTCATTTATATTACGGCACTAACTGGTAGCTATTACCTAAGTCGTCTTGTACCACCTCAGCAATACCATCGATGGCGGAGACTTCTAATGGCTCACTTAGAATGCGACTTCTAAATGTCCAGCCTTCTGGCAGATTGAGGCGACTTCCCAGGTCTTTTAAATCGTCAAACTGAAGATCAGAGACCTCAATACGACTAAATGATTGCATAATATACACCTGCCCACTGATATCAGTTAGCTCATAAACACGACGGCCTTCATAAAACAACCAAGTATTATTCCTTAGTACTTGTCCAGGAATATAGGAAACACTCTCTCCGAGATCAGAACTATAATTCGTGGTAGTCAATAAGCGCATTTCTAAGTCACCGAAAAAACGGTGTTCATCATCCGGACTAGGTGAGACAATATCGCCACCTAAAATTTCATCCACCACAAAAAAACGCGGCCCGTTAGGAATTGCAAAAAGCGCACCATACTCAATTTCTATATCGCTGAAGTTGATAGCATCCCACTGATTTTGGGGACAAAAATTAACACCCGGGGTACCCCAAATCTCTGTTGACTCCTCAGCTCCGTCTAGATAAGACAGTAATATCTCACAATAGCGAAAATTAAAGAGTGGACCGCCAGCTTGCAATGGTTCCTCAACCGTAGTATTTCGCAAGAAATCTAAAAAGTGTATGGCCAATTCCTCGCCTACATCGTCTTGAATAAAGTGGCCTGCAGCAAAGCGCCTATGATCACCATCATCCGAACCTGGTACATGCTCCACCCACTTCTGTTGCGTTTCAATACTCCCCAAGTTGATATCATACTCACCGGCATTAAACATAAATGGGTTGTGAAAAGCTCCAAGTGTTTTCCAGGCAGAAAAATTCTGCATTTCAATGCCTACCATCATCGCAGGAAATGCTCGTATTGCCGCTTTATACTCAATATTTGGGTAGGGGGCGTTATACGCAAGTACTTCCTCATCACTTAGCAGGTTAATAGTCAATGTTTGTACCACATCTCCAGCAATTAATTCCGGTACACTAGAAGCATAGTTAATCCATTGTTGGAATCCCTCCACCCTGTCAGTCGATTTTGAAGTAAAGAATGTTTCTGCATCACCCAGTGATTCATCAATCTCAAAAGTCGGGTATATATAAGGATTTCCCCCCAATGGAATCACCGGAAGGTCACCATTCGCGACAACTAGCCTTCCGATAACTTGTGGCATATCACCTGCAATACGAAGACCAATAACACTTCCCCAATCTTGTACAAATAGATTAATATCAGTTAAATTTAACTTATCAATAAACGCCTTAGTCCAAGCAACATGTTGTTCATATTGATGAACTGTGACGTCGATCGGCTTGTCTGACCTTCCCATTCCAATATTATCTGGTGCAATCACTCGGTAACCGGCATCAGCAAGGATCGGGATCATTTTTCGGTATAAATAGGACCAGCTGGGTTGGCCATGTAGTAACAATATAACTTCGCCATTATCAGGCCCAACATCCACGTAATGCATATTTAAGCCGTCAATTTCTACGTAACTTGGCTCAAATTCATATCCTGAAAGGGAGTCAAAACAGGCATCGGGAGTAACAATATATTCCAAACCCGTAGCGGTTGCATATATTTCACTTTCAGACAATTTACAAGCATCGCTATTTGGACCTGTAACTAAGGGAATCTCTGTCCCTGAGACATCTTCAGAGTCATCCGAGTCACAAGCAACCAATAGGGAACCCAAAAAGCAGATACCGAACAGGCACCGGAATATAGAGATATATTGGGGAGTTATAGATATAGAGACAAAAGAATAATTCATAATATAAACCTTCCTTTTACATTAAATATAAATTCCTTTAACTGGAGAGGATATTCATATCACCATCAGATCATCCACCTATAACAGAATTGTGCGGATGGTGAAAATCTCCGCACGACCAGAACTGTTGGAAGTTTTATCATTAATTAAACAGGGAAAACTCAATAAAAAAGCACATGACTAACCTCCGCCAATTTAAGAACCTGAGATACATAAACTTATGCTTAGATACTTAAAAATTTGCTTGCAATCGAGAATGTTTTGTATGAACGGTGCATATTTCAAGCTCAATGGAGCAAATGGCAAGTTTCTTTCATATAAGATTACCTATATCATTCACTGTTGATATTCTGATATATAAAATCGATATTGAATGCAATATAGGCAAGGAACCTTGTTTGAATTTCGCAAAATAAATAAGATCCAAGCATGGATATTTCTTCTAATTTGGCCATGGGTGAATATCTTTATCGTCTCTGCTACACTTTATTCACTTGAGTCACTAACCCCCCACCTCTTCCTGTTGGCTACAGCTAAAATATGGGGAACATTTATTTTTTGTCACCTTCTTTTCATTTTTATTGAAAATCTTCCCAACAGCCCTCTACGATTATTAAAAGAAAAACATACCTACTTACTTAGACCAATTGTAGTCATTTTTCTATTTATAAGCATTGCACCGATCGTAGAACCCCCATTAACTTTTAAAGTACCTGATATTAAAATATTACCATTGGCGATAATACTACTTGAATCCACAGTTTATATTTTTGCCATATATATATTTCAACAGCAAAGTTTCTTCTATCGCTCGCAGCTTCATGCACAACAGGCAGAGCTACAAATACTTAAAATGCAATCTAATCCTCACTTTCTATTTAACACCCTAAATTTGATTGCATCAGAAGTCATTCAGCACCCATCAAAAGCTAAAGAGCTCATTTACAGCCTTTCCGATTTATTGCGCGACACAATCAACTTAACCAAAACCCAATGGATAACTATTGAGGAAGAACTAAGATTAATCGAGTTATACCTCTTGCTGCAGCAAAAGCGCTTTGAGGATCGATTCACCTTTGATATTGACTGCCCACAAAATTTGAATGGAATGAATATACCGTCATTACTACTAATGCCAGCTGTGGAAAATGCCATAAAGTACGGTATTGCACCCTACGCTAAAAGTGGTCATGTGAGTGTAAATGTCGAACTAAATAATAGCTACATAGAAGTGGAAGTTCAGGATACAGGGGCATGCTTTGATGACAAGAACATTACCTATGGTGAAGGATTACGTATTCTAACTCAAACATTAAGAGTCAACTTCAGTGACAACCACGCCCTCAAGTTAAATTCAAGCGGTGAAGGAGCAAGTTTGAAAATTCGCTTCCCACAAGTAAATTCATCCATAACCCCGTAGATTGAAAATGGCGAAAATGAATACTAAAAAAGTAATTATTGTCGATGATGAACCTGCAGCAAGATCCAATCTAATAGAAGTAATTAACACCTTCGATGAATTGAAAGTTGTGGCGCAAGTAACTGATGGAAAGTCAGCAATAAAGCAGATCGTAACCAAAAGCCCTGATATCGTTTTCCTTGATATTGAAATGCCAGAGGTGAATGGCTTTGATGTGGCCAATGCAACTCAACATATAAACTATCAACTTGTCTTTCTAACAGCCTATCAGCACTATGCCCTGCGTGCGTTCGACACAAATGCAATCGACTATTTGACAAAGCCTGCTCATCCAGAATTAATAAAGAAAAGCATTCGCAAGATATTACGGCAAGAGATGTATGCCTTAGGGCAACAGACGTCTTCGACAAGCGGAAACCGATTGGTTTTGAGTGATTACAATCAAATGAAGATATTTGAATATGACCAAATTAACTATATCGACAGTATCGGTCGTTATCGTCGCATCCACCTTACCGAGACAGGAGTTAAATCCCACAATACAAATACCATTATTTCAGATATGACACTTGACAGTTTCAGTGAGCAGCTACCTAAGGAAACTTTTTACCGATTACATCGAAGCTACATCATTAACAGCCATAGAATCCTTGAATTAAAGTTACAGTCACGACGCCATTTTGTCCGACTTTCCGGAACAGATACACTTATCCCAGTATCTCGCAGTTTTCTTTCCATCTTAAAGGAGAGTATTAAAGTCTCAGCTAGCTCTCTAATTGGGTAATAGATGGCTCTAAGTAATCCCACAAATACTGCTATGAAATTACTCCGAGCCTCCATAATCCCAGAAACCTACATGTTCTTTTTAAGGAAACTGATGATCGACCCAAAAATAGCTCTATGGTGCTCACTATCAGTAGGGCCATGAGCCATATCTGGATATAGTTTCCACTCATAGTCCTTATCAAACTTACTTAACATCATATTCATGCGGTACATATGTTCAACATCAACAGTTTCATCCTTCTCACCATGAATAATAAATACAGGCCTTTGAAGGTTTTGTGCCAGATATACCGGTGAAATGTCCTTCAGTTTGCCATAGTCTTTAACAGTATCTCCAACATTCTCCTGCATCCACTTACTTTGAGCCTCAGTTGCATAGGGTGAGTTCAGGTAGAGGTTAACATCTGTGACACCGGCCACACTGACTGCACAGCGGAACAATTGCTGGTGTTTGATAGCCATCATTAGTGCAGCATATCCACCATAACTCATTCCAACAGAACAAATTTCCGAAGACAAAATATCGCTTCGGTCACTTACCACCTTTGTTGCTTGAAATATATCTTCAAGCATTAAGTTACCCCACTGGTGAACACCCGCTTCCTCCAGCTCAGTTGAATAACCACTCGACCCTCGATAATTCACCCTTAAAACGGCATAATTATTCGCCACAAAGAACTGTGTATAGTAGTCAAAATACTGATGGTCAAAAACGCCAAGAGGACCACCATGTGGCATAACTATAAGAGGGAATGGCCCGTTACCTTTTGGCATGGTCAATATATAGGGAATATCCAATCCCTCCACTTTAACCTGCTCGTGGTATTGGCGACTCTCAAGCTGATCATTTAAATGTGGAAATTTTGAGGCCACTAGCTGGTCAATTTTCTGGTTTTTCCTGCTAATGAAATAACGTCCTGGCTGGCCGTGGCTCTCACTATAGTAAAGTTCTATAGTACTATCGAGGCTTCTTCCTACTGTTGTTTTTAGTAGACTCGCCATGCCATTTTTTTCTTGTCTATCCTCATCAATATATTGATATTCTAACCGTCCATTATGAACGACTTTTACACCAATCAACTCCCCTGTCGATTGCTCTATTACCAGATCGATAATATCGTAGCTATCAGATCGATAAGCTATGCTCTGTTCTCCACTAGTGAAATTGCAGCGGTAAACTACCCGATCTTTCTCCGAATTAGTATCTAAACAAAAGTAAGTTCCAGGCTCTGAACTTATAGACACCGGAATAAGGACTCCATGCTCTGCTCCGGGAGCGGGCTCCTCTTCCAACTCTTCTTCAGACCAACTCTTTATTGGGGCGGTAGAGTTTCCATCAACAACTTTACTCAGATGAAGCTTGCTGTCATTGAAAAACAAAACGGACTTTGGCTGGCCTGATGGATCAAAAAACCAGCGTATCGCATACCCTTCAACCGACGCCACTTCATTCTGAACTGTAAACTGGCCTCCATCTTTTCGTAAAAGTTTACTTGCTTTCTGTTTAAATCGGTTAAGCTTAGATACGTCAATACTGTATACCTTGGAGTAAATCCCACTTTTTGCATACAGAAAATGGCCCGGCCTGTTTGGCAACGCATGGACCAACCAACCCGGCGTTTTTACCTCAAATATTTCTGGAGGCTGGCCTTCGGAGCCTGATACATCAAGCACTAATAGTCGATAAGCTGGCTTGGTATCTAGTAAATTTTTAACACCCTTCTTGACTTCCTTAAACTGGGCAACAAGATACTTTGGGCCAACCCAACGGATAAATTGAATTGATGCATCCCTGGAAGTCAATGTTTCGAGATCAATTAGGGTATGACTAGATCCATCTTTACGACTCCAAATATCTAACTTTTGACTAGCGTCACTCTGCTTAATGGACGCTACCAACCTTCCATCTGGACTAACCTGTGCTGTTATAGTATCAACCGATTTAAAGTAGCTTTCTGCTGGCATTGCTACTACTGGACCAATTTTCACCAGAATGCATAACAAAACCAATAAAGCCCCTCGAAAAAAAACAATCATTGATTTATCTCCAGAGGACTTAACCAACTTTGCAAGAATTCATCTTGCACTCCCGCACCAGATACCAGAGGATACAACTCAGTTAATGAGTTTAAGGCTTCTTGAACTCCATCTAAATCTGTTGCTATTCGATTTTTGAAATAGACCTCTACCGTATCTGACTTTCTTTGCTTACCTATAAACAAGCTGCCAATATAATTTGTTTTTCCAGCTTCCACATGAAAACGCCATGTGCGCCGCTTAGCAGTATCTAGTTTGTAGGGAAGATTGAAGTAAGGTGCATTTATTTGGGTAATTTGGTACAGGCCAGCAGGGACTGTCATCAGGTAAAAGCCTTCGGACTTATCCTTGAGGCTGACTTTATAACGACCTTTCTTTCGCAGTTTATATTTTTGCCCACTCAGCAGGTATTTATTTCCATTAGCGTACATCTTAGCAAACTCTATTGAGGGCGCAGTACCTCCTACATCGAGCTTTACCAAAACATACCCACGCCCGCCCTCTAACTCAGGCGGACTATCATAGGGTACCAATGACAGCGCCCGAGCAATTACTGATTCAGACACAAGGATTGCCGCAAATATTATGCCTTTAAGAAGAGTATTAACTCCACTTGCCTGATAGCCTATCGGCATCACGCTTCTTAAATTTAGTGTCAAAATAACACTTCCATATGTTTATTTATAAATAAGTGACAACGTTTTGAATACTATCTCAGAGCCAAATGCAATACAATTGGCAAGCTTTGGTCCAAATTATGGAGAATAATATGTCAGGGATGAACCCTCTCAGGTACGTTAAGTCTTGCCCACTTCTTTTAGCGGTCTGTTTATTATTTCTACAAGGTTGTGCGGGGCAAGTTAATATGCTAACAACATTGAAAGAAGACGCCCCTATTAGCGAACAAGATGGAATTGTTGTCGCTCGAATCATTAACGCCTCTGGAGTTGCCCTGCCGTTTAATCAACTCACAATTAACCCGGAAAACTTGAACGAGTCTAAATCCATAAAACCGGAACGTCTCCTTGCGGATCGACCAAAGCTAAATGGTACAACGGTATTTGCCTCTTCTGTCAAACCAGGGAATTACTCTATTAGTAGCATTCGGGCGTTCTATTCAAACGGTAATGGATGGTACAGCCGTTTCGTAAGTGCAGATGAGAAGCTGGGGACCTTTTCAGTTACGCAGGGTGAGGTCACTGATCTTGGTACTTTGATCTATTATCCAAAGCCACAAGGTGATAGATACCTTGACCTTTTGATTCGCGCGCCTGAATCAAAAGAAGGAGAGGTAATTGCAAAGCACTTTCCATTCATAAAATACGATCCTCAATCAATCAACGGGTGGCATATCGATGAAAATGATGAAGAGCGAGAGTCAGCTTATATATCCATTGCACAGAACCCCCTGACATACAGCGAAGAGTATATTTCTCCTGATAATTCCATCTACTTTCTTGGAAAGGTCGGCGTGTTTATGAAACGTACTCCCGACGGGGACTGGGAGCTTGATGCTGTTGACACCAATCATGAATTAACGGCTATCGCACAAAACAATCATGGTGATCTAGTAGTCGGGGGGAGTGAAGGCGCCCTATTCTGGCGCTCTGCTAAAGGGGACTGGCTAGACATATCATTGGAGCATAATACTCACATTGAAAACCTGAAACTTCTAGATACAGGAGAGATAGAACTTCTAGTTACTCGCGACTTTGAAGTGAATATTTATAGGGGAGTAGTAGCAAATTCACAAGTAAAGTGGAAACTTTTGAATCAATACTCCTCAAGATCAGGTCAAGGATGGAAGCATATTGCGGAAGTAAAAATAGGGGAAATGAAAGCCCACACCAAGAGTGACCAACATATATACAATACAACTATTTTTGAATTCAACGGCCAGAATTACATAACTGTCCGTGAGCAATCAACGTATGGAAGTATTATATTTTCGCCAATCAATAGCGAAATCTTCATCTATGATCCTGAAAGTTGGATGATCGAAAAAACAGTAGATGATTTTGACCTAAATGCAATTATTGACGCAGGCGCAGTTCAGTTAGGTGTCGAGGAAGCTGGCTTCTGGTCCTGGACAGGAAAGCCAACCTATTACAAAATTGATAAAAATGGCAACCAGGATAAAATAACTACGTACATTAAAGAATGTAAAGAAAGTAAATCTTCCAGAAATCGCTGTATAAATAGAAATTTCACATTTCGATCCGTTCCCTGGTTCTCAACTGACAATGAAGCCGTTGCGATTGTTGGTTTTTCACAAAGTAACTTTTCTGGTAGGGATCGTGAAACAGAAAACAGAATCTTAACAACAACGGATGGCGGAAAAAGCTGGATATCTACAGACAATAAACCACCTACAGATTACTGCACCTCTATAGTTCCTCTGGTTGCCGATCGTTTATTAGTTTCCTGCGATGGTGCCAATGGTGATTTCTATGAGTCGACCGACTTAGGGGCCAGCTGGAACCAGGTAAGGCAGCAAGATAATTTCTAGAAAAAATAAGGTGGATACAAACATCCAATGTATCCACCTTATTTTAGTTGTAAAATATACTAAAGAATGGTTTTACTATAATAGAAAAAATAGTTAATTATAGCTCAAATCTCTGTAAATCTGGCAGTAAAATGTCGTAGAACTTGTGGCTCATACTCGAAAGCTAGCCCCCGCAATTCATTGGCCCGCGAGCAAAGTTCGATAATCGCATCTGCTACATAATCCATATGATCATTTGTATAGACTCTACGTGGAATAGTAAGCCGCATTAATTCTAGATCTGCTTTCTTTTGTTCACCGGTATCCGGGTCCCGCCCAAGAAGTAAAGAGCCAATTTCCACAGCCCTGATTCCCGCTTCTAGATACAGCGCATTGGTTAACACCTGTGCCGGAAACTGCTCTGATGGAATATGGGGAAGAATCTTCGATGCATCTACAAAAACTGCATGCCCACCTGTGGGATATTGAATGGGTACTCCAGCAGATCTCAATCGCTCTCCCAGATAGGCCACTTGGCCAATTCGGTAGCTCAAATAGCTCTCATCGGCAGCCTCATAGAGCCCCCGGGCCAGCGCTTCCATATCGCGACCAGCCATCCCTCCGTAGGTCACAAAACCCTCCATAGGGACGCAGCGGGTTTGTACGGCTTGAAACAGTTCCTCATTGTTTCGAATACAGCAAAGGCCACCAATATTTACCATAGGGTCTTTTTTTGCGGACATTGTCAACATGTCCCCATATTGATACATCTCGCGAATAATTTCTAAAATCGATTTCTCTTGATACCCCTCTTCCCTTTGCTTTATAAAGTAAGCATTCTCGCAATATCGAGCCGAATCAATTACCACTGGGATATCATACTTAGTAGCAATTTCATAAACTGCCTGCATATTTTTCATGGACACAGGCTGACCACCAGAACTGTTACAGGTCACAGTAGTTATAATCGCACAGACATTGTGGCTTCCGTGCTCCTCAATAGTGGCAACCAGGCGTTGTAAATCAAAGTTACCTTTCCAGTCGTATGCTGTCGTGGTATCAAAAGCACGTTTATCCACCACATTAATTGCTTTTCCGCCATTTAACTCTATATGCCCTGCAGTAGTATCAAAATGATAATTTGAAATAAATACAGGCTCCGTCCCTCCACGCACTTGACGCATACGCTCAATCAGCGCAGGAAACAAAATTTGTTCTGCTCCACGCCCCTGATGTGTAGGAACAACCAATTTATACCCGAAAAAATGCTCTACTGCATTGCACAAATTGTAGTAGTTTCGGCTACCGGCATAGGACTCATCACCAAGCATCAAACCCGCCCATTGATTATCACTCATTGCACCAGTACCTGAATCTGTCAATAGGTCAATATAGACATCATCACTGCGCAGTAAAAACGGATTTAATCCAGCCTTATTGAGTGCAACCTCCCTATCTTTATAGGTTGTCATCTTGATCGGCTCAACCATTTTTATACGGAAGGGTTCAGGGATTCGCTTCATCACAATTATCCTAACAATACCTGCCATACTGCAGGCAATAACAATCCAATTATTATAAGTAAAGTAATTAGCATAAGAGAAACAGGACCGAATTATATTTTAATTAAAGTTAAGCCCTGTAAAACATCTAAAAACTGCAGAAATACATCAACGGGATATTGTTCCCTACTGAGATTCAGGCTCCTCTGTCAAAAATCATTGTCAAGTATTTCACTTCTTAACTTATGGTACAATAGGCTGCATTATCTATATGGCCTTTTCAGTCACTTGAGTGAACTTATTATCGGGTTCTTAGGTTCACATTTCTTGTGATCGAAAGCCACTCTAGATTTCCCAAGTATCGAGATAAAAGATTATCTAATGACAACTTAGCTCACATTTTAAACATAGATGAACAGAGGTCCCAGAATAGAAACATCTAACTTATAAATGAGGCAGAAGATACTAATTGGATCCGAGCTTATCAATTAGTGATTCTTCTGCCCCACGTCATCTCTCTTAGTTACCTTCTAATTTTGAGAGGTAAAACTGAAAAGCACGATGTGCCACTTGATGACCTACCGCCTGCCCTGCAGGTACTGAAGGCTCAAAGTGTACACCTCCCCATACACGACTATTACCACAGTCCTCTTCAAATGAAGTCCAGGTAGGGAAATATAGATTCAAGTCAGTTTGTGGTGTTACACCAGGTTCAATCTGAGAGCTGCCAGACAGAGCAGTTACAGAATATCCCAAAGTATCGCCTTGAGGTAAAAACAAGCGGCTTGTCTCGGCATGCGCAGCACAAAAGCTAGCTGATGCGGAGGGGTACTCGGGATGATCAGCTACAGGCAGATAGCTAGTCCACTGACTGGCGGGTAAATCATCCACGGTTCCCTTTCCAGCACCACCCCAAGCCGTTACAGGTTCATCCTTATAAATATATCGAACAGCAGAAAAAGGTCTTACTGAGTTATGGCGACGCTTTTCCTTCCAGATAGCAATAGCAGTATCAAAAGCTGCCATATTAGTCAGGAAGTCATAGTGTATGAAATCCATCAGGGATAAAGCTTGAGATTCAGATGCAAAAACGGCAGCGAAGCCTAAGCTGAATATCTTCATATCAAATAACTCAGCTTTCATCTTCTGCTCATCAGTTAAATTCGCTGATGTCGCCAATACATCATTTACTTGCGCTACGTAACTGGGGTAGTTCCAAATTTTGGATTTAATTGGTATCGGCGAAGTGAACTCATCAGGAGATTCGTAGCTGTAGGGCGTAGTCAATGCAATTTGAGGAGTTACGAACTGCTGAACCCGAAATACGCCTGGTCGCTCCATTAAAACTGCCGGCTGCCATTTTGATGGAAAACGCAGCTTGTAGGCAGAATTAGCAGGTTTAAAGTCGGTATAATCGGCATAAGGCAAGCGATGATAAAGCTGGTTACCTTCATTACCTAACTGATTCATCCCATCATTGACACGTCCTTCCAGAACTTTTCTGCCAGCATAATTTCCTATACCAATTGGTGTCGTCGTATCTTCTGAAATATTTTCAGGATCTAACCCTAGCTCAATTAGCATATCATCCCATTCAGATACCAAATGGGGAAATAAACCACTTAGTACTTTGTGGGAAGCATAGGTCAATGCAATATTTAACTCAGTATTATCTGTCGGCTCTGTCATTCGACTAATATCTGAGTAAACGCCCTTTGCTGTCGGATGATAAGGTGCTGTTGCATCAAACCAGGAGTTAGTGATTAGCGTTGTAAAACGGAGTACCAACGTCGCATCATTTGCAGCCGGAGACACTTCGAAGATTGCACAGGCTGCAGCTGGGATTATATTTTGTACCGCAACATTACAAGTTCCTAGCTCTTCAGAGCTACATTTTGGAGGCAATGAAACGTCCTCTAACTGAGGACAACTGATGGCCTGCGCTTGCCAGCTTGCTGACACAAATACTAATCCTATAATACTTTTTAAAGCTTTTTTATAAGTTACATCTTTTAGCATTGGATTTTCCTTTTTGCTATATCCATGTGACCAATGTAGCATTCTAACTACCGATCACTTTCTAATGATAAACACCTAAAAACACTTTAAAACAGACTGTTCTCTCCCCCATTTCAATTGTAAATGACCATAATTCCTGACATTCTTTTAGTGCCGACAGCACTTGTATTATCAGAATCTAAAATTCAAAACCAACAATTAAGGCAAGCTAATGAAATTACTTGCAAAGTAATTACTTGTAAAGATACCAGCTCACAGAAACAGTAATTTTTTGAGATTCAAATTATTGGCAAGCCCTTTTAAAAAGACAACAATCCATTTTTTCTTTTAACAAACTGCAAAGTCAAAAAAGTTACACCTTAGCGAATATTTTTTGGATTAAAAGGGGCGTCATCCCAGCATATATTTCCTATAAACACGAGCCAGCCCAACACAGATAGTGATAAAAGTACTAATGCGGCAGTACTTAATACTATAAATCCAACACATTTCCATTCAATTACCTAAATTACACTTTCTGCTGATATCGGATTTATTTGTCTTATTTTATGAGCCCCAAATAATTAAAGCCCACTTAACCCAAATACGGATAGCGTGGAACTGCCATCATTGCCATATATAACAGCACCAGCTATTTGATTTTATTCTACTAGAATTGTATTCACTAGGACATTACAGGCACTTACCTGACATTTCTTGAAAAAACACACTGAGTCGATCTGAACAACAAACCATCCCCTCAAAGGGAGTAAAGATAATTAGCGAGAAGAGCTTTATGAACGACAGCCTCATACTTTAGTGCCATCCCTGGCAGCACAATGTACTGTTAAACGAAGCCATAAACTGCATACACATCTGAAAGGCTCTGGAATAATCGCTTATTGCAATTTCCAGAAATAAGCCAACCAACAGTGGATTGGATTCAGCTTTATCAAGAAATATTATCTTTCGAGTGCGAGCAGCGTTAAATCTAGGAAAAATAATTTCACTCTAATTTGCAATACTTAACATCTTTTTGACACACCACAACTTTTATACCAACTTAAAATAACAAACATTTAAAATGCTCTTCCAAGAGCTGTGTACCAATTTTTACCTGCAAGCATCTTACCTGCCCCCATTAGGTACTGAGCATCTTTAGTATCTATATATTTCTGACAATATTGCCTATTTCACTATTTTTCAATTCGTCTGAAAGCTTATCCCAATCACTTGGGTCATTGTGAACCAGGGAGTAAAAAGCAAATGCTATTGTTCGCCAGTCTTCTCTATTATCTATTAGCTGATCAAGGCTCTTTTTCATGAATAATTTTCTTAGTAAATACTAAAATCATGTGCAGATTTAACTATAGCGATAATTATCTTCACATTTTTTACTCACTAATATCACCGTAAACGGCGATGCACACTATGCCGAACACAGTGCGCCCAGAGGCATGGAGCACTCTTTATAGGTATCGCAACACACATTTTTACAATTTACATACCATTAATATGCAACCTCCATCGTTAAGCAACTCTATATCTTCGCCTGTATTGTTCAGAAGACCATGCTGCCCCCCGGATGATCAAAGTTCATGTCATCCCCTGAGACAGTTCGCACAATCTACCGACGGACCTTTTGGCTCAAAATATTCTGTGACATTAATGGCCAAATCCTGTTGGTCTTCCACCAACTAAATTGAAATGTTATTCACCCTGTGTTCCTTAACAAGGTTCCAACGGAAAACTTTAAACTGCTGCGATTGGCTATCATACCAGCGCTGCACACCACCAATGCACTGACGAGTAAAGTAGCGATGATCCATAACCAATCAGGCTTATAATTGATGCCAAATTGAGACTGATAAATCAATTGAGCCATAAGGTAAGTACCTAAAATGGCACCCACGCTAGCAATTAAAGAAGTCAGCAACCACTCAAACAGGCTTAGTTTACAGCACGCAAGGCGTGATTGACCAAAGCTGATCAGTAAGGCATTCTTTTTACACTCATCAGCTTCATAGCCTTTGACCGATGCACTGATCACCAACAGTGCCAGCACAATAATCATCAAACTAAATCCAGATACCAACTTAATGACCATCGACAAAGTATCATCAAAGCGTTGCGTTAATTCGCGCACCGATATTAACCGCAAAGTTGGATGACGCAGCCAAAGCTCTGCCAACTGCACCCAAGCAGTGTCAACAAGCTCAAGGCTACCCATATAAAGAGGCGATATTTGAAGCTGGTTCATGGTGCTTTGCGGCACATTAAACCAAAAGGTGATGGAACCTTTGCCTGGTACATATTTATGACTAGCTTTGATTTCAAAGTTCAAAGATTGCCCCGCAACTTCAAACCGCAATTGGTCGCCGAGCTTCAACCCCATATCAGTCATAACTTCTTGCTCCACCGATACTTGTTGCCAGTCAGCATCCCGATCTTGCCAGCGTTGGCCAATCACGGTTTGGTTGTTGTTTGCTTACTTAATACTGAAATGCAAGCGGATAGGCTTCTGTAAGCTAGCCAAACTTTCGCTGGGGCCGGTGGTTAATTCCACCAAGGACTGACCATTGATATGACTTAACTGCCCGTACCAAAATGGCTTTAATTGGCGAATCTCACTGCCAGTTTGCGCACTCCATTGGCGTATGTCTTGCACCTGTTGTTCATTGGCCTGGGTGATCATCAGATTACCATCGTGCTCGCGGGTATAGCCTTCCATGGTTTGACCAATGTCCTTCATCAAACTTAAGGTGAACAGCAACAAAGTGGCACACATGCCAACACCCAGAATTTGAATGGATTTGCTGAGCAAACGCTGTTTCATCATATAAAAACCAAAAGCCATGATGCCCGTTGTACGGCTCGTCACCGTATAGCCCAACCTCAATACCAACCAAGTCAATACCACCATCAACATCAAGGTGGCCGCCATAGCGGATAGAGTCATGGCCGTGAGCAGACCGTTATCGGAGTAAACAAAGGCCACCACAGCCACACCGATTAACGCAAATCCATATCGTGGCAATAGGTGATTCGGACTCGCCATTTGGCGAATCAACTGCGCCGGGGTTACTTTGGCCATCACTAGCCAATTGGGAATTTGGAAAATCGCCAATAGGGCTAATAACAGCATGTAACTGTTGAATAAATCCGTCCATACCCGGGTGGCGGATAGGTCCGTAAACTGTATCTGCATTTGCTGCAAAATTAGGTATTCCGCCCCCCATGCCAAGGCGGTTGCCGGAATTAGACCTGCAATGACTGTTAGTAGCCATTGACCAAATGATAAAGCAAACACTTGGGGTTTATTGCTGCCCATGGCTAAACACACCGCAGCAAAGCGGTGCTGGGATAACAACTGACGTCGACCGGCTTGGTCGATAGCAATGGCAGCCATCAAAAACAACAGTACCGATGCTAAACCCACAAAATTCTCAACCCGTTGCCAAAACATCGCCAGCGGATGGCCACTGTATTTATCATAAAACTGTGCAGTCACTAGCTCAGTAGTGGCCCACTGTTTGAGGGTGTTCAGTTCGCTTTCATCCCCCGTAAGTAAATAGCGAAAGCGGGCATTGTCTGCTTGTATCAGTGAAAGATCATCCAGGTGCACCAATGCACGCATCGCTACGGAATGGCCTTCGAGCAGACGGTCGGGTTCGTGTTGCACCAAACCTGTGAGCTTCAATTGTCCGTGTCCGATGTCTAAGGATTGGCCAAGGGTGAGCTGCAGCGAAGCAAACAATCGGCTATCGACCCAGATTTCACCGGATTTAGGCCCATGGCTCAGGGGTTGTCCTTGTCCATCCGCCTCAAATGCCACTTGCACTGTGCCTTGCACTGGATAAAGATCATCCACTGCTTTTAATTGAACCGCTTGCCAATGGTGATCATTGGTCAAGGTTACATTCACCAGCTGGCTCACACTCAACTGCCGCGCATACTGGTGCAACTTGCTTAGTTGTGCATCGGTTAGTGCTTGATTCTGAGAAATCACCAAATCGCTACCGAGCATTTGCTGCAAATTATTGGCTAAATAAGTTTGAATAGAACTGCTGGTTAAGCTGAGCGTTAAAATGAAAAACATCAAAGTTGCTTGGGTCCAGCGAATTAAGCGCACATCCGCTTGGTGATATTGCTGGCGGAATAACTGCCACACTAATAAAATCAGCATAATGGGCCCGCCATAACCGCAGCTTTGTTGCGCGCCTTGACCGCTAATTTGCCTCGGCTCAATTGCAGTAAGGTATCGGCCTGCTGCGCTAATTCCATCGAGTGAGTGACCAGTACCAGCCCTACGCCGTTTTGCTGACAGAAATCAAACATCAATTGCGCGACATGCTGCGCGGTATTCTCATCTAGGTTGCCCGTAGGCTCATCGGCAAAAATAAATTGCGGCTGCATTACAAAAGCACGGGCAATGGCCACCCGTTGTTGCTCACCACCACTCAGTTGCTGTGGTTTATGATACATTCGCTCAGATAACCCTACCTTATCGAGCCATAATTCAGCTGTGGATAATGCGTGCTTGTCACCTTTTAGTTTTAAAGGCAGTGCGACGTTGTTTAAGGCATCAAGTTCGGGTAACAAATGAAACTGCTGAAAAATAAAACCTGAGTTTTGACGCAGGTTCTTTAATAATTGTGGCTCACCGTTTTTCTGAAATTGCACTTCGCCAGAAACCGGACGCTCAAGGCCCGCCATTAACAGTAATAAGCTTGATTTGCCTACTCCAGAGGGACCCACAATGGCGTAAGAATGGCCACTGTGCAGTTCAACATTTAAACCCTCAAACAGGCTGACCTGTTGTTTATCCAAGGTAAAATAATGGTCAATTTGCTTTAAGTGAATGCTACTCGACATAGTTAATTTCTTTAAATAACTGGTTGAGTAGCACTTTAAAGAAGGAAAGGTGAAATGAAGGTGAAATCAGTAGAAATAAGTTACTAACTGGTCAGAGTACTAATAAGGAGACTTTATATTTTTGATAGCGCCGTGCCTGTGTTTTATACACATCATTCAAGTCCATTTAAAGCCTCCGCTGCCTCCATATAATGGAGAAGCTTAGTTTACTCCTGCCAAACGGTTTTAACTCCAGGCTCACCATCGCCGCTCCGCCTCAGAAAGCCTCCAAGTCCTGCCAACATACGAGTTATATCTCTCATACTTGAAGTTTCATTTGGTGGGGAGGTTTTAGCTTACATTATCCATATCATACGCCACTCTTTTTCAGAGTGGACTTTCGTACACGATGTATCAGGAAGCGTTCGTGCTCGTGTTGTCATGGATTGTAGACGCCACCCGATAATCATATAGATTGCTATACAGTTCAGCATTCGCTGCTCGGTTCTAAAGCGACTACGTTCTATCTGGCATCCGCCTTTCACCACTCTAAAATAGGTTTCAATTTCCCATCGACTTCGATACCACTCAATGATGATCCTCGCTTGCTTAAAGTCCTCAACTGCAAGGTCGGTCAGCAGCATCCATTCAATATCTTTTTTGCCTTCTGGTGGGCTTAATTTCCTTAGCAAAAACTGCGTAGATAGAAAGAGGTCGTTTTTATTTTCCTTTTCCCGCTAATCTTACTTCTGCGATGGATACACTGACCTTAGCTCCCCTTTCTGGCTCTCCATTTCTTTTGGAGATACCGACTGAGTATTTTCCGATGGACTTCTGTTTGAACAAATAGTCCCAAAGTAAAGTCGTATTTTCTCCTTCGATCTCTAAACTACGATTAGCCTTGGCTCGAACAATCAGGCCACAAAGTGACCGTTTTTTGATAGCCTTGTTAACTGTTTGTATCATAAAACATCTCTTTATCCTTCCAAGGATCTTCATACGCATTCAAGATGTGTTCGATAACAGGAATCGCCCTCCAGTCAGGGGCACTACGGGCCTCTTTCAAGCGCTTTTCTAAATGTGTCTTATACTTTGGCAGCCGTAAATGATACATGCAAACCTGGGCTAACTCCCAAGTACACTCTTTGTGGATATCAAAGTCTTCAATAAATGCTTCCTCAAACTCCATGTGCATATCACTAGCAGCTTTGTAAAGCTCTAAAATAGAGTTACAAAAAGGGAGTAAGTCTGGGGTGCCTAGCGAATTTTCTGCACCAAAAACCTCTTCCGATTTTCTAAAGATTATTCTCAATTGTGACTTTATATCCTGATCCATAAGTACAGTTAATGCTGTGTTAAGGAGCAAGCGAAACGTAGTGTAGCTTGTCCCGTGGAGGTTGCGCCTTTTGCAACCGGAGCGAACTTGAACACCTTGTTAACTACTGGCTCTCCAAAACTCGTGCGATAAAGCCTTTTCCACCTCTCTTCCATCCCAGCCAGGAACATCGGGAGTGCATTCACGCAGAGCCACTACTAAGTACTGCATGAATTTAATTGTAATATCTCTTTTTAATCCAATAATTTTAGAATACTTCAGACAATAGTATTTATACAATCCTTTACCATCCAGCTCTATTTCCTCAGTTGGAACAAGCTCATATGCTAATGTATACAAGTTTTTATATATCGGCTTATTAATGGCCAGAACCATAAATGCCGGAAGATAAAACTCTACCCCTTCAGCATCTAGGTAGTTAAACCCTAAACTTTGTCCACTTATATGCTCTTCGGGCACATCCCACCAATGCCCACAGAAATCTCTCGCTTTTGTTTCATTGGCTAATAATTCTTTATCATCAATCCACCCATCTATTAGTTCTGCCGCCCTAATACCACAATGCCGAGGAAACTCTACATCTCCAAATGCATTTCGTATTTCTTCTTTCAATTTTTCACGATCTATCATAATTCATTGATCTAAAGATGGTGGGGTGCTTGGGTAGTGGTCTTGCCCACAAAAAGTAGACACTCTAACTATACGTATTTTCGCTCATACTCTGCTGGACTTACATAGCCCAATGCAGAGTGCCTACGAACCCTATTGTAGAAAATCTCAATGTATTCAAACACCTCAGATTTTGCTTGCTCTTCGCTTTCGAATGTTCTGGCATAGACCAGCTCGACTTTTAGCCTGCTAAAGAATGATTCCATTGCCGCATTATCCCAACAGTTAGCCTGGCGACTCATGCTCGGCTTGCACTTGCTTTCGGACAAGAGATCCTGGTATTTCTGCGATCGATATTGCACACCCCTGTCAGAGTGAACTAGCAGTCCAGGCTTTATTGGTCGTCGCTCTAGGGCCATTTTCAATGCTCGACGTGTCAATTCATCGGTCATCTGCGAGTCAAATGCCCAACCTACAATACGTCGAGAGTACAGATCCATAACTACCGCGAGGTATAGCCACCTCTCCAGAACCCAGATATACGTAATGTCACTGGTCCAGCGGCAATTTGGTCGATCCACATCAAAGCAACGCTTAAGTAAGTTGGCGGAGACGTTAATGCTCCCCTCTACGGGCTGACTATATCGAAAGCCTTTGCCGTTTCTCGCGTTAATATGCTCCTGCTGCATAAGCTTAGCGACGTAGTTCCGCGAGCATGGCTCACCTAACTCTTGAAGCTCGCAAGCAATTCTAGGCGCGCCATAACGACCTTTAAACTCAAAAAACGTCTCTCGGATTTTCTCGATTGTTCGTATCCTTCTAATCGTGCGAGCAGATGGCAGTCGCCCCCGCCATCGATAATAACCCGATCTTGAGACTTCTAAACACCGACACATCAAGCTAATCGGGAATGACCCTACATGCTCTTGTATCAATGCGTACTTTACTCTTGGTGGTTCGCAAAGTACGCAGCTGCCTTTTTTAGGAACTCAACCTCCTGACGAGCTTCATGCAGTTCCTTCTTGAGCTTGCGAACTTCAGCGCTTTCCTGTTTGGAGTAGTCGACACCCTCTAAACTATTGAACTGCTTATCAGACAGTCGATTAAATTGGCGACGCCAGTTGTAGATCTGCTGTGCACTGACACCTAGCTCTCGTGCTACAGAAGCCGTTGTTGCTCCAGGCTTTTCCGCTCTCTTAACTGCTTCTCTACGGAACTCCTCCGTATACGCCTGAGTTCTTTTCTTACCCATGATACACCTCCGTGTTAGGCCTAAACCTAACTATACAGGGTGTCTACTAAACGTGGGTAAGTCTTGTAGTTAACGCCGCTAGCAAGGGCAGCCGAAGCAGCGCGTAGGCTGTCCAGCCCAACCCCGAAGGGATTGGGCGAGCTTGCCTAGCCTGGTTATGGCTGGCGCGCTCGGGACCGACTACTAGCACTTTGCCAGCCATAGTTTGGCTGGCCGCTGCCCAATATTTACGAGGGAAGAATACCGCACTTTTCCCAACCAATTCCTATCTTACTGGCAATCCGCGAAATTGCAGCGGACTGCCCCTTTTTACAGCACCTGAGCGAACACTCTAGGAGCGAAACTGTTTAAATAGCAACCAGTAAAAATTGCTCGATATTGGCTGCTATTTAGCCGTACTAAGCTATTAGTTACCACGAAAAATCAATAAAACTGACCGCCACAATAACGTTTCAAGCAGGGGCGTCAAACTACGTAGCGGATTGTGCATCCCGGTGCGCGAAGTAACCCTTGCTACCTTGACTGGTTATGTTTTCATTGAACTCGTTCAAGGTGCTTTCCAGATAGTATTTGATCAAAGTCTAACTGTATTGGTAGATTAATAGATGGGACTCCTTTAATTTCAACTTGTGCACGCCTGAGTGGAGCGCCAAAAGTTAAACAGTTTGTGCATTCCTCTACTTTTGATATTATGACAACAGAGCCAGTAGGCAGTGTTTCTCTTGTTACTACCTCTGGACCACTCCAGCCAGGATCTCGTGATGAAATAATATAAACATGAATTTCATCGCTATAGCCTCGTGACAAGTTAACCCCGGAATAGTCCATATCGGATATTAGTTTATATTGCTTGCCAATATATTGAGAATACTCTGGCTCGCTACTGATATCTTTGTACCCTGCACGGCAAGCTGAAAGCAACAATGCCAAAGCCACTACAATAATCGTTCCTAACCTATTATTCATGTTTGCTCACATATAACGCAGAGTGCAGGGGCGACTGGAACGAAGTGTAAGCCGTCCCGGGGCGCCCTTGCTGCCACGATTTGTTAAGTGCTATTTTTGGCACACTTGGTCTCCGATTTCCCAGGGTGGCTTGTAAATACTAGTTTGCTACCAGAATAAACGAAGAAGCTCGCCCCTTTTTCTGTGTTTAATGTGAAAGTTCCATTTTCATCCGTTTTGGTTTCTCCAAGTTTGCCAGGCAATTGAAAAGGAATCCATTCGTTTTCCCATGCTTCTACTTCTGCTCTAGCAATCGGATTATCTTGGCAATCAGTTACCGTTCCGGTATAGGTTTGCGGTGTAGCGCAACCATTCAAAATTAATGTAAGTAAAACAATTGCTACTGATGTCTTCATTCTCTCATGCACTTAACATTTCCAGCAAGGGCAGCCGAAGCGGAGCATAGGCTGTCCAGCCTAACCCCGAAGGGGTGGGCGAGCTTGACTGGCCTGGTTAATTTTCGGGGCTGGCCGAGGAGTTCTTGCCCGCCTTAATGTATGTTTCTATATAATCTTCCGTTGTACTGTGTGGGTATGAGTTGACCATTACATCAAGCACATCATAGAGCTTTGTATCTTTTATTGCCGCAGACTCTGTAGCGAGCACACTCTGAACACTGTTGTATGTATCCATGTTCTGAACAATGAACTTTTCGCCCCATTCATACATTTTTTCTTCTTCCCCCCGCCTCGCATATCCGAGAAGAAGAGCAATCATATTTGCTTCATCTACTGACCTTCCCGATGAAGAAAAAACTGCAGAAATTTCTACACCCCGATTGAACCCCCGATGCTCGCCAACATAGTAAGCAGCAACGACTAAAAAAATCACTACAACAGACCTAATAATACTCTTGTAAGGCATGGCTACTCTTAGAAAATTAACGCCGGTAGCAAGTGCCTAGAAGCGATAGCGACGAGGTCAAGCGCGAAGCGCGACCTTGCCTACCTTTGTTAAGTGTTTTTCCTTGCATTAACGCTCCGATTAATTATTAAGCCCAAGAGTGCTAGAACCCCGACCGTAAAAGAGGAAGCATAGCCATTGAGAAAATAAAGCTCTCCCTGCTCTTTAATAACAGCCAAATACATAAACTTGTCATTTGCCATGTCATAGAACCCGGATGCCAAGAACAATGAAAACAGCAAACCCAATAATACACACCACGGCTTTTTGAATGAGGCAAACAAAAAGACCATACCAAAAACTACAGCTTGCACCCACATTCCAACAAAAGATGGAATTTTATCTGATACCTCAGCACTAACCCCCTGAGACATCAACAAGAACGCCACTATTGAAGCTATCCTCATACTCATACACTTAACGCTTTTGGAATGTGCCGCGTTGTGGCGAAGCCACGCTTTTAGTGGTCGCATTGCCAAACTTGTTAATTGTTTTACTCAAACTGTATTCCTGGTATTGGTGAGAATGGCTCAGTTTTTATGCTAATAATTCTTGCAATTTTTTCTTTTACTTCAAGTGTTTCCGCAATGGGTTCATACCAAGCTTCAACAGCCTGGATAACTTCATTGCAAAATGCCTTTATGTTTAGAGTGAGAATATTATTAATGTGAATTCGGTGCATTCCCAAAGTAGTGAATTCAAACTTTTCTAGTACTTCTTGAGCTCTCTGTTCGGTTATGTCGTCTGTGCCAGCATGAAGTAGAGAGCATCTTAATGCCCAGCAATCAGAAGCTGTTAAGAACACAACTTCTTTCCCCATAATATTAGATTTATTTATCTGGGATAGGTTGGCATTAAACCACTCTTTATATCTAGGGCCAGAGTGTTCTATTTCTGGATATGTTATTTTTCCACAGATATCAGGCATAGTTAGAGCCATAAACAAAGCCCCATACCAATTCTCTGTTTCTAAATTTTTTCTTATTGAGTTAGTAAACCGCTCCATGAGTCACCTCCGGCAATTAACGCCCTGCTAATGGGCAGGCGCTGCGCAGCAGTGGCTGTCCAAGCCAAGGTTTCCTTGGCTGATCATTGAGCAGTTTGTTATGAGTTATTTTATGGCAATGTAACATGTTTCACCCACAGATTAGCTGACCATCCGATGAAGCCACCGATAATTGCAGTATAAATGAGATCATTGGCCGCTAAGCTAAAAACTAAGCCAGCTAGCACACCAGCAATGGCGCCACAAACCAACTGAACCAGCCACGCCTTTTTAAAAGCTTTGGGGTCAATTTCAGGAGCTGCCAGAAAACCAATGAACAACCCGAGAGCACTAACGACCAATAAGCGATTCCAATCACCGAAGTAGAAACTAGTGACGCGACTGCGCAAAATAATGCACATGCCGAGCCGCTAATAGATAGTAGTTTTAGTTGCTTCATTTATGACTCATAACGAGGGTGTAGAAAAACTCAGCCCTCTTTTCGTATTGTGCTTCTACGTGAAAAATAGCCTACTCATCAGTGAAAGCTAGATCAGAATTCACGTAGAATCACCATTTATGGTTAATATTTGATCGCATCTAAGAAAGCAAAGACATAAATTAGTTTTTCTACAGCCTGAACGAGGCTGTAGAAAAACAGTTTTAGAAAAAGCTGTCATTCCTCAGGTTCCTCCAAACAAAAATTTCGGTCTAAATTTAGCGATACCACTAAATTTCTTTCATTGTATTAAATTTAGGCGCCTTGATGCCCCTAATTTATACTCAATCAATGGATACTGCCATATCTCATCAACTTTTCTATATTATGTACCAAGCAGAACATCTGCCATTGTCCCTGAACCTTACTTTTTCCTCGTAGCGAGAAGCGATTCAATCGCTTGTTGGTACCAATGTTCCCGAACACTGGCTCGACAACAGACATTCGATGTCCATAAATGGTCTTGCCTTCGATACTATCAACCCGCTTTTTCATCCAGTCAGTGGCTGTCCGTCCGTTTGTCCAAGTTAGGGATACTTGCCTTCCATGTCCTTTTCGAGAGCTGGCAGATTCCGGGTTTCGCATACACTGATTTTTAAGGCTGCATTCCCTGCAGTCAGTGAGGCGCCCTTCGAACAGTAGTTTTTTCTTACCTTCACTGACATGCTCTTCTTTTAACAAGAGCATCGCTTTTCCTGCAGGACAGATACAGGTTTTCTTTTTCTTGTTGAATGTAAATTCACTAGCTGGGATAGTCTTCTGGACATTAGCCCTACCTTTTTGATTGCGCTTGCCATACTTGGTTTTTTGCTTTGTAAAAGCTTTATCACGTGAACGGAATTTATTGTCAGGTATATAGGCATTGATGCCGCTCTCTCGCAGGTAGCTGTAGTTAGCGTCGTTGGAGAACCCAGTATCAGCAGTAATGATGACCTGTTTGGCCAAGATGTCTTCATCTATTCCTATATGCTGATAATGGCAACTGATGCCATCGAGAATAGGCTTCAATGTATGATGTTCTTGCCCCTCACCAAAGGCCTGTGCTTCAACAACTATCTGATGCTTCCTATCAACTGCGGCAACGCCGTTATAGCCCTGGATGGTTCCCTTGCTGGTAGTCATCTTGGCTGACTCATTGTCTGTGATATTACTTTTTACTTCTTTAGGGTTTTTACCTTGTCCCATCCTGGGGGAGTGATTCTTTAAGAACTGATCAATTTTATCAAAGTGTTTCTGAAGAGTATCCGCCGCTTTAGCTACCGCTTGTTTTCGCTCTTTTTCATTAGGCTTCCTGCCATCAAGCCTCTTGTGCTCTTTGAGACAATATTTGATCTTCTTGAGAATTTTTTCCTGCTTCTGTTCTAGTTCTTTAAAAGTTCCCGAATGTTCTTTGCTGGCATTGGATGGCATCTTGCATCCATCTATTGCGAAAAGTTCGTTGCCAAGCAGCCCCTGCTGATCGCAGACCAGTAACACTTGCTCAAACACCGACTCAATCGCATCAGGATAACTGCTTACGAAACTCGCAATACTAGTAAAATGTGGAACGGTATCGCATGACAGTGCTTTGAAGAGGATATTGTTCTCACATTGCCATTGAATTTCACGGCTTGAGGTAATGCCTTTTGAGTAAGCAAACAATATGATTTTCAGGAGGATAGCTGGATCATAAGCGGTTCGCCCGCCGCTATCATTTTGATATTTTTTATGGAAGACAGAGAGGTCGATATGGTCATCAATCAGATGATGAAGTGTAAACTCAAAGGTTTCAGGTTGTAGTTGCTCTTCGAAATTGATGATTACCATTGCATCTTGGTTGTAATCGTAACGTTTGAAATTGGGCATATGGATAATCTCGACATCAAGACCTCCATTTTAACAAAAAAGCTACCTTTTAAGAGTTTTTCTACAGCCTGAACGTTGCCAGCAGGGGCAGCCGAAGCGGAGCGTAGGCTGTCCAGCCCAGCCATCGGCTAGGCGTCTTGCCTGGGCTGGTTATAGCTGGCGAGTACTGAACGACCTACATACTCTCTGCGAGCCACCTTTGGCTGGCCACTCCCCGATAAATCTACAGGGAAAATATCATACTTTCCCAACCGAATCCCCTTGCTTAATGACACTCCACGAAAGTGCAGCGAATTTGCAGTATAAAGCTCAAGCATTGTACAGAGATCATAATCACACCGGCTCAATTTCAAAAATCAGCTACTTCTCATCAGCCCGCTTTCGTTTCTCAACCAGCATTTCTTGCTGCTTTTGAAGCGCGACAATTTCTTTTTTCTTTACACTGACTGAAAAGTACGCAACAGAGATAATTGATAAAGCTCCAAGTGCAACCCTATAGATTCTTTTGGAGTTATTAATTTCTAGAACAAGCCATAAAAAAATACTGAGAAATGGAATCACTAAAAAAGCAATAGATATCAAAATAACCAAATTGAGCACCACCTAAAATACAATATAACGCCGCCAGCACAGGCCGGAGCATGCAGTGCGGAGGTCCAGCCCACGAAGTGGGCGGCTGTGCCTGGCTTGTATGGTTGTTCTTGCCTGATTCTGATGTTGAAAATCCTTTTCGTTAACGGGTAAATTGAGACCCACCTTCGGCGGCCACCGAAGGCCTTGTTTATCACAGTTCGCTGCCTGGCCGGTTCGTAAAAGACCGATAACAAGTATGAACGTGATAAGCACTCACTAGGCATAACTCGGATAGTCATGTGGGCCTCGAGCCCAAATAGCAAGGCGGAGATAGCTTATCTTATGGAACCTCAAGAGATCAATGTCGGTATCGATACCAGCAGTAAACAACTCGATATTTATGTGAGACCTACTGGCCAGTTTTTTAGTGTTGCCAATGATAAAAGTGGCATTAAGGATGCCATTAAACAACTTCAACCTCTTAAACCTCAAAGAGTATTAATAGAGTCTACGGGAAGACTCGAGTTAGAGTTTGTTTGCGCCGCCGACAAAGCAGGATTACCTATTGTTGTTTGCAATCCTTCTCAGATAAGAAGCTTCGCTAAATCCGCAGGGCGTCTCGCCAAAATCGACAAGCTAGATGCAATGGATATTGCACATTTTGGTGAGGCCATGAATCCAAGGCTGTCGGCACTAAAACCAGAAAAGCTTAGGGAGATCAGTGACTTACTGGCGGTAAGAAGTCAGTGTTTAGAGATGAGCACAATGCAAAAGAATCGGCTTCAGAGAATGCCGAAATCAGTACACAAACCTATACAGACCATTCTAAACACCATCAAAAAAGAGCTACAAGGTATCGACAAGCAACTGGATAAACTGGTTAACAGTGTGTCTGAGTGGCGGCAAAGGCGCGACCTATTGTTGAGTGCTAAAGGGGTCGGAAATGTATTGGCTTATACGTTAATGAGTGAACTTCCCGAGCTAGGAAAATTGAACCGTAAAGAAATCGCTGCAATTGTCGGTATCGCCCCGATGAACCGTGATAGCGGCAGCTTCCAGGGAAAGAGATATATTCGGGGTGGAAGGCATCGTGTACGTCGGTTCTATTTGTTTCCATTATGTCTGCCATACAACATCATCCCAAATTAAAGCCGATGTATAAGCGATTAGTCGACGCTGGCAAACCTAAAAAGGTCGCTCTAATTGCTTGCATGAGAAAGCAGATTACGATTCTGAATACGATGGTGAAAAATAACACCTACTGGGATGAAAGTATGGCTTAAAAACTTGACGAGCAACCATAGTCACTTGTTAAGCATTTGCACTTTGTAACTACGGCTGAATGTTAACATTTAGAAAAACCGGCCAATTGTCTTTTGGGGGTTTAGCAAACGTATTTTCAGAGAACCATTTAGCCACGCAATTTGAATAATGGTGCTCTGGTTTTACCGCCACATCGTTTGCAACACCTTGATTGTTAATGGTGGCAACCAATTGATAATAACCCGGTGTGGAGCGAACCTTTGCAGACTCATGGAAACAAGATGAGTCAATGTCCCATGTACTTTCGCGTACAACCTTTTCATAGCTCTTTCCTGGCTCGGTTTCAGCCGCTTTCATTGCCTGAGATAGCCGACTATCAAAGTCATTTGAGAGGACCGAAGCCGAGTAGAGCATTGTAAATATTAGTAGAATTCTCTTCATGGTTTGTATGCTTAACGCAAAGCTAAAAGGCCGGAGGAATTTTTTTGCCGGAGGTCCAGCCCACGTTTTTTGGGGGCGAATTTTCAGCGTTTTGTTATAACGTCTCATCTAATCTCTCTGATACAGAAAGGCTTTTTCTAAGTAGCAGCGAGACCAAATATATAATTGCCAGAGGAGGTAATAATGCCATAAATCCACCAACTACAACCGCTCGTTTAACCTTTAAGGTTTTTTTGATAGCTAGCATATAGCTAAGAGCTAATACAACACAAAACCATAGCAATATACCCAGGGCTTCGATATTGGAAATATTAAACAGCTCGTACATTCCGCATTATCCATTTAAGGAGCTATAACGTCTCAATAACCCGCAGCTGGAACGCAGCGAAGCGGAGTGTAAGCTGTCGGGCGCCGAAGGCGCGTAGTTCATTGACTTGTTATGCATTTGTTGGACTAAGTGCTGAGATTGCCTTTGATATAGCGTGACCATGCACTTCGGATAGATACTCCAGGGTACTTTCTAGGCATTGGCGCTGAACAGCAGACAACCACGAATACCGTGACCTTGCTTGCTTCTCTCCTTCAGCGGCAAGCTCAAGATCGTAGATTATTGTATCCGTAATCGTATCAAAACGATTGGTGCAAATTACGGCCTTTCTTAGCAAGTTGGGCAAAAGCCAATTCATACCACGAGCAGACAGATTTGGTAATTCGGAGTGGAGATATCGAATACCATCCATAGGAATTTCAGCTTCAGAGTAGCGCTCCATATGCTCAACAATATACCTACAGATACAATCTTCTGCTCCTTGATTCGTTAGTCTATTGCCCTCGGGTTTACTCTGGAATGGAAACGAATCTTTCACCATTTTATAAACTTCTTCCCGAGATTTGTATCCTTGGTATGTCATGTCTTCCTATGCATAACGCCTAGCCGCACGGGCCGGAGGTCCCAGGGCTGTCCCATATAAATCAGTCTAAATGGTGGCTGTAATTATCTTGCCCAAGGTTTCATTATCCCAGCCAGCCTTTTTTCGAAGCCTTTTAATGCTCATGTCTTTTTTAAAGCTGGGCTTTGCCGCTTGCAACTGATTGAGTGCCGAATGCCTCAAGATCGCCATGTTTTCTGGTGCATTTCCTGATCTGAAGCGACTATCATCCTCACGAAAAACCACATCTAAAATCCAGTGTAACGAGTTTTCAACACCCCAGTGAGAGCGAATAATATGATTGAGTTCTGCTGAGCACGGCTCTAAACTACTGATATAGTAGCGCGTTTCGCAACTAGTTCGCCCATCTACAGTTCGCTTCGCCTGGACTGCGATAACACTTCTTAGACCGTGCCATTGCTCTTCACCTCCGAGCCAATCAATACTGTTAGTAGAGAGACATTTTCTGGATTCTATTCGGCCTCGGCTCACCTCTTCCACACAATCAGTATCGACATGCTTGTGGTACTGCATATCGAACAAATTATTAAAATGCGTGGTAATTTGCTGGTGCAGTTTGTCCTGATTGCCCTTCACAGCAATCACATAATCGCCGCCTCGTTCGATAATTTTCTGGGTGATCGTTTTCTGGCAGCCCATGGCGTCAAGCGTAATAATCGCACCATTAAGATCAAGAACCTCCAGTAACTTCGGTATGGCCGTAATCTCATTCGACTTTTCTTCTACTTTTTGCTGAGCAAGGACAAGTCGCGCCTCGGACGCAAAAGCACTCACCATATGTATAGGAGATCGTTTACTGGCCTGATCGAAGCTGCGCCTTAGCGTCTTGCCATCGATCGCAATCACGTTACCGAGTTCTTGCTGAATACCTTGGACCCACTGCAGAAAGCAGCGCTTAAATTGTTCGGGGTCTAAGCTTGAAATAACACGGCTAAAAGTGTTTTTTGAGGGTATTCCGCTATTTAGCGGGGTGAATCGTTTTAGGTAATCTATTTTAGATTCTGCGAAATCGACAAAATCTCTACAGCTTTCAGCACCACAAATAACACCGCAAAACATGATAAGTAAAATATCGGGCAGGGCGTGCAGCTTGTGCCGATCAACTCGAGGATCTTCCATGTCGTCAAAGTGATGTAAAAGGCTAACGCTATCCATTTTGTCTGAAAAACACTCTATTTATCAAAAAAGATAGCTATTCTAGGTCTATTTTGTTCGTTTTTACACCGATTTATATGGGACAGCCCTGCCGGAGGTCCAAAGCACCGGAGGTCCAAAAAATGCACAGCATTTTTGATCGTGCCGGCTCTTGTTATGTGTATTTTAAGTTCCATCTCTGAGTTTATTCCTGCATTGTTGAATGAAGTCTCGATACTCAAGATCAGAATCTTGATGCAATGTTTTCTCAAATACGCAACACAAGTTCCATAACGCTCTTTCTTCTGCCTGGTCCTCAATCATAAGCTTGTCTGAATCACTAAATCTACGAGTCAGCTCAAACAGAACCCATGCTTCATCTTCCGTGAGCGTGATTTTTACTTTTTTGCTCATAATCTCTATTTACACATAACGCCTCAATAACCGGCAGCTGGAACTAAGCGAAGCGTAGAGCAGAAGCCTCCCCCTTAAAGTAGACGCCACCTTATATTCATCTTATGCGGCCATTCTTTCATATTCATCTGGGCTTTTGAACCCAAGTGAACCATGTCTTCTTTTAAAGTTATAGTACCTATCAAGATACCAAGCTAAGTTAGCTCTTAGATCCTCAACGGATTCAAAATTAAATCCTTTGAAACTCTCAGTTTTCAGTGTTTGAAAAAATGATTCTACATACACATTATCATTCATAAATCCTGGACGGTTCATGCTCGGCTCAATACCCAGTTCTTTGAGTCGACTCTGGTATGCATAAGCACCGTACTCAGAACCTCGGTCTATTAGATCTGATTCTATATTTCTGCGACGAACAGCTTTATTTAGCGCTGTCAGTGTTAGCTCAACAGTTCGAGTATCCGACAACTCCCAACCCAACACTTTCCGGGAGTAAAGATCAATAATCACAGCTAAATATTGCCATTGTCCATTGATCTTCAGATAGGTTACATCACCAGCCCATTGAGAGTTTGGTTTACTCGGCATACCATGCTCTCTTTGTAGGTTTTCAACCTTAATACAAGGATTTCCAGGCAAAGGGCGTCGACGATAGATCCTTCCAGCTTTCCCCACGATTCCAGCCTCTCTCATAAGGCGCTCAACGCGCTTGTGATTTATTCGTTCACCATTAGCTTTCAGCTCTGCGCTAATTCTTGGACTTCCATAATTACCATCATGCTGCGCATAGATAGCTTCGATACACCCAAGAATTCGCCTATTTTCTATGTCTCGAGTGCTCTCATCACGGTTGAGCCACTTATAAAACCCTTGGGGTGAAACATTCAAGTATCTACATAAGTACCTGACACCAAAGTCTGATCGATTAAGAGCTATGAACGAGAATCTTTCGGCTTTGGATCTTTCAGGTACATTCCCCACTTTTTTAGGAAATCATTCTCCTTTTGCAGTTTTTCAACCTGCTTTTTTAGACGTCTTATCTCTTTATCATCAGCTTGAGATGGAATTTTCGTTATTTTTGTCATACTTATTCTACGACTGGGCTTCTCGACCAGCTTGCCTTCTCTACTTTCCTGTCGCCATCTATACACCATTACTGGATGCAAACCAATAATGTTGGCGATAGTAGTTGTATCTACTTTCAGTTGGTTAGTGAGAGCTACCACTCTAACTTTGAACTCTGTTGAATATTCAACAACCCGCTCTTCACTCAGTATTTTCGGCATTTTTTCCTACCCTACTCAAAAAGTAGGCGTCTACTCAATGGGGGAAGGTTTCGCAAGCTGTCCGGCGCCGTAGGCGCGAAGTTGATTGATTTGTTATGTATTTTTGGCACCGAGATACCCTTTACTCAGTTTTGTCTTGTTGTACTGAGCGATATCAGTGAAAGGCCAATATGCCAACTCACCATGTTCTTGCCACTTTTCGAGAGTGCTTTGCCCGAAAGCCCCGAAACTGATTGAGTTAAGAAATCTGTCTCTGAAACTAGCAGAGGGCCACTTATACTCAATGTCTGACTTTAGGAAAAGAATCCAACGCGCTACAACAGACCGCTCTTCATTGGAAAGTGCCTCTTTGCCTCTAAGTTTGTACTCTTTCATATCGCTGTACAGACACCAAACCCCGTGATGAAAAACCTCCCATACAGCATCATCTTTTGACTGAGGTAAAGCATCTTCAAACTCATCATTTGTAATTATGCCAGCAACCAAGCTACGAATAAGCTCAGCAAGTTTATTTCTAGATTCTCGGTCAATCATGGTTTGCACATAACGCCGCTAGCAAGGGCAGCCGAAGCAACGCGTAGGCTGTCCAGCCCAGCCCCGGAGGGGTTGGGCGAGCTTGACTAGCCTGGTTATGGCTGGCGCGCACTGAACCACCTACTTGCTCTCTACCAGCCAACTTTGGCTGGCCACTGCCCGATAAATTTAAAGGGGAAAATACCATACTTTCCCAACCGGTTAACTATCTGATTGGCACTCCATGATGGCGTAGCTGGCTTGCAGGGCTTGCTGACTTAAAACGATGGCACTGGAACGAAACTGCAGTACCAAATTGCAGGAAAACTCTCAGAAAAAAGTGCTCAGATAGAGATTGATGCTTGCAGCAGCTACAGAACATCTGAAAATCGGCCGCCACAATAACGTTGCCAGCAAGGGCAGCCGAAGCGGAGCGTAGGCTGTCCAGCCCAGCCTCCGGCTGGGCGATCTTGCCTGGCCTAGTTATAGCTGGCGCGCACTGAACGACCTACTTGCTCTCTGCCAGCCAACTTTGGCTGGCCATTGCCCGATAAATTTACAGGAGAAAATACCATACTTTTCCCAACGGATAACTATCCGATTGGCACTCAACGATGGCCTAGCAGGCTTGTAGGGCTTACTGACTGAAAGCGAAGGCACTGGAACGGAATCGCGGTACCAACTTGCAAGAAAACTCTCAGGAAAAGTGTGCTCAGATAGAGATTGATGCTTGCAGCAGCTACAAAACATCTAAATATTGACCGCCACAATAACGTTGCCAGCAAGGGCAGCCGAAGCGGAGCGTAGGCTGTCCAGCCCAGCCCCGAAGGGGTTGGGCGAGCTTGACTGGCCTAGTTAAAACTCTGCACTGATATTTTAAAGAATCCATAAATTAAAACACCAATAAGTACCAACCAAAACATAGGCAAACGAAAAAACCATGTTTTACCTAAAAGCCGATAGCAATCGTCGCACCATGCTCCTGTGTAGGGAGCCGGACCTGGATAATGGCACGTATGACCATTAGCACCACATCGCTCACACTTTCCACAGAATCCTTCTGGCAGGCCTTGCTCTATTAGGTATTTTGGTGCCTCTTTATTATCCCAGACATCGCAATAACACCCTCTTTTTTCTGCTTCTTCTCGATAGCTCATTTCAGCTTTTAACGCCTCCATTAGCCGCACGCCTGCGTGTCGGCTAGATGGATTTGTTATGTGTAAGATTGCACTTTCTGTAGTTTTGCTTTTAGCCAGACTATACCATCTGCATTTGGGACTTTATCGATAATTTGCTTAAGATCAGAGACTCTTGACTTTGTTGCTAGAGTTTCGAGTGCAACTGCGATAGCTTCTTGACACCCTCTTTCTACTGGCTCTATGATCTCTGAGTCAGTTCTTGTGTTTATATAAAGATCTTTGAGAGTATTCCAAAGTGTAATGTTATCTGCTTGTGATGGTAATGCTAATGCACGTGCAATTCCTGAGATGATTCTAGGGTGATGCTTTATGGATAAATGCTTTATCAATATTGGTGCTATTGAGTCATAGTCGTTTTTTCTATTTACTAAATCCCAAACAGATGTGACATTAAATCCAGCGAAATTGATTTCAGAGACAAGATCTTTCTCATCTTCAGCAAAGCTTGCTTCAAGCTTTGAAAACCTCTGCTTTTGAGCTGCTTTCAGTAGCTTGTAATCCTGATCATCTTTGAGCTCTGCCAAAAGTTCTGCTGCTGTTTTGCCATGGATGGAACCTCTTCTTACACATAACGCCCATAGCAGGCGCATTGATGGAGGTGATTGTTTTTATGCAAGCGTAGCGGATAGCATAAAAATCAAACACCGGAATTGATGTCGACCTGACTATGATTGTTAAGTGGTAAACGCAACCAGATGACTGCGATGTAAAAACCTACAAAACCATAGATGGGCCAGTGCCACAAAAATGGATTACGCCAATCAGGTGCTGGGAATAAAGCAAACCAGCTTATTGCCAGCAACACTATAGCTACCGAATAAATCTTGATAGATATCTTTTCTGAAACTAAGTGGGATACTACGGCACTGATTGCGCCAGAAATAGCCGCAGAAAGGATAATGTGCGAATCCGAAAATAAATCGCTAGCCAACTCTGCTAACAGCATCATAATGATACCGAAGCTAGTGCTGGCTGAAGCTATGCCACACCAAATGCCGAGAAGTTGCTTTTTCATATGTACACTTAACGCCCGGCTCATCGGCGAGCGCAGCGAGTCCGGTGGAGGTCGAAGGCCGGAACGAAATGCAGCCGCTTGTTAGGCGAACAACCTATCTTAGCTACCATAGATTTCTCTGCACTTGCTGCAGTAAAGAACCTCTTTTGTCTTTGCATCTTCAACCCAGCAAGGCCCATAAGCCACAACATTAGCATAAGGGTAGTTTTCATTAATAGTTCTTCGCTCAGCTTTTGTAGGAGATCTTCTTGTACCATAGCTGATTTCAGCATGATCCTGCTCAAGCTCTACTTGATGCAAATGGCAGTATTGAAACAACGACCATATTTCTTGGTATGTTTTGTAGCCTAGCCCATACTCACTAACGAATTTTTCCCATTCAAGTTCTTGTTTGAATTTAAGGCGACTATTTTCTTTGTTGGAGCAACAGATAGTAGCCAAAAAGTTCAAATATCTTTCTGTACCAACGAACTCTTCAAACGTTTTTCTAATATCGCTAATTTCCATTAGGGACTCAATCCTCTTGGACGCCTAACGTTGCCAGCAAGGGCAGCCGAAGCAAAGCGTAGGCTGTCCAGCCCAGCCACCGGCTGGGCGATCTTGCCTGGCCTGGTTATAGCTGGCGCGCTCTGAACGACCTACTTGCTCTCTGCCAGCCAACTTTGGCTGGCCACTGCCAGATAAATTTACAGGGAAAAATACCATACTTTCCCCACCAGTTAACTAGCTGATTGGCACTCCACAATGGTGCAGCTGGCTTGCAGAACTTGTTGGCTTTAAACGAAGGAACTTGAACGAAACTGCGGTACCAGTTTGAAGGAGAACTCTCTGGCGAAGCGTGTTCAGGTAGAGATTGCTACTTGCAGCAACTACAAACCATCTAGAAAATGACCGCCACAATAACGCCCACAGCAGGGGCGGCTGAAGCGAAGCGTAGGCCGTCCCGCAGAGGCCCCTATAGGGGCCGACGCTAACTGCCTGTGATTGTTAGCATGTTCACTATTTGACTTCAATATCATGACTTTCCCAACTTTCAAAGTGGTTAAACCAACTAAGGATGAAAGAGCCACTAGGAGATTTTTTTACAAAGTAGCCAATTCCTTTGCCTGGCTGTTTGTAAAGGTTTACCTCACATGAGTACTCTGAAGCTCGGACATATTGTGGCGATAACGACTTTAGCACTTCTGGGATATCCTCATGCATTAAAGTGCGCTCTTCTCCATCCTTTATTAACTTCGAGCACTCATTAATTATTTGCTCGTGCTCGATACTGCCATGTTTGCTCAGAAGTTCTTTAGCCTCGCCGATTGAGTTAATAGAGTTTATATCCCACAACCAGACAAATCCTATAGTTAAGAATATAAGGATTGCTGAAACTCCAATTGCTCCAAGAAACAGCCAACGCAGTATTCTATATAAAAATTTCATATTTACTGAATGCTAAACGTTTTGCTCTGAGGCAGCCCGCATGAAGTGTGGGCTGTCCGGTGGAGCCCCATAGGGGCGGAACGAACAGCAGCAACTTGTTATACGTTACCATGCAATAGGACTATCATAAAAATACTTATTCCATGCTTTGCATATGGCAATACGCTGGTCAGGCGTCACCGAGGAATCAGAATTAATTAATAGTAGGTCATTCTTGTCTATGAGAGGTTCTTTTATAAGCGGTGCCTCCTTCAACAACTGAATAGTTTTCACTGACATATTTTCCACTGCTGTTTCAATACCAGAAGCTACCGAGATTTCTAATATCTTATTTATGAACTCCTGGTCTAGGTACAATCCTCGCTCATAATTCTCGATCAGCTCAATCAGCGAGTTAATAATTTCACTATTCATAGTCATACGTATAACGCTTGCCGCACAGGCGAGCAACTTGTTGCGAGTCCAGCGCACTACGTGCGCGCTTGTGCCGGCGCTTGTTAGAGTTATCCCCCATTAGTATCTACTTCCTTGGATAGCACCGGCTCTGCTACTCGAAAATACCAAAACGCGATTGAAGTAAATAATAAGATTATAGTTTGGCCTTCAGAGGGCCTAGAAGAAACACTATCCAAACCGAACACTAACTCAATAAATAGTATCGGCGGAAGAAGTATAAACAAAGCAACTGCCATACTATGGGGCATCAATTCCGGAGACAGAAATGCTGGCTTTTGATAATCGGCACGATGGCGATGCGCATGCCTGTGAAGCTCATAAATTAAACTCCAACTCCTAAAGATTAGTGTGATTAAATATGGTGTTACACAAAGCAACACAATAATCGATATTCTCAGTGATAAGGGACCACCTACAATGCGAAGTAGAGTTTGGAGCAGTAGTAATATGGATAGCAATAACTCCCAGAAATTTTTACCTTTTATCAATGAAATAATCATCGTTAAACTCTAACGCCGCGCTAATGGGCGCCGTTTTTTGGCGTCCCAGCAGGCGAAGCCTGCGAATTGAGCGCCTTGTTAAATTCTTTGTACAGGTAATAGCAGGTAACTGCTGAAACTATACCTGACGCAATGTAATACAAACCAACTATTGAGAACATTAGCCATTTCCCCGACAGCATAGATATAACCAGGCCACCACCCACAGCCCCAGCAATAACCACAACTGGCAATGAAAATAGTCGGCTCTTGATTAGGGCAATACCCAGCAGGTAAGCAACTATCACGATGGTTGGCGCCATTACCATAAACAATATTGGCATCCATAAAAATACGGAACTGAAATTGTAATAATGAGTAACAACACCATCAGGTGTAATCGTTTTTCCATAGCCTGAAAAAAAAGCCATTACAACGGTGCTCACAATTGCTGAAATTAGCACCGACTTCAAGAGAGCTCTGTGATTAATGTGAATATGGCTCATAGAAATTTAACGCCCAGCACACGGGCGGCCGAAACAGAGCGAAGCGGCGTGTAGGCCGTCCAGCCCGGCGTTTTTTGCCGGGCGTTCGTGCTGCTGCTTGTTAGAGTTTGTGGCACTCATGTTAATTTTTAAATGACAATATTTTGAGACCAAGACAAACCAGCGCTCCAATTAACACGCCTTGCCCAGCAGCTATGATCGGAACTAATGGTACGGCTAAAAGCATATTACCAGGGGCGTCAGGTTGTACCAAAGCAGCAATTAAGAACAGCGGCGTAAAGATAACGGAAACACCCGTAGTCCAACCTTTCCATATTTGTGTGAACATTAATTACACTCGGTTTTATTGGTAGCTCTAACGCCCCGCTAAAGGGCCGTAGTGGAGGCAAACTTTTTGGGGTAGCGTAGCGTAAACCCCAAAACGAGCGCCGGAACGGAGGTCCAAGCCGCAACGCGGCTGAACTTTGAGCGGTTTGTTATGTGCTCATTGATAATAATTTATTGTACCCGCTACCAATATCACAACTGAACTTAACGCACTATATGTTTTTCTACTTCATCTGCTTCTACACATAAGAGTTCCGCGATATCTTTTACAACCTCCGGAATTAACAAAGCCAGAGGAGGATGTTCTTTGAGAATATTGACAAGATTAACTTCGCCTTCCTCACGTATTTCAGACCAGAACCACCTAAAGAGATAATTTCTCTGCTCAAATTCCGGTAAGTCTGCCCATTTAAATCCACTCATCTTTTTGCCGTACTCACATAACGCCACAATAACCGAGCGTAGCTAAGCGTGGCATTGTGAGCAAAGCGAACCACGCTTAGCGGAGTCTGGTTGATTTTTTTGTTAACTGTGTTTACTGCAAACATGGTAAAGATGACCTGTAACCAATATTGGAACCACCATATAAATAACCACAAAATTGTTGATGCCAATAAAGCTTATTGCCGCTAATAACACTGCCAGGCTACCGCAAATAAGGTGAAACCGATATTTTTTGATAGAGTAATTGATATCTGGCCATATTAGCTTTTTTAGGAGCTGAATAAGCCCCCACATACCAATTGAACCAAGTAGGACCGAGCCAAGAATTAAAGCACCCATCACCTCGCCGTTGTATACCGCTGCCACGCTAAACGGCAACCCCATACCAACACCGATTAGCCAAAGCACCAGAATTGGCCCTAGACCAAATAAAACCTCACTTGAATACAGAATAGCTTTCATAATTAGGAACAGTTAACGATTTTATAAACGGCGCGCGTTTTTCGCGTGTCCAGTGGAGGCCGTCTTTTGGCCGGAACGGTGTTTCATAAACTTGTTATACTTCATGCCCAAACTGCCTAAAGTAGCGTCTAATTAACGACTTTTTCTTTTTGCTATGCGAAAAATACGTATTTTCCAATGCTCGTGTTATGTCACTAGGAATAACCTCTGCTCCTAGTTCCAATAGTGCAATAATGGTTTCTGTATGACCATGCTCGACAGCTTCAACAAGAGCATAGACTGGTATGGGCGACCCCAAGCTTCTCAGTAGACGAATTTCCTCATGCTTATTTTCTACAGCCAACCAGTGCAGTACATTTTCACCCACCCAGCATGTCTCGTATAGCACTTCGGGATTCTCTGAAATTATATCCCTTACCTTCTGAGGCTCATTCAATACTGCGTCGAGCAGCAAACCAAATCCATGTGTTCTACCTTTTTTTAGTGCATCGTAGGTTGGAGGCCTAACTTTCTTTCTCATAATATTGGCAGTACATTACTGCGAAAAATATAACATTTATATAGTAATCATTCTGATCACTATTATCCTGATTACTATCCTGGAATCAATCTAACGAAAAAATACACAAAACCCAAGTAAAATCAATATATTATTCATGATTCAGAACCATTGTACCAAATGGAAAAACGATCACTTTGACTACTATCCCCATTTTATACGAGCTCCCTAACCCATTGAAATAAAATAGGTTTTCAAACATTCCGGACCTAGGCCAAAAATAACAGTCAAACTGATCGAAAATCCTGCTGACTCCCAGCCAAATGTTCAGTAAACTGTTAATCCATACAGCATTGAGGCTGTGGAGATGGACGACATCCCTATTCCGCTTCCCAAGCGGCCATCCCGCTTTATGGACCGCTTTAGGACGTTTATTCGGTCTCGATATTTGGCATACAAAACAGAGAAGACATACTGTTTCTGGGTGAAGGACTTTATACGCTTTCATGGGATGCAACATCCGCAAGACCTTGGAAAGTCTGAAATAGATCAGTGGTTAAGTCACCTTGCCGCTAATCGCAATGTATCAGCAAACACTCAGAGAACGGCTTTGAATGCGGTTGTCTTTCTCTATAAGCAGTTTCTGGATATTGAGTTAGGGCAACTACAGTTCGAACAAAGCCATCGGCCTAAGCGGTTGCCTGTTACCTTTAGCCATGAAGAGGCAACTTCAGTATTAGAGTACCTTAGTGGCCCATATAAGCTTGCCGCTTCATTAATGTATGGCTCAGGCCTTAGAGTTATGGAAGCTGTGCGGCTCAGGGTGCAGGACATTGATTTTAGTGATCAATGCTTGATAGTACGGGAATCCAAGGGGGAGAAGTGGCGAAGAACACTGCTGCCTCGGTCTCTGATTAAGCCCCTCAAGGTGCAGATTGCACATGCGCTCTCTCTACATCAGCAGGATTTGGCAGAAGGCTATGGGTATGTCTATTTACCTTTCGCACTGTCAAAAAAGTACCCACACGCGGCTACAAGTGCCGCTTGGCAATATGTGTTCCCTGCTCGATTTCTATCGCAAGACCCTCGCAGCGATATGATGCGACGGCACCATATTGGTGAGCAACAAGTAAGACGGGCGGTTTCCAAGGCCGTTTCAGCCCTCAATATTCGTAAGAAGGCGAGTTGCCACACATTTCGCCACTCTTTTGCTACCAACCTCTTACGTGCTGGTACTGATATACGCAATATTCAGGAGCTGCTTGGCCACAGCGATATCAGTACAACCATGATTTACACCCATGTTATAGGCGTACATGAGCGTGGTGTTACCAGCCCTCTTGACTGATTTCGGTCCCCCAGCAGCTATGTCTTTGGGTGGTAGCTGGCTTTGGGCCAAGCCTTGTTGATTTCATCTGCCTGAAGCTCAGCATTAAAGTGTTCCCATGTAATGCCATTAATGTCAGTTTCTGCGGTAAATGTATCGGCACCATCTGATTCCCACCCTAGATGCCTAAGCGCTCCGCTTTCGCAATTTGGATCATGGCGAATCGATAAGTTAACAGTGGTAGTTCGCCATAAAGCATATTCATTGGGTACATGCACGCAGGGTACAGTATTTAACCTTTTACTGTAATCGGTAACTGACTCTTCTATCTGATTAGTCGACAGTGCGATATGAATTTTATCCATGGGCCCTACCTTTATTGATACTTGCGTTGGTATCTACATTTTTAGTTACTACCACTCGCTCCAGCTTCCAGCTGCTCCTGTACCTTATCCAAATTAAAAGATCCGGGTACCTGGCTGGGTGGATATTCTTTCATAGTTTGCAAAAATTTTGATGCGAGTTGCTGCATGGGAACCAGGACAAAAGCCCTGTCTATAAACCAGTCGTTATAGGTATTCGAGTTGTGTTGGGCTTTTTCGAAAGGATCTTGCCTCAAATTGAACAATAGTGGCACTCGTAATTCAGTAAAGGGCTCTCGCCAGACTTCAAAACCCCGCCCGCGATTTTCCAGGAAAATAGCTTTCCAGGGTTCGTAGCGCATAGCTACAATTTGGCCGTCATCATTTACGTAGATAAATTCTTTTCTTGGTGAAAGTTTTGCTTTGCCGGTGAAGTAATCCATCATGTTGTAGCCATCAACATAATTTCTGTACTCGCGCCCATTGAGCTCAACCCCTTCCTTGAGCTGTCCCTTGATATTCGGGTTCCCCCCGGCCGCAGCGAAAGTCGGCAGCCAGTCTTCATGGGAGACAATACCTGTCAAGGTAGTACCCGCTGGAAATTTACCCGGCCAGCGTACAAAGGCTGGCACCCTATAAGCTCCTTCCCAATTGGAATTTTTCTCACTACGAAATGGCGTAGTTGCAGCATCTGGCCAGGTATTGAAGTGGGGGCCGTTGTCTGTGGAATAAAACACGATGGTATTGTCGGTGATATCCAGGCGATCGAGCACACTTAGCAGCTTTCCTACCAGAATGTCATGCTCTACCATGCCATCCATATACTCATTGCTGTTGGGGCCCGCAAGGTTTGTGTGCTCCTCTCTAACATGGGTGCGAAAATGCATCCGGGTTGCGTTCCACCAGACAAAGAATGGAGTCTTAGCCGCGTGTGCACGTTCGATAAAGTCGATAGCAGCTGCAAGGGTTTCATCATCGATGGTTTCCATCCGCTTCTTGGTGAGGGGGCCGGTATCTTCGATTGGTCCGCCGGCCTTGGCTTTAATCACTCCTCTGGGGCCAAACTTCTTGCGGAATTCAGGGTCTTTGGGATAGTCCCGGTTCTCAGGCTCTTCCTCCGCATTCAAGTGATAGAGATTGCCAAAAAATTCATCAAAACCATGGTTGATGGGCAGGTGTTCGTCCCTATCCCCTTGGTGGTTTTTACCAAACTGGCCGGTGGCATAACCCAGGCTTTTCATTACTGTGGCGATAGTGGCATCACTCTTCTGCCAACCCTCTTTGGCACCAGGAAGCCCTACTTTAGTCATGCCGGTGCGCACTGGGACATTACCCGCTAAAAACGCTGCGCGGCCTGCTGTGCACGATTGCTGGCCGTAGTAATCGGTAAAAGAGAGCCCTTCTACCGCCAGCCGATCAATGTTGGGCGTGGTGTAGCCCATCATGCCGCGACTGTTGAAGCTGATATTCCAGATGCCAATATCATCTCCCCAGATCACCAAAATATTGGGTTTGGTCTGCGCGAAGAGGCTACCAGGGGAAAGGGATACAGCAGCCAGTACAACCAAAAGGAACTGTCGGAGACGGGATCGGGAGATCAGGAGCATTACACACCTCAATATTGGCAGGCTCAATACACCGCTTTAAGACTAGTCCTGGTAGGCGGGAACTTGAGGAATCACCGGCCCCTGGCTTGATTGATCCTTCTCTTCTGGCGGAAACACCGTCCGCCAGTCCTTAGCCATATCTACCACTAACCAGCCATTTGCCTTAGCGGCTTGTAGCGCTTTGTCCAGGCGCCCCACTGAGGAGTTCTTATCGTATGCCCATTCTCTTTTGGCATCGGTATGATGAATCAGCATGGCAAAACGCGGCCCCTTAGCGGCGGTGGTCCATTCCAGCATTTGTAAATCACCATCGGAATTGCCTGCGGCAAAACTGGCCTCCGGCCAATCACGTCATTGATTGCGATAGGTTTCCCCTGTTTGTCGGTGAGGAAGGCCAGTTCATCTAATTTCACGATATAGGGATGCCCACCCCCATTTTCATAGCGCGACTTTAGGCGACTGCCGATAACCTGCTCTGGGGGGATTCCATATAACTCCTGGGAAAACACTCGGATAAAATCAGTGCCGCCCCCCGAAACGATGTAGGTTTTAAAACCATTTGCCCTTAAGTAATCCAGCAACTCCAGCATGGGCTGAAACACCATCGCACTGTAGTGTTTGCCAGTTTCCGGGTTCTTAGCGCTCTTGAGCCATTGGGCAACAAAGCGCTGAAAGGCATCCGTACTCAATCCCGCATGAGTCGCAGTAAGCATTACTTCCAAACCTTCCCTGCCTTGCCCCAACAGGTTTGATAAATCGCCCTTTAGGATCGAAGCGAAGGGCTCTTGGGTTTTCCACTCTGGGTGTTGGGGCGCGAGCCTTTTAACTTCATCGGCGGCATAGAGTAGCTGGAAATACACGGGCTTCTCGGACCAGAGGGTGCCATCATTATCAAATACCGCGATACGTTCACCGACAGGTATAAAGTCGGCGCTGCCCTTACGGGTAACCTTGTCAACAAAGGCCATAATTTGGGCTTTAACGCCATCTTGCCAGGATGGCAAGGGAGAACTGAGTGCCGGTAAGCTGATTGCCAAAACCAGCAGCAGACACCCTCGGCTCAGGGCAACCCTAAATTTCCAATCCAGCATTCTGCCCCTCTCACAAAATGACATTTACGGCACATGAACTAATCTTTTGGCCTAGGGGGCCTCTGAATAACTCCCTAAGATAAGAACTCATCACAATAAAAAAACCGTGATAAATATAGCTGGCACTAGCCTCCTCCAAATCAGCCTTATCTGTCTCGTACTGGTGGCCTGTGGTAACGAAGAGCCGGTTGATACCCAACCTCTCAAGCGCCCGGACGAAGCAATTAGCTCAGAAGCCACTTTCGTGGGCTCCGCGCAATGCGCCCCATGCCACAAAGATGAGGCCGGTGCCTGGCAAGGTTCCCACCACCAGCTAGCAATGCAGGCCGCCAATAGCGACAGCGTTCTAGGTGATTTCTCCGGGGTGGCATTTGAATATCAGGGGCAGAAATCTCACTTCTATCAAAAGGAAGGGCGCTATTACGTACGCACTGATGGGCCCAATGGAGACCTTCAGGACTATCCCCTTGACTATACATTTGGTGTCCACCCTTTACAGCAATACTTGATTGATTTGGGAGGCGGACGTCTTCAGGCACTGAATATCGCTTGGGACAGCCGGGATAAATCTGTCGGTGGCCAGCGCTGGTTCCATCTCTATCCCGATCAAGCGATAGACCATCAACACCCCCTGCACTGGACCGGCATAAACCAGAATTGGAACTTTATGTGTTCCGACTGCCATTCCACCAATCTGCAAAAGGCCTATAACCTACAAACCGATAGCTACCAGACATCCTGGTCAGAGATCAGTGTCGGTTGCGAATCCTGTCATGGCCCGGGATCAAGGCACATTCAGTGGGCAAAAACACAGAATGAGACATTGCCGAATAAAGGGCTTGATCCCCATCTTATTGACCCAACCCAACAGCTCCGGGGAATGGATCTGCAAACGGGGATTGCCAAGCTTGCGCCATCGGCAGCCATCCAGCGTGAAATAACAACTTGCGCCCAGTGCCATTCTCGGCGGAGTACCCATTTACCGGGAGCGAAGGCTAACAGCGAATTACTGGATCATTTCAACCTCACACTTCTGCAAGAGCCTCTCTACCACGCAGATGGCCAGGCCGATGGCGAGGTATTTGTGTACGGATCGTTTCTGCAAAGCAAAATGTACGCAGCAGGTGTTACCTGTAGCCACTGTCATAACCCCCACAGCCTACAACTGAGAGCAGCTGGTGATGCAGTTTGTGCCCAGTGCCATATGCCGGAGCGATTTGCCCGTACTGACCACCATCTGCACCCAACTCAAAGCCCCGGTGCCCGCTGCACAAACTGCCATATGCCGAAGAAAAATTTCATGCAGGTGGATGGACGCCGGGATCACAGTTTCCGCATTCCCCGGCCTGACCTTTCCGAGGCGCTGGGCACCCCCAATACTTGCAACAGCTGCCATCAAGATAAATCGAGCCAGTGGGCGGCGAAGATATTGGAAGACAAATACGGCTCACCTCCCCCTCACTACGGGCAGACATTGCACGCAGCTATGCGCGGGGATAGCGAGGCCGATAAGATGTTAATGAACCTTATTCAGGACGACAGTCAACCGGAGATTGTTCGGGCCAGCGCAATCCGTTTGTTATCGCGCTACCTGACGATAAATTCCGCTCAGTTACTCCAACAAATTGCCCAGAGCGAAGAACCATTATTAAACCTGGCCCTTGCGCAGTCTCTGGATAAACTACCGGAGCAATTGCGACTGATGATCGGTGTACCGCTGCTTTTCAGTAAAATGGCCGTGACCAGGTCGCTGGCTGCCAATGGCGTTACCGATGCTCAGAACGGGACTATGCCCGCGCAAGTACAGCAGCAATACTCAAAGGCCCTTAAAACCTATACCACCTCAGAATTATTCAACAGCGACCGGCCGGAATCCCTGGTAAACCTGGGCAACCTCCATTTCCGGAGAGGAAACACGCAACAAGCGGAAGCCTTCTATCGCCGGGCAATAACCAAGGCCTCCTACTACACACCCGCCTATATCAACTTGGCCGACCTTTACCGGGCAAGTGGACGTGAAACCGACGCGGAATTATTACTCAGAGGAGCACTATCGAAGAGTGAGGATATCGCCGTAATCCAGCATGCCTTAGGACTTTCCCTGGTTCGTCAGAACCGCCACCAGGAGGCAATGGGTTTTCTAAAGGCGGCAGCTGAGAATGAGCAAACCCAGAGCCGCTATCTCTACGTATATGCCATAGCCGTTCACTCGGAAGGCAACAGCGAACTCGCCCTGGATATTCTAGAAGACGGCTATCACCAGTTTCCGCAGGACCTGGATATTTTGCGGGCATTAATTTCTATTAGCAGGGAATCCGGCAAGCGGGAAATCGCACAAAAATATGAAGCACTTTTAGCCAGCAAACGCTAAAAATCATAATAGAGACTTAACCTAAGAAGCCTTTCAGTTGGCAGCAGACCAAATTCACAGGACTCACAGCCCCTGAAAAACTGGGCTTGCAGTCGAGTACTAAAATGCTCAGTCCAGTTCTGAATCAATTCCAGGTTGTGGTACTGGCTCTTGTCATCCAGGTTGTATTGCACACTCTGGCGATATTGAAACTTCTTATCCAGCCGGGTGTTACCCCACATCAAGAACAAATACTCCTGCCGTAGTTGTCCGGTAGATAAAAGGTGAAAACTATCGGACAGAAAAGCAATCGCCTCATAAACCCGCGCGCTGTTCAATCCGTTCTTTGCACTATCTACCTGCGTTTGAACCAAATCCCACTCGTCATCATCGAATCCATGCTGGTTATACAGATACTCCGCAGTAACATCCCATCCCTGGTTGAAGCTGAGCTGAGTACCAAGCACCAGCTTCAAATAACCATCGTCCTCTGCTGGAAAATAGGAGAGTTCGCCCGGCTGCGGTAACTCCCGCTGATGTTCCCAAGCCCCCTCCAACCTGAGTGTGGCACTGTCTCCAGCCAAAGTACTCAACCCGAGAGCGACATTGGTTGCCTCCCCCTCTATCTGATGTAATACCAAGCGGGTATCCAAGTCACCTTCACGATTCACCACGAGTGCGTACTGAAACTCATGGTCATTTACGCTAGTGTCAAAGTGACCATCCAGCTCATCCTCAACCTGAGCCATATAAATGCCGGTGTTCCAGCGACCATAGCGGAAATCAAGATGGGCCATATCCCAGCCCAGTTGCTGGGTAAGCTCATCGGCATCCAGATTGGGGCGATCAAATGTGGCTTTTAAAAGATTTGCTGGAGACCAGTTGTAACCGTTGCTCCACTGAGGTTTTATCCGACCGACGTTAATACCAAACCTTCGGTTGTCAGTGTAAGAAGAGAAATACCCCTCTAGCAGATGGGATTCTGTCTCTTTTTCAGATGTTCCAGCCTCATTAGACCGATAGTGCTCTATCGCCGCAAACCGCGAGTAAACTGAGAAGTGTGCTCCCAGGGAGAACTGGCCACTGAGATCCAGAGCAAGCAAAGACTCTTGTTCATCAAAGACAAACAGACCCGGATCGAAATAGAGGTCATCCTGAACTTCATTCTGCTGGTGATACCCCAGTAGCGAAGCATCAATATCCCAAACAACTCGAGAAACCCCTTCCTCAGTGCTCACTTCATCGAAAAGTTCCGAGTTGGTCTCGAAAGGGTCCTGATAGTCTTCGGCACTGGCAACTTTTTCAGCAAAAGCGAGAGAAAGGAGTATAAATGGGAGAATTTTCCTGATTCTGATAACCATTACCGACTCACCTCAATTCAGCCTGCCAAGGGAGCCTTTTTGGAAAATTGCCGGGTCCAGGCTCTCAAGACGATAGTCATCGAATTTCATCCAGGTATAACTCTCGTCAATGAGTGCATCCACCAAGAGTAATTTATGCAGTTTCAGCTCGCCTTCAAACTGCTTGAACTCTTTATAGTGCGCTGTTTTAAGGAGGCGCCCGGAGCGGGTATAAAACTCCCCCTTTAAAGGCAGGTTTCCCTCAGCCTGTGCCATCCATATTTTTACTTTGTCATAGGCAACACCAGAGGATTTTGCCGATAAATACAGCACCCAGTAATCTTCCCCATCAACAGTTTCCTGCCCTTGCAGCTCTGCGGTGTAATCCCTGGAGAAATTTGCCCCCACTACATCACCGTTACTGGTCTCACCAATTAATCGCTGTGAGGGTGCAATCCGGATAACCCTGCGCGTGCCGGGAATATAGAGCCACATATTGGCGCTCTCTTTTAGCATTGCCCTGCCCTTTTCCCGGGCGGGTGCCAAAAACTGGATCAGTGATTGCTCATTAAACACTTTGACACTGAGCTTATTGGTGCGGGGCTCCTTGTCCTTTTTATAGCTGATATTGGTGATATCAAAGCTAAAGCCCTGATCCCTGAACCCGCGAAAATCATCCAGCTTATTAACCAGTGACTCAGCCGAAACCGATGCATAACTTGAGTAGCTAAACAACAAGCAGGCTATCGCCAACACCCACCCATAAAAAGAATTCAACTTATACATAGAAGACCCAAATCAAGTAAACCTAAGTGCTTTTACTACCGGCAGCCGGGATGCTTTTATCGCTGGATAAAGGCTGGAAACAAGTGAAATACAAAAACCCAACAGGAATGTTTTCAATAAGATATCCGGCACGACAAACACACGGATAGGATAGTCCTGGGTGCTGCCCGGTGGCCGGGGCATCATCCATTCAGCATAGGTAATTCCCTTGGCTGCCAGTGCACCAATCAGTAGCCCCAGCAAACTTCCGATTAAACCGAGAAATACCGATTCCAGTAAAATCAGGTTTACAACCTGGCGAGGAGTGCCGCCCATGGCCCGAATAGTACCCAGCTCACGGGTGCGCTCCATTACTGCCATCAACATGGTATTGGAAATACTCAATGCGACGATTACCAACACAATGACGGTAATAAAACCAAAAACTCCGTTAAACAGGCCAACAACCTGATGATAATAACCCGCCAGTTCTTCCCAGCTTTTTATTTCTAGGTTCAAATTGTTCTGCTCAAAGACACTGGTCAGAGTCGCAATTGAGGTAGATGTAAGTTCGGTCTCCTCCAATAAAACCACTAGCCGTGTAATATCTGACGTATAGAGTAATTCCTGGGCCAGAGGCAAATTCACCCTGAGCAAGCGATCATCCAGTTCCTTAACACCGGTTGTGATTACCCCCATCACCTGTACATCGACAGCATTGATTGCCCCATCCTGGGTGCTTGCCAACAGGGTCAAGTAGTCCCCAATCTGAACATCCAGAGCATTGAACAAGCCTTCTCCAAGGTGGGCAGCAGAAATATCCTCTGGAAATAGATCGTCCCCTTGAACAATCTGAATTGCAGAGGAAAGCATCACTTCTTTCTCCGCATCGATACCAATTCCAGTGATGGCTATCGATTGCTTGCCATCACTAAGCAGGCCATTGAAATTAAGGCGTGGTGCTACCACCAGTGTATCGGTTTCGTTTTCTACCAGCTCGGAAATCTTTTGAAGGTCCCCATCAGCAATCAGGTATTTTTCCGGTTCCGCTTTGCCAAACTGGTTGTAGCCTTTGGCATAGATTTGTATATGACCAAGCTGCGAGCGGATCATACTCTCCCGCATCCCCTCATACATCGACTGTACAAAACCGCCAAAAATAATCAGGCTGGTACAACCGAAAACGATCGCAGCCAAGGTAATCAGGCTGCGGCGCCCGTTACGCATAATATTCAGCAGTGCAACTTTCCAACCCAAGCCCATGACTAAATACTCCGAAGCGCCAGCTTGGCTTTAGCGGACCAGTCGGTATCCGACTCGGCCACCTTTCCCCAAAGAACCCGGGCATCATCGGGCTGTTTATTGCGCTCGTAAGCCTGGGCAAGGTAGAACTCTACAAAGCCAAGAAATTCTTTACCGAACCGATTGCCCACCTGTTCCCTAACCAGCTCCAGGTCTTCAACAGCGTAGCGCGCTCTTTTAGAAAGGCCGGCATATTGGCACAGCTGATTCCCCGCTGAAGGCGGGCGCCCAGATTGAATGGAGATTGTTTAACAGCCCGATCCATCATGCGATTGCCTCGTCTGGAGAACAGCGATAGTTTTGCCAATCGATCAAGGTAGAAGCTGGATTTAAAGGAAGTTGTCGATCCCAATGCAGCATTGAGTTCGGGGTCATCCGGGAGACTCTCCACCAGTGACTGCATCAGAGCCTCTAACTCCTCAACATCCTGCAACTCTGCATCTTCCATCGACGTAAGGCGCGCAAGCTGAGCCAAGTAGGCCTGCTTTCTCTGTTCACTGGTCGTTTCTCCACTGACAGCAGCAAACAGCGCTTCCCTTTCACTATTGGTGAATGGAATCGGAGTTGGAAAGACGAAGTCTTCAGCCAAAGCTGGTGCAGAAATTAAGAATGCAACTGAAATAGCCAAAGCCGCTCTAGTTAGCGGGCCCCTAGCCAGCAACATTTTTATGATTGCTGTCATGCAAAAGCCTCCTGAACAATACCTTGAGGCGAAGCTGTATCCTCTACCAAATGACCATCTCGTACCGCGATAACACGAGATGCCAAGCTGGTTACATAATCATCATGGGTGGCTACGATAAAAGTGACACCCTGCTCCCGGTTGAGCTGCTTCATAAGGCTCATAATGCTCTCCGACGTGCGCGAATCCAGATTAGCTGTGGGCTCGTCCGCAAGCACCAGATCCGGCTTACTGACAATTGCCCTGGCAATCGCCACTCGCTGCATCTGCCCCCCGAAAGCTGGGTAGGGCGCTGATTAACCAACTTGGCAAGCCCTACTGCTTCCAGAGCGTCTAATGCTAGTTGCCTGGCATTGTTAGCCCCCCTCAGTGTCAGCGGGTACATCACATTCTCAAGTGCTGTAAGCACGGGAATTAGGTTAAAAGACTGGAAAACAATCCCAATATGACGACCTCGGAACAGGGAGCGCTGATGCTCTCCCAAACTCCCAAGATTAACGCCATCAATATGAACTGATCCGGAATCACACTGATCCAATGCGGATAGAAGGTTCAATAATGTGCTCTTACCACTACCGCTGGGCCCTTTCACAGCCAGAAACTCACCTCGATCGATAGCAAGATCTATATCCCGCAAGGCATCGACCCAGAGATCGCCCAATCGATAGCGCTTTGAAACACGCTTTAGCTCAACCAACATTAACTTTTACCCAGGGTGACTGCCATTTGCCCCAGTTGCTCACAAGAGGTTTGCATCGTGGCAGGACAAGGAGCCATTGCTATTGCTTTTTGGTAGTAATCCATGGCCACTGCCAAATCCTCAGTGCCCTCTCCAGCTTTCACCCAGTAGGCATTAGCCAAAGACAAATACACCACCTGCTGCATAGCAGCCGGCAATAGATCGGGATCTGAATCCATCAGATTCTTAAACCAGGCTTCATCTTCGAACACCCGCTCAAAGTGGCCGCTTACCTCTCCTACATAAGAAAAAGTAATCAGCCGTATCAGGCGTACATTAAAGTCTGAATCGGCACTGAGACCCGCTTGATCCACCTCATCCATCGCATGCCGCAGACGATAGAGCTTGTAAAGACCCATTGCAGGATCAAACATTGCACCTGCGCGCTTGCCCTCATTGGAGTAATACGCTGCACGTATCAGCATATCGTCTGGACGCTGTTGATACGCGGCTTCCAGCAAGTGTGCAGCCTTTTCAAGCTCGTTATGGTGACTAAATAACTGCCCAAGCTCCAACATCAAGTCGGGATCTGTACTATTTTCACCAATCTCCTGCTGGAGAAACTCCACCTGCTCCATCTCGCCTTCTGAATAGGCAATCTTGCCAAACTCGATGGGAGCAGCACCTGAAAACCAGGCAACAACATTTCCAATAAAAAAACTACTGATAAGAATGGTAAGTACTTTTTTAAACATTGACTGCTCCCGAAGTACGCTAGACTTCTTCCGAGTTTTCAAGTAGTTGACCATCCATTTCCCTTAGGGTGGTGTGTTCGTCGAAAACAAGATTTTCAGGGCTCATCACCCCCGGGTATAACTGCTCGCAAATTAGAATCACCTCGACAATATTCAGGGAATCCACCCCGAGTTCTGCAATGGGTGTATCTGCATCGACAGCATCAACATTCAGCATAAGAGCTATTTGCTCACAAAGCTCTTGTACCTTGTTCTCTACAACTGCTGTAGACATAATTACTCTCCAGTAACATTTCCTATTTTTAAGTTATTAAATCGCAGCAAGTAGTCCAATGTTAAAGTAAAAACACAAACATGCTGCTCTCGTTCTGAGTATTTTTGCTGCTGTTTTATGGCAGCAGAACTGATCATGGGCGGTATATAGAACCAGACTTTTGCAAGCCAATGGTGTCCATAAAAAAACACCCGCTGAAAAGATTCGTAAATATTACAGATAGGTTTATCACTTATTGAAAGTGCCGGGGGAATTACCCCCTCATCTCCCGAACCTTCAACAATCTCCACCATCTTGCTGGTATTCATTGCCAGTATATTGAGTAAAAACTGGGCAAAAGGCAGATAGAAAGTTTGGAAGGTATAATGTTCCCTATCGAGACTTGATTCTGAGTCCTGCCAGGCTCGATCCAACTCTCCCTGCACCATGACGGTGTAACTTTGTAGATCGATCCCTTCTACGACTCTATTTTTATGAGCCTTATTAAAGATCTTTGCCCGCTTCTCCTTATAGCCAACCGTTAAAGGCAGGCTTTGTCTACCCACTTTTAATTTGGTGCCGCTTGACTCCGCCAAACGATTGGCAATATGAGCATAAAAAGTGGTATCAACAGGCGAGAAAAGCTTAGAGGTTACTTCAGGTAAACTGTTGTAGAGTTTATCGGTAGCTTCTTCAGGAGTTACCAGAGCGGCATCAAATGACCCAGATTGATGATGTTCAGCTGAGAGCCAAATCAGTTCTCTGGCTGATATAACAACATCATCTTCTGGAAAGAGCATTTTAACATTCTGCAAAAGGCTCTTTCTTTCTATGGAGAAACCAAAATACTCAATTTCAATTAAGTAGTGGCAATCTACCGTATCGGCACCAACAGCAGGAAACAGTGATAAATCCTGACCAACAAATAGACGATCGTCCTTCAGGTAATAATAAAGGGGAAATCGAAATGCCTTACCAACTTGCAAGTGAAAAGTGTTTTTATCACTTCTCTTTATAGTTCCTAAAGATGTCCAATTTTCGCCATGCCCTGCCCCCCAATCGGCATCATTTAAAAATGAACTCAGTGAAACCTCTCCACCGACGGGCAACATTTTTTCTCTCATCAGGGGAGTTTTGCCTTTGCTAGGTCTCATGCAACAGCCCCCTCAGGTTGCCGCACCAAAGTTGTCAACCAGCTGGAAATAGGCTTCGCCGAAGCAGAAATAGCTGACATATGAGTAGCTCTGGGCAGCTCGGTGAGTCCAGCCCTAATATTGGGAGAGAGATACCAGCTCAAAACGGAGTGGAGCACGTGGGTATCAAGTACTTCGTCCTTCTCTCCAACAAAAAAGTGGCAGGGTACATTTAAACTTGCAAAGAGATCTGCGTATCTCTTTACGTTATAGGCGCTGAGCAAGTTAAACGTACAGTCCAAAACTCGCCCCTGATTCCCTGCTGCTGATCCCACCGGGGGAAAGCTCAGCACTGATAACTTCCTCAATGGGGGGAACAAAAGTGCCAGCCAATATTTCAGCATTTTTATTTTTGGCAGATTCTGATCACCAGCCGATGCCCTAGGCCGCGTATAGTGACGCTTCCTTCCGTAACGAATGTAATACTCAAAGCCAGATGCGGGAATATCGTACTTTCTTGTTTCCTCTGACTGAGTCAGAGGCGGTGCTATCGCAAAAAAGCCTGCAATATCTTTACTGCCATATAGGTGCAGATATTTAAGTGCAACCAATGATCCCGCGCTGTGCCCTCCAAGAACAAAGGCCTTAGCCCCTCTTTTTTGAGGTGTTTTAATAGATCGGCAAGATCGTCTTGCAATTGGTCGGAATAATCGAGATCCCCCGGAACACCTTCACTCTTACCATGGCCTCGCCAGTCTGGCAAACACACACTAATACCGTTTCGGTGTACCATCCGCCCAAACATTAAATACCACTGGCTACTGAACGTGCTCCCGTGCATGCAGACAAGCACCAAGTCAGATTCATCGCATGGCAACCAGCGAAAGGAGAGTTTTTTTCCATCCCGCGCCTGAAAGAACTCCTGAATCACACAACCTCCGAATCCGCATGAGCAGAGTCTAATTCAGCTGTGGGCATAGCTTCACGCTGGTCAATGACCGAATCCATTATGCTATCCGGCTGACTGCGTGCAAAAGCAAGAAATACAGGAACCATACTGGGGATCGCAATATACTCCTGAGTCTGCACCCAGATAGATTTTGCTTTCTTGTTAACCTCAGCAAGTTCTTTATTGGAGTAGCTACCCGCAAGATCCATAACTTCAATCGTATCTGTGTGGAAGGACTCTTCCGATACAATAACGCTCACTGGATCTGCCATATCCTCATTGACTAGATCTGTAAGCTTGATAGATAACTTCTCAAGCAGCCAATTGAGGTCAGCCCCATTCATATTTGGCTTTTGTAAAAGATCAGGTAGGGTAATAGCCTGCTGAACAACCATCCGGTTTGCCAGTTTAGGGAGGTCGAGTCGCGCCTGGACAACACTCAGGAAAACTTCAACCCAAAGTTTGACCCGCAGATCGATTCGCCAACCGTCCCGGCCTTGGGTTCCCATTAAATATACAAAGTACTTATAGTGATCGGCACCGGACTCAAAGAAACCTTCACTATTTCTGCGAAAATATCGATTCTGAGCTTTAAGCTCTTTTGTCGTTTCAACTAAAAGGCGTTGCAGGATTAACTCAAGGGCCATGTATCCACGGCGCAGGTAACTTTTGCGTAGCCAGTACTCCTGATCCAGATAATTACCTGACATATAATCCCAGGCACTCTCCAGGAAATAAGCAGCGGTATTGTAGGCAAGCAAAGGAGAACACAGTTCAGCAGAGTCAATAACCGGGTATACATTTGCTACATGGGCATAAAGGCCCTGGTAAAATTCTGTGACCACTTGATTTGCGATCGGCAATTCTTTTGCAAGCCGCTGCTGAGCTTCATCACGATTATTGTCTGAGATATCGGCAACAATGTACTTACAAATATGGTCATTAAACAGGGCTATCATATCGCCCCCACCACTAAACAGAGGATCAAGGAACATCGAGGAAAATCCGGAGGTAGCCCAGCGGTCCTCAAAGATAAACTCATCCGCTCTATAGGCAAGCTGTCCCCAAGCCTCGAAATCAATAAGCTCGGCGCCTTCCAGAAGCTCTGAAATAGCTCTATAAGCCAACAAAAAATCTAGGAAATCTTGCTTCTTTGTGGGCGGCTTGTCGAATTTACTATTCTCACCAACGATACCTACACTGGTATAGCCACCACTTAAGGGTATAAACCAAACCCAGTAACCATCTCCAGAAAAATGATTCGTTGAAAGAAAGCGTCCAAAGGCCTTCTTTCTCCAATTCATATCTCCCATGGAATCGATATCCTGTATGTTCTTAAACCGACCCCAGGCAGAGAAGTGTTTAGGGACATTCTCAACTCGGGTAAGCTTCTTATGCTTCTTAGCAACCCGATTTCGACCACTGCAATCTACTAACCAGCGGGCGTTAACCACTCCGCTAGCGCCATCTTCCATAAGCTCTATAGAATGGAGTTCATCACCTGGCTGTATGTTAAGATTTTTTGCTTTTACGCCCTGAATAACCTCTATGCCATTCGCCCTATTCATATCGACAAGGTCGGATTCCAATCTGGCCCGGTCAATTTGAAAAGCTGGATGAGGCGGAATACTGGTGGTTCCGTGCTCACTCATCTCTGTTAATGACAGTGTATGCTCAGGGTTATCGTAGAAAAAACGCAGACCATTTTTAGGCAAGTGATTCCTATAGAGATAATTCACCAAGCCCAACTGCTTCATAAAGTAGTGGCCGGTCATCTCCACTGTCGCTTCACCAACTTTGGCCTTAAATTCAGTATTTGCCTCAACAACCAATATGGTTAAAGCATCCTTATTGAGTTTAAGCTGACGGGCCAGGGTTAAGCCAGCCCATCCACCACCGATAATCACTACATCGTAATTGGATTCCAGCTGATCAAGCTTGTTCATGAGACAGCCTCCACATTTGACAATAATGAATTCCAGGAGGAAGCGTCCATTTCACAAAAAGAGTCCTGATCCTGAAGGATATCCAGCACCAGCTTGGTGCGGGGTAACTCATTGCGAATAAAGAATTTAGCACTGACTATTTTCGAGCGATAGAACTCCTCATCAGTATCGTTCAGGTCCTGACTCAACTTATCTGATGACGCGCATGCAGCCTCCAATAAAAGCCAGGCCAAGGTTATATCACCAAGCATATGTAGAATACGTGTGCTATAGGCAGGGATTTTGAACATTTCTTTTGTCTTCACCCATACCTGCACAGCTTTCAGTGCTGCTTCGAAATGTCCAAACGAGGTCTTTAAGCGCTCAAATTCAATCTCAAACTGAGGATAGTCCGTGGCCCGATCGAGGAAATTATCAATTTCTGCCTGATAGAATTGGAATAGCTTACTGGAATTACCCAATCCTAACTTATCGCGGATCAAGTCCTGGCTCTGGATATAATTCGTTCCCTCCCAGATTGCCAGCACTTTAATATCCCGGGCATATTGCTCTATACCCAGATCCTTGAGATACCCCTGACCACCACAGGTTTGAATTGCCAATTCACAGATACGCCAAGCCTGGTCGCTGATATAGGCTTTAACAACTGGAGTTAGCAGGTTCATTAAACCCTGGTAGTGAGCAATGCGATCCTTTTTGTCTTCCTGCCCCTGGTAGATTTTGACTAAGCTCTCTGACAATGTCAGTTTAGCAATCAGTGCTCTACAGCCCTCTACCTTGGATTTCATTTCCAACAACATACGCTGGACATCGGTATGCTCAACGATATTGACCCGGCTTGCGGTAGAGCTAAAGCTCTCGTGAAATCTCTTGCCCTGTAGACGCTTTGTCGAATAGGAAAGTGCATTGTAGTAGGCTGAGGAAGCCATACCCAAGGCGTAGACACCTGTGCTGATTCGTGCCTGATTCATCAAGGTAAGAAACTGCAACAAGCCTACATTCTCACGATTCCCCAGTAGGTAAGCTCTACAGGGGCCATTGTCTCCAAACCTAAGGTGAGTGTTTGCACACCCTTTAAAGCCCATTTTCTCGGCTAGAGAAATGCATTCGATATTATTAAACTCGCCGAGACTCCCATCCTCTTCAACCCAGTACTTAGGCACAATAAAGCAGGACAATCCGTAGGTGCCCGAGCCGCTTTTTTCGCCACGACCCATAACGAAATAAACGGTGTTTTCTGTCAGGTCGTGCATACCGGCACTGATCAGGTATTTTTCGCCCGTTAACAAATAAGTGCCATCTTCCTGTTTCGCAGCGCGAGTCTCTACAAGTGATACATCACTTCCCGCCTGGGGTTCAGTGAGACAGAGACAAGATGTCCACTCTGAGGTGGCTAATTTGTCCCTGAACAGGTCTTTTTGCAGATCGGTTCCATATTTTTCCACCAAGGTGGAGGACGGCAAGCAAAAACCACCATAAGTCATAAAACTTGGATTTGCCCCCATAAACATTTCCAGGAGCATTTGCATTACAAAGGGCGGAATAGTTGTATTTTGTTCGCCCTCAAGTGAGGAAATATTCCCCCAGTCTTCCTTAAACCTCTGCCACATCTCAGGGAATGCGCTCGGGAGCTTTACTTTCCCATTCTCTAACTGGCATCCCTCTCGATCTGAATCCTGGTATCCCGGCCCGAGAATCTCATAAGAGAATTTTTTAGCCCGAACTAAAATTTCATGGAGAATCTCTGGTGAGCACCCTTTAAACATCTGGTCGCTGAACAGAGTTTTAGCTTCATGGAACTGTTCTTCAATAAGGAATTTAAATTCTCTTATATCAGTTTTATAAATATTATTATCCATGTCTTGCTCCTTGATATTCCAACAGCGTACGCCAACTACCTGCACCTAATACCCAGTCAAATATCTGATTGTGTCTTCCACGGTAAATCCTCTTGGGATACCTTAATGCCTCACGAATATGCGAAAGGTAATCCTGGCCTAGAGTGTCACCCAGGTGCTGGGCGGAACTAAAATCTATATAGGCGTCTTCCAACACCAATTTCTCAACATTTACCAGTCTTGAAAGAAATCCCTGAAAATTGGGCGAAGGAATGTCTATTTTCAAGCAACCTACCCTGCCGCCACCCCCTAGAGTTAACAGCCATAGATCAGTCACCTTTTCCTCAATGTAATAACTGATCAATTCAGAGAGAGGCTTAATACTCAAATAGTGCCAGCCGTCCTCTTCAATACTGGGTAACCATGAGGCCTTGTCGCTGTGCGAAAACCCTTTCAGGAGCCCCTTGGCCCATTTCGAGCGGATATCAAAGGATACTACTCGAGTATCATCACTAGAGCTGGTTGAGATTACCTGCTTAATACTCTTTACTAAATCTGGTGCGCCAGATAAAGATGGCGCTTGAGAGAGAATATCGCAGCTGGATATTTGACAGAGATGTGTTTCACAATACTCTCGACAGATCCAGGTAGCCGCCACACCTACAAGAACATCTAAGCCATCTTGATCAGGTCCAACTCCAATTCCCAATGAATCCAGGCACTCTTGTTGCCGCTCTTTGCCCAGTTCGAGATTTAAGATCAAAGCTTCGGCTTCACTACACTTTGAAAAACTCAATACTGCAGCATGGAAGCTGGTGCAGGCGCTACCCACAAATCGAATATTATGCCCACCATCTTCAAGGTCTGCTATAAACTCTACAACCCGACTATCCTGTAGAACATTAGCCTCTCCCGCAGAAACCACATAGATAAGTTCTGGTAACAAATCATATTGATCCAGGTGTCCTCTCAAGGCATCAAGTAATCGATCAACCTGCCCACCACTGTCTACCCATAGGTTTTTAATAAACATCTTTATGCTGTCCCGTCCATGGTGTTTATTGTTATATCACCGAAACCGCACTCGATAAGTAGTTTAGAAAGCCCCTCAATTAAGAGATCATGGCAATCAATATCCACTGCCAACCTGATTTTCAGCTGGTTTGTTCCCGCTTCAAATGGGTGGCGAACCAAGCTATCTTCAATAGCTATATATCGTTTTCCTTCTCTAACCAATATCGCTTCTTCACCAGCCAGGTCATGAAGCATTAAAACGGTGTCTTGTAATAGAGCACTTGGCATACGCCCACCAGCGGGCATCTGCATTTTTATCAAGATTAAGTCTATATCCAGTTCAGAATCTTCAAAGTATCGCAGAATATCCAGCAGTAATTGATAGTGCTCCGAATGATTCAGTAGCACCGGACTGGAATTAACTGGTAGGCTGGATAATGCAAGATAGTCCTGCTCAGTACACAACGGCAGCATTTGTGCTAAGCAGGATTTCAATGTGTCCGGATAGGGGTTACGTTCGAGACACGTTGATAGCTCAACAGTCTTCATCACGCGGCCTCCATTAGATAGAAGTGACTTTGTTCATCAACGGTAACTTCTACAGTGCAATAATAGCCATTCAATGCAATCGAACAAGCCAGAAAATTTTCTTGCTTGTCAAAGCCTTTTTCAGCGCCTTGGCAAATAATATTCAGCCAGGGATCACTACCAAAACAATGCCCCCATCGATCATGCAAGTCTGGTAACTTTTGATTGGCCGACAACAATTTGGAGAAAATCTGGCGAATATTCTCTGGAAAGAATGGTAAAGATAAAGTCAGGTCATCTCGTCCAACAGCCATTTTTCGGATGACAGTGGCAAATTCCGGAGTTGTATTATAAGTAATCGTGCAGGATGCATTAAGGTTTATACTGTCAAGATCCCGCACTTCAAACAACAGTGTACAGAGACCAAAACCACTATCGCCCCAATTTTCATTTTCTCGCCAAAACGTTAGATCTAAAACATTGGCGTCAAGAATACTAACCAGTAAGTAGCGCGATTCCGGATTTTGTGTCAGGTAATGCCGAAGGCTATAACCCCAAGATGCACATTCATAGGTATTAACAAAACTGGTAACTGGCGCTCTTGCATTATCACCGTAATTGAAGTCCTGCTCACTAATCGCCGATGAGCTCAAAGGAAGTTCAATCATGGTAGAGCATAAAAAATGGCGATCTATTTGCGAATCTTTTATCTCTGGAGCGGCATCTAATACACTATCTGTCTGTCTTCGGATAATCCTGGCAATATCACCAAAGGCAGTTGATACATCACTACTGGATGAGACAGCGATACCTTCTATAGGGATAAAAGCTGCAGATCGTAAATACAGGCTCATACCCGCAGCCCCTTAAATTTGCTATATATCTCAAAGAAGCACCGATATGAACTGCCTTCCATTTTTGTGAAAGCCAACAGATCACGCTGTCGATTCACGGATTTGATCTTTCCTGACAAGACCAGGTTCAGCAAAAGCTCATTGCTGGTAAATTTCGTTGCCAGTACACGGTTTACGCTGTGCATAGAGAAAGTGGTTTCGGCTACCTGCTCATTACACAAATAAATTAGATACTCTATATGAGCCTGATCTTCGCAGGTTAAATGAGCTTCTTTACAGTCATGTAGCCAAAGCACAAAGTGCATTAGTGATTTAACAAAGCGCGGGCGAACCAGTGTTAAAAATCGATTGACGCTACCCAACCCACCTTTGCTCAACAACATATCTTTGGTAATTGATACTTTACCCTTACAATTTCCCAGCTGTAAGGTGCCATTTAAAAACGGCTCTCCTACAGTACTCTGCCGTAGTTGGTTACAGAGTTCTGGCGGCAACATCACTGTCAGGGGAAAAGGCCTTCCCGGTTGCTTGGTAACTACCATGGCAAAGCCAAGCTTATGTGCCTCAATGCCGTGGATCTTGTCGACATTCAGTAGCATGTCGCTATCAGTTTCAACCAGCTCTGTCTTCCAACCCATAAGGCTCGGGCCGCCGGGGTCTGTCATAAGGAAGTGGCCGAAAATCCCCTGCTCCACCCATTTATTGACCTGGGCAAGCTGATCATCTGTAGCAGTCAGGCTCAACATAATCGAGCCAAATAGCCCGATCATATTGTGAAAGTGATTATCCAGTCCTTCATCCCGGACAGTGTCAATAATTTGATCAATAACAAAGGTCTGCTCAAACTGCTCTAATGGCTGCTGAACCGAAGCGTCCCTAAGTGGTGCAAGCTCTGTCAAAGGATCTTCGATAATCATTGATGCATCGAATAGCCGAGCACAAGAATTTTCTAACAGCGATTTCAATGTGCTGGGCACTGGTGAAATACTGGATAATTGATTGAGAACAAAACCACCTACAACCGATTGCATTTCCATGATCTACTCCACCAGATAAGAGTTCGGAGCCGGCAACTTGAGGAAAGGTGCTACGGTATAACTTGCGTTATAGGCACCACATCCATCAAATATGACTAAGTCCCCTTCTCGAAGGTCAATATTGTTGACTTCCCCAATCACATCTTCCTTATTACAAGATGTGCCCACTAAAAGGACTTTCTGCCCCTCATCATTCCCTTTTAGAGGAGTCCCATTACGCAAAACATGAGGTTGCTGGAATCGTTTAAAGGTACTTTCCGTTTTCGCCAACAGAAAATTTTGGGCCATTCCCCCATCACATACGGCGTACTTGTCACCGTTAATGGACTTTTTATAGCGAACTTCCGTGACGAAATAGCCGGCTGAGCCCATAATTGCTCGACCACTCTCGTGAACTACCTTGATATGATCTGGAAATTCAGCAATCAAATTTCTATATTGCTCAAAATCAAACTCCTGCTCCCGCCAATTGGGGTCAAACCCACCACCTAGATTGGCTAATGACAGAGGGTATCCCAGTATTTCTTCAAACTCATAAACAACTTGTAAAGCCACTTTGGCAGTATCGAAAGCACCTTTATTAAAGGAGTATGAGCCCCTGAACAAATGAAAACCTAAAACTGGAATCTCATGTTTCTTGCAAAAATTCAAAGCCTCAAGGCAGCCATTCCAGTCGAAACCAAAATGATCTTTTCTTAATCCCTTTTGATTCCTATCAAAGTGGCTCAAGATTGAGGGATTAAGCCTTAAAACGACAGGGTTTACTGGCCGCCTTGCCTTCAACTCCTCAACCAAAGCTAATTGATTCAGATTGTCGATAATTAAATGGCACTTACTCGCAATGGCAGCGCGTATAAAGGCCTTATCTGCCGATGGGTTATTGACAAATCGGGGGCTATTCCCTTTAGGAAGTAGATTTAGTTCGCCTATAGATGCAATCTCAATACCGTCTTCAAAGATGTGCCCACAACGAAGTATTAAATCAAGGCAACTATTGGCTTTCAGAGAGTATATCAATCCCGTGCCCAGCGCTTCCTTCAGCTGCTTGTAGTTATCGTGAGCAGTTTTAACGGAATAGATATAACAAGGTGTAGATAGCTGTTTCTTATTTTGGCCCAACTGTTGAACCAGCGCATCTGACAGTGCACCCATAACTCCCCCAAGGGTTAAACGTATCGTTTATATTTTTATTAAGTTAGCGTTTTATGTTTTAGGCGGGATCCCGCCTAAATATACTCAGATCATTAGGCATGGACTTGTAAATCCTGTTCTAAGCGCTTCCTATCGACCTTGCTATTAGCGGTTAATTGAATTCCATCAATAAACCTGATATCTCTCGGCACGTAGTCAGTATCTATGTTCGCTTTCAGCCAAGTGCGAAACTGCTTCTGATTGTCAGCGGTATTCTCATGAAGCTCCACAACACAAGTAGCCACTTCATTCTCGAGCTTATCTTTAGTGCCGATGACTGCATTGATATGTACCAATGGGCACATATCAATATGATTTTCCAAGTCCTTTGGAAACAGGCAAAATCCACCTTGTTTTATTAAGTCTTTTGAACGCCCTTTAAAATAGAAAAAGCCATCCTGATCACGGGTAAAAAGGTCTCCTGTCGCCAACCAGTTGTCGTCCCGATATCTGCCAGAAAAGATTTCTGCACCACCTTGAGCGGCCGGGTTATAGTAGCCTTGCATCACTGCCGCCCCACGAACATAAAGCTCACCTACCTCATCAGCTTTTGCTTCTCTAAATTTACTGACCTCTGAGTGAGGTATAAATACACGTGCATCCAGGCCAGGGATCGGCTTGCCAACTGAACCCATCTTTTCTTCCCAAAGCTCTGGCTCCAAGTACAAGGCTCGCTTGCACTCAGTCAAACCATACATAGAGAAAACATTTAGACTTGGGCAGTACTCCTTCCAGGCACGAATCATGTACTCAGATAAATGGCCCCCAGTATTGGTGATACTGCGCAGATTGCTGAGATCAGGTTTAACCAAACCCACCAGTTTCACCAGCGCAGCCCCCATTGCTGGCACGATCGGAAGAACAGATATATCCCGCTCTGAAATCGTTTTAAGGGCTTGTATGGGGTTAAATGGTTTGTCGTAGAGGATGGTTGTACAGTTGCTATATAGCGCAAATAGTACCTGATAAAGACCGTAGTCAAATGATAAAGGGGATAAGCACAAAATTCTGTCCTGTGCTGTCAGGCCCAAATATTGGGATATTGAGGCCAAGGAGGTCAGAACATTTTGATGGGTAAGCATAATGCCTTTTGGCTTACCAGTACTTCCTGAGGTATAGATCACCAGAGCCAGATCTACGCCTGTGACCACTGGAATAGAAGACACTTCAAACTCTGAGCATTCCTGCTGATAATCGGGCAAGGCCTGAATTTTTCCAGCACGCCATATCGCCTTGGCATTACAGTCTGAAGCGATCATTTTAATTGAAGAATGGCTCAGATCCCCCTTTGCAGGTACAACCACCAACCCCATCTTCCACGCCGCCAACATAATGGCGACCGCCTCTATTTCAGACTGAGTACACACTAAAATGCGGTCGCCAGCACTGAAACAAACTTCTTCGTTTGTAAGTGAGAGCCACGCATTCTCACAGTGAGCCACGGTCAAAACCTCGCCATCCAGATTTTCCAGACGACCTTGCCAACATTTTTCCACAACTTTCTCGAACAGGCTGGCAAGAGAAAACATTTTTAGTCCATTTATTATTCTAAGATTTTTGATCTAGTCCGAATAAGCCTAAAAAAAACTATTCAAACCGGCTACATGGGACGATCATTTTATAAATCGGATGACCCAATAATGACAAGCATTTTCTGTAAAGCTTATGACAACCTCTTTATCAATCCATGAAAAGTTTCATCCTGTTAGAAATTATTCGATCTGACTAAACATTACAAACATTCCAAAAGACAAATAAATCAAGAAGTTAATAAACCCTTTTTCCGATCTCGCACCACTACCAAGTAAAAAAATAGGCAATGAAAAACCAATTTATTCAGGATTTAATTCCATCAAATGACCAAAAAAAAGAAAATAATTTTTTTGGTAGTAAAACCCTATAAAGCCCAAAAAATTTGAACCGAATGGTCACAAAATAGGATGGGCAAATATTAAAAATTACTCAAACTTATTTCTGAAGGTGGTTTTTGAGAACCATGAAACCTTGAGAGATTTCTTTTACAAGTGATCGGCTACCGGCGCTGAAAGCCAGATAAATATTTGAATGCAAGTTAATGTAATAATTTCGATTACAGAGACCAAATCAGTAGCGGCGTGAAATTACTGACTTCAAGTAAACCTTTAAATCCGGGTCTGCCAGACAAAACATGGGCGCCAGCCTAAATACTACAGACCAATAATTACAATAAAATTGACCTTTTGAATCACCGGCCTCACCAGATCAAAATTAAGCCAAACTTATCGCTAAAGATACCCAAGTTACGCCTGGGGATAGCCATCTTTATAATCCGGCAGTTAACACAAAAAATTGGCACGAAATAACCCCAATAGAGGAAGCAATACCACACACTTACGTATCACGCACGCCTTGCATATAGAGGTAGCTATTTTGATTCGATTACTTCAGTACGCATTTGGGTCTGTCGGAGTTTTTCTTCTGTTAACCAGCTCTCTGCCGCTTTGCGCCGATTTACATCCAGAGACTCTGAAATCAATCAGTACTCCAGATAAGGTGGACAGTAGTATTGGCACCCTCGAATTCCGCGATGGCGCTCCCTACCCCCAGACCGCAGAAAAGCTCTACGACTATTTGGATCATATGCGTGCGGTAGATAGTTTCCTCAAAGGAATTCAGGGAGCATCAGTACATGCTCTGATGAAAGGGGAAGAGAGCTTGGCGCTAAGTCTGCCAATGAAGTCTTGATTTTCGATCGATTAATGAACTCTGAGTCTCTTTTTCTCACAGGCAATACTTCGACTATCTATACGCTGGCTTTTTTAGATCTAAAACGAGACGGACCAACTGTGTTTCACTCGCCGCCCGACGTTATGGGCGCGTTTAATGATGCGTGGTTCCGCTTTGTTGAAGATATCGGCTCCTCTGGCCCGGATAAGGGGCGCGGGGGAAAGTTTCTGTTACTGCCACCAGACTATAAAGGCAATATTCCCTTCGGCTACATTCCCATCTACCCTCGCTCCTTCCGACTGTGGGTGTTTATGCGCTCGCCAAGTCACCAGCCTTTGCCGGAGGCCGTACAAAACATCAAAGACAACTTGAGAATCTACCCCCTGGCTCAAAAAGGTAACCCGCCAAGGATGGTCTTTATCAGTGCGTCTGGAAAGGCCTTCAACACCATCCACCCTAATGACTATCAATTCTATAAGCACCTTAATGAAGTCGTTCAATACGAGTGGGTTGGGATGCTTAACCCAGAAACGCGCGGCCTCTTTGCCTCAATTGGCATTGAAAAAGGGAAAGCCTTCAGTCCAGATAAAAGAATGACCAAAATTCTTACGGACGCAGTTGCAATTGGTAATGGTATAGCCCGCTCAATTGTTTGGTACCCACGGACAGACAAATCCCTCTCCGATATCAAAATCTACCCAGGCACAGATAGCGCCTGGGTAATGGCGTTTCCCGGCAAGAACATCTTCTTCAATGGCCCCGATGGCAAAACCATTAATAGTGACGCCCGAGTCAGCTACTTCTACCCCTATACCGGTGTCAGCCCAGCAATGACTGCTATTGAACCTGGCAAAGGTTCTGATTACGCCATTGCCTTTGTCGATGAAAACAAAGAGCCTTTTGATGGCTCTAGAAAATACAAATTGCACCTGCCCCCCGATGTACCGGTCAATGCCTTTTGGGCAGTAAATATCTACGACAGCCAAACGCGCTCAATGTTAAAAACCAGCCAACCCTTTCCCGCAGTAAGCAGCCAGTCGAAAGGGATAAGACAAAATTCCGATGGTTCTTATGACGTTTATTTTGGACCCAAGGCGCCAAAAGGGTTTGAGAAAAACTGGCTGGAGACCTTACCTAACAAAGGTTTTTTCGTAATCCTGAGACTGTATGGACCCTTGGGGCCATGGCTGGAGAAAACCTGGCGTCCTGGAGAGGTGGAGCCTACTGAATATTGAAAGAACTGCCCCCTCCAGGCTTTCACGGAGATTCTGGCCGCCCCACAATTGCGCTGCCTGCAAGGCGTATGCGGTGATTCCGGGGAGTCTCCGCAAACCAACGTCGACAAGCTCGCTGAAATGTACTCTGCTCGGAGTACCCCAACAAACCCGTAATCTGCCCCAAGGCCAGATTCGGATCGGATAAGTATCGAGTCGCCAGATCCCGCCGCACGTTATCCAATAGTTCTTCGAACCTAAGCCCTTCCGCAGCCAGGCGGCGCTGTAAAGTTCTGGGGTGGAGCTTCAGCGCCCCTGCCACAGTGCCGAGCTGAGATCTGCCGCTGGGCAGTATTTCACTGAGTAATTGTCGAATTTCTACAGTTAGAGGAACGGGCAGCGTCGCACTCTGCTGCTCCAAATGGTGAATGGCCAATCGCTCAACCACTGGATCGGCAGACTTCAGTGGTGTATCCAGAAATGCAGCTGGGAAGTCCATCGCACAATAGCCCGAGCTAAACAGAACCCCACACCCAAAGTAATTGCAGTAGTCACCCTCTACCATTTGAGGACCATGAGGCAGCAGTACGTTTTGCGGGCAACACTCAGTCTCTACCAACATCCGTATCATCGTCAGCGTATTTCCCAGCACCTGCTCTCGGATCTGGCGATAGCTATTGAGAGCTGGGTCCTGCCAATCAAAAACAATACGTAGTACATCTCCCTCACTTAATGGTTCCAGTTGCATACTGAGGGATGAACTATGAAGAGAAAGAAAGCGCCTAACGGATAGCAAGGCTTGCCGGGGAGTGGCCGCATTGCATGCAACTACACCTATCCCACCCAAGCCTTCCACCCCTTGTCGCGATGCGAGGCACAGCCCCAAATCGGGGCGATCTAACCGGCGTGCTGCAGTTTCCAGCAGGCGCGCGACCTCAACAAATGATACCAAGCGGGAATCCGCCGGGCTGATATCACAAGGCATACCGAACTCGGCCAAGAAGGCTTCCCCCTGCCCCCAAGCTGCTCCACGAATTCACTGAAACCGGAAAGAATACTGACTCGTACAAGGCTACCCATAACTTGCTCCCCATCTTTGTGGCGCGGAAAGACAATTATTTGTCGCAATCTAACAATAAATCACGGGCACATCTACCCAGTCTATAAGGCATAGAAATTTGCAGGGATAGGGATTGTGAAATCGACTCATTTCGATGTATTAATTATCGGCGCGGGACTCTCAGGGGTAGGAATGGCTTGTCATTTGAGTCGCGAATGCCCCAGGCGCAGCTTCGCCATTATCGAGCGTCGGGCACAAGTCGGCGGCACCTGGGACCTCTTTAAATACCCGGGCATTCGATCTGATTCCGATATGTACAGCTTCGGCTATGACTTCCAGCCCTGGTCCGGCGAGAAAATACTCGCGGATGGCCCATCTATCCAAAAATATATTGAAACCACCGCAAAGCAATACGACGTTAAAAAGAGAATTCACTTTGGAATAAATTTAACTACGGCGAACTGGTCCAATACAGACCGAGCTTGGACTCTGGAAGGTCACAACACCGAATCTGGCAGCCCAGTGAGATATACCTGTAGTTTTCTGATTGCCTGTACTGGGTATTACGACCATAAAGAGGGCTACTTGCCGCAATATCCAGGTATAGAAAACTATCAAGGAAAACTGATTCATCCCCAACAGTGGCCAGAAAATCTGGACTACCGCAGCAAGCGTATTATCGTAATCGGCAGCGGCGCTACCGCTGTTACCCTGGTCCCTTCGCTCGCAACCACCGCCCAACATGTCACCATGTTGCAACGCTCCCCAAGCTATATCATTTCAGTTCCATCTATCGATAAAATCTCTCGTGTACTATCAAAATTTCTGCCAGCACCCTGGGTCCACAGGCTAGGACGCTGGCGCAATATCAAGTTACAGCGCTGGATTTTTAAAGCTGCTAAGCGCTGGCCTAACTTTATTAGAAAGTTACTATTAAAAGATGTAAGAAAAAGCCTTCCAGCTAATTACGATCTCAGTCACTTCGATCCCAGTTACAACCCCTGGGATCAACGTCTCTGCGTTGTACCCGATGGAGATCTGTTCTCCTCAATCTGCTCAGGAAAAGCTTCTGTTGCCACCGGTGAAATAGAAACTTTCTCAGATAAGGGTATCCTGCTTACGTCAGGGCAACAATTAGACGCAGACATTGTTATCAGTGCGACCGGATTAAAGTTACAAGTGCTAGGAGGTATCAAGCTCTGTATTGATGGTGCACCGGTAGCAGTCAATCAAAAGCTGACTTACAAAGCAGTGCTAATGGAGGGGGTTCCTAACATCTCATGGGTATTCGGCTATACCAACGCTCCCTGGACTCTTAAAGCAGACATTACCGCTCGCTATATTTGCCGATTATTCAAGTATATGGAAACAAATAACTTTCAAGTGTGTACAGCGATAGATAGCGAAGGCAGTTCTGAACAAGGTTCGGTAATGAGCAGCCTGGACTCTGGCTATGTAAAACGGGCAAATGGAGAACTTCCCAGGCAAGGTAAGCGCTATCCATGGCGCCTGTTAAATAACTATGAAGAGGACTGTAAGATACTCCTTGATTCAGCGATTGAGGATGAATTTTTAACTTTTTTGCCCCACCAAATTGACACCGAGAAAACTCAAAAGGCACAAGATAAAAACAACATATCCTCTATCGAAGTAAGCAGTATTTAAATTTCAGGTAGCATTAAGAATGCGAGCCTCGGCTCGCATCTATTTTACTTTTCATCAGGTAGACGGATATAGAGGCCGCACAAAATCCCTAACTCCAAGCTCAGACTAAAACCCCATAGTGAACAACCGCTATCAACATAATTTGACCTAACAGTCGCGCCTCACAAAAAAGTAACAAACACTTCTAATTAATCCGCCACCGATGCCTTCTCGAAATTCGTTACGGGCTTCACGTAACCATATAATCTTGGGGTAGCAAATCCGAATATTAGGTCACCAGACGGGATGGCTTACTGTGAGAGCTGTGAGTATTTTTTTAATTTTGTCCTCGCTATCAATAGCTTCAATGGCGTCTTCTGTAAGTATACAACTAGAAAACTGGGACAGAATTTGTCAAATTCAAGTTACCGGCGGAAAAAACCCGTCGTTCACAAATTTTCAAACATTTAATAACATTAAGAGAGGCTGGTCAATTTCCAAGCCCTATCAAATATGCTATCGCCGGAATGAAGAACCTTCCCAATGTAATTCAAAAATGACGATGTGGCGGTGCAAACGGTATGTTCAATCTGAAGACCAGAAAGCAAATACTTTTCCTATATTCTAGGTTTTATCGTCTCCACCTTTACCTTTATAGATTTCGCCTAGCACACGACAACCAGATATCGCCCGCGCTACAACTGCACAAAACAAACCTTAAAGTGGGAATTGAGTACAAAACCCGCACACCTTTAATGAAAGCTACCAAATTATGACGCTTGATCTAATATGCTTAACTTAAGTACCCAAGGATTGATATCAGAGGGAGCAACAAAGTCAACTTGCAATACAGTACGATCATCAGAAAACTGATACACCCATTTATTGTCAATAGACTTACCCTGCCCCTTACTCCACTCAGGATTTTCTTTCATTTGCTCACTTAACCAGGCTTTTACAGTTTCCACATTACCGGAAAGCTGAAACGCAGTGTACCATTCTTCCAGGCTACCATAGCTATACTCCTTAGAAACAAACTGAATTGACTCAGGCAAGTCACCAAGGTTTGGCATGATTTTATCCGCCATCATCCCCCGGATATAGCCCCCCTCTGGCACCCACAGGTACTCAATCTTCGCTGCAACACTTTTGGCTTTTTCAATCGTATCAACCTTACTTACCAGATATAAAGCGCCGTCTATACCAGATGAAAGGCCAGCTGTAGTAATAAACTTGCCGTTATCAACAAACTTTTTATTCTTTACCAATTCAACATCTGAGAAGTTCTTCTCGAAAGAACCAAATGCTCCGCGAATGGTGGTTGCTTTCTTACCATCCAGAAGCCCAGTATTTGCCAGGATAAAGGCACCGTTACATACCGATAGAACGTACTGAGCCTGTTTGGACTGCTCTTTAATCCACTGTAATACTTCCGGACTCTCCATTGCTTCATTAATACTGCCCCCAGGGATAATTACAGCATCAAATTGATTGTCCTGATCGAAGCTGGTATCTGGAGCCACTTTAAGCCCCATGGCTGAAGTAATGGTTCCACCATCTTCCGAAACCGTTGTTAAACGATAATTGGCTTGCCCAAAAACTTCATAGGGCCCGGCATAATCAATAGTTTGTGCACCATCGTACAATAATATTCCAATATGAAAGGCATCTTTAGATGTGGAGTGGGCCCAGACCATATTGCTAAACAGTAGCGAACATAGGCCAGCCCAGATTAAGGACCGCATGGCTATTTCCTTTTTATTTTAGGCAAGTAGAGATATATGCTTTAGCGTTTATTGGATATCACACGTTAAGCGCAAACATATAATCAAGGTATCTATTGGGGATACAGCTGGAAGTGTAAGCTAGTGAATTTGATCACGAATGACATAAAGTCGACAAATTCAGACATCGATAATTGAATGTAAAAGATTCATGTCTCAATGATAGTTTTTGAGATAAATATGAGAGTTTTAAACACTCTCTATAAATGCTAGATTATAATACTACTTAACTGACGCAAACACCTGGACTCTTGCATTAATTACAATCAACTCTTTCACTCTTCTTCTAGCCATTCATTATATCCGCAACCCTCCAACTTATGTAACACTTTACTTATATCTTGATGAGAATAATCTGCGCACCGCGCCTTATACACATCATTCATCACTTCTGATAGATTTTTTTCCGAACAATAAGAAATACAATCTGCAAGATTTCTATCTGACATTTCTTCACTCAAAATTTTGATTAAAATCAAATAAGAAACTTCGTCTATACCTTTAGGAAAGGCGCACTGAATTAGCCGAACGGTAGTAACCAAATGCTGAGGTATACTCACTCAATCCCCCTTAAGTGGTACTGGATCATGAACAATTGCATCAAAATCAACCTTTTGATAAGAGGCTCCACTTAGAAACTTCTTATCTGCCGTCAATGTAATGGCCCTCCTTTTATCTCCCGTTCCAAAGATAACAATATCATTTTCACCAACCTTTTTACTAGGGATCAATTTTTTCGCTCTTTCAGATGGATCATCCTCTACTACTTTGACTTTTTCAAGAAATCGCTTAGCTCTAGCTTTTTCTTTTTCTCCAGCCACGCCAGAGACTATATTCTCAAATTCGGCCTTGGCCATTTTAGTCATTATCATTTTTTTATCTTTTACAATTGACTTAAGATAACCCCTCTGGGACGACCCTTCAGAAATAAATGCTATTGCACTACCTGTATCAATATTTATTTCCTTACAGTCAAGCCCAAATGGGTCAACCCACGTTACTGGATTTGGTACGTACTGATAGTTATTGACTCCCCCAAAAGCCCCACCGGATCCTGCTGGGTAAACTCCCCAACACCCGGATCATAGTACCTAAACCGGTTGTAATGCAGCCCAGTTTCTTCATCAAAATACTGCCCCTGGAAACGGATCGGCTGCTCTATCTGATTTTCATAGGCTAAGGCGATATTGCCATAGCTCTTGTAAGTAACACTCCATACCATTTCACCAGCATGGTTGGTAAGGGTATCTGGGGTACCAAGGTGGTCCAGGTGATAGTAGTAGACCTCTTCTTTATCTAGATTACTTTCTTTTAGAGCAACCGGTTTAAAGGTGCCCGGTTCGAAGTAGTAGGTACGGGCGCTGAGGTCCTGTTTGGTTTGATTATCGGTATTAGTTTCCTTTAGAAGAGTGTCGCCATCCCAAAGGAAATCATTTTTCTCTTTGTTTACAGCCTTACTAATACGGCGACCCAGCGGGTCGTACTGGTAGTGGATATCTTGTTGAAGGTGTTCTACACCCTCTTCCACCTTTAGTTTCTCTACACGCACCAGCTGCTGGCGACTGTTGTAGTGATAACGCGTCTGCAGTTTTTGTCCTTTACCACGCAGTTCAGCAATCCGATTACCATGAATATCGTAGCGATAGTGAGTATCACCGCGAAAAGCGAGACGATTGCCTTTTACCTGGGTAGCGCTGGCTTGCTGTTTGGCTTCGTCTTTTGAGTTGGCAGCGGCAAGGATATTGTGCGCAGGGTCGTGTACAAAATACTCTGGGTTGGGGCCCTCTACCTGGGTAAGGCGGTCCAGGGCATCGTAGTGGTAGCTGTGATTACCGCGCAGGCTGTCTTCAATTTTGGCTATCTGACCAGCTTTGTTGTACTGGTAGCCACGCTCAAGGACTGGGTTTGTGTCTGAAGTGGGATCGGACACTGGTTTCTGATTTAAATTACTTGTTTTGCCCAGTCTGAGTTTCTGCAGGCGGCCTTGGGGATCGTAGTCTCTCTGGCTTTCCAGCCCATTGCCGTGTTGACGAAGGCCTTCCCTACCTTGTTCATCATGGCTGACACGGGTGATTAACTCATCAGTATCACTACCTAAAGGGCGACGGTGCAGGCTTTGGAATTGTCCGGCAGGGTTAAAAGTAAACTTAAGTACTTCTCCATCGGGCAAGGTCGTGGCAATACGATTACCTGCTGCATCGTATCGGTGGCTAAGCTTTTCTTTGCCCTGCCAGTCGCCGGTAACTCGGCCATTGGCATCGTATTCCCAACGCAATTTGCGGTGGGCATTTTCCGCCTCTATCAATTGCCCACTGCGATTGTAGCGGAAATTGGTATTGCCGTCCGGGGTGACCTCTTCCAACAAGCGGCCAAAGGGATCGCGCTCGAAGATAGTATCGATACCTTTACCGCTGTCCGTATCGGTCACGGCTCTGGAGCTTACCAAGTGGCCGGCACGGTTGTAGGCATAGCGGGTAACGCGGCCGTCGAAGCCTACTTCTTCAATCAGGCGTTCGTTGAAATCGTATTTTAGCTGGTAGCGCTCGCCGTTTTCATTGGTGAGCCCGATTAGGTTACGCTCGCCGTCATAGTGATATTCCAGGCAGCTGCCATCCGGGTTGGTGCGGGTCTTTACCTGGCTGAGGCCATCGTAGGCATAGCAGGTACTGCGGCCTTCAGAGTCAATGACTTCGGTAAGTAATCCATGGGGGTTGTAGCTGTACTGTGTGCGGGCACCGTCTGGAGTGGTCACCGCATGGATACGATCCTGAGCGTCGTATTCATAGCGGGTCAGCTGGCCGGGGGCGTGTTGCACTTCTTCCAGTCGGCGAGCACTGTCGTACCGGTAGTGCTGGGCACGGCCCATAGGGTCTTTTACTGCGGCGAGCTTGCCTTCGGGGTTCCACAGATAACGCGTGGTATTGCCGAGAGGATCGGTAACACTGCCGATCAAACCAACAGGGTTATAGCCGTATTGGGTCTTGTTACCGAGGGGATCTTTGCTGGCCACGATCTGGCCATTTTCGTTGTACTCCCTTTGCCAGTTATTACCAGCGGGGTCGGTAACTTTTGCGGGCAGGCCTTCAGCATTGTATTCGATACGATGGTTATTGCCGGCGGCATCGCTCTTTTGTATCAGGCGGCCCTGGTCATCGTACTGGTAAATTTCCTCACGAAGGCTGCCATCGTCGCTGGGCAGTTCTACCCGAGTAACCTGCCCCAGGTTGTTGTAGCTGTAGAGAGTCTCTGCACCTTCGGGATCGCGGTGATAGATCGGCAGGGCCCGGTCGTTAAAGCGGTAGCGCTCTTTGCCACCACGGGTATCAGTAACAGTAACGCCCTTACCATCATCGTCCCAGTCAAACTGGTAATTGTAAGTCGCCTGACCATCGATTGAGTCACCCCACTGTCTCACACAGCGGGCGGAGGGGCCTTCGACATCCCACTCAAAATGGAAACGGTAGCCAGTTTTTAAGGTGCGCTGCTTAATTACATGGTGATGGTATTGGTACTGTTCACTGTAACCATCGGCGTCGGTGGCTTTAACCAGGTCGCCAACATCGCTGTACTCATAGCTTGCGAGTAATTTAATGTGGCCGTCGCGAGTTTCCTTCTTAAGCTCACCGATACGCAGGCTGTTCGGCTGCCCTTGCGGAGGGCTGATATGCAGGGCTTCACCGAGGCTGCTCTCAATGCATATTAAACGTTCACCGATATAGTGAAACAGGTAGTAATTGCCATAACCATCACGTATTTCCGCAAGCTTAAGTCCTCCTGTTACACCGGTTGCCTTAAAGTGTTTTTGCACGCCATTGGGAGCCCCGTAAGGGGTAATAATCCAATGATCGCCGGCGACACGAGTAAGTGTTAATTGCTCAACAACATTGTGGCTGCGGTCACTATCCCCCGGAGAGGGAAAACTAATTATCCGACCCTCAGCGTCCATAAACTGTACGCTTTTATTGGTCGCCGGTATTAGTCTCTCTCCCAGGGTGTGAGTCCAACCATGACCCAAACCGAAATCTTTGGGATTACTACTGCGGTAAGTGCGCTCAAAAACAAGGGGAGTGGTCCGTCTAATAGCGTATCAACTAAGGTCAAACGCTCTTCCCCGGTTTTTAAGTTTATGGGATCACCGCCTTCAATAGCACAACTATTATTAGGAACTTCCTTCCCAGTATGGTTTGTGCCGGTTATGGTCCCAGCTTTATCAGGCTGGTCAGAGATTGTATTCTGAGAACTCTGCGAACCCTGGCTGCTTTCAGAACCCGCTTCAGAATTATCGTTGACTGTTCCTTTACCGCTTTGCGACGCTCCTGTACTTGATGTTTGCCCGCCGGAGGAAGATGGTACTACAACTTCAGAAGAACTCAGATCAGAGAAGCTCGCCTTATTACCCTCAGCATTTCCTGCGCGTTTATGGAAAAATACATTGCGACGCTTTTTGATTTTGGCAAATTCCAGCATTAGGTTACTAACGCCCTGAAGAGACCTCAGTAAGCCTGCATTATCTTTGGAAATCTCGACAGCGTTGGAATCGCTCACGGATGCCACCATGGCGAATGTTAAGATAATCTCAAAAAGGCCATTTTCTGGTAGGGCAACCTCGGATGCGTATAGAGCTTTTAAGTAATCGCGGAAGAAACGTAAACTTGTTTCACGTATCCTCGCATCCTGGTATAAAGTTTCAGCTACTTCAAAGGCTAACTCTAAGTGCTGCTGGGTAACTTTATTGGCATCGAAACCAAGCGCATCTACTAGGGATCTGCTAGAAGTCGGTATAGATTTTTCATCTTGCTTTTCAATGCTCTTTTCATACAGCAGATAGTTCTTAGCGGTGCACCCCTGCGCCATCAAAGGGCGAATAGAACTCACCAAAGTCTCTACTTCAGATAAATCTTTACGCCATATTGCTAGCCCTCCGGTAAAGTCACTCTGATCAGTAGATTCATTGTTCGATAACCTTGAATTAACTCGCCCTAGGTCAACAATATACTGAAGGCCTGTATCGACTTTAGGAATCAATTGGGACTGCTTGTCGGCTAGCACCGCATCAGCAAATGGAGCCTCTTCGATTACCAAGCGGTTTTGAACTAACTCCTTATAAATAGCTCTCTCAACCCAGGAGTAGCTTGAAGGAACATCTAAATGGAATGAGGCTGATAAATCACCCCACCTATCAGGCTGCTTGCCTGGTTGAAGAGGATCTGAACAACTCCCTCCCATACCCAGGAAGTAATCGTAAATTTCTTGAAGAGCTGAAACACTGAACATTTCCAGGGTTTGCTCAGCACTAGTTGGCAGTGAGTATCCGGAGCTAAAACCGCCCCCTCTTCGAGCCAGGTAAACAATTCCATATGTATTCTCAACAAATAGCTGCATAGCTCACTCTTTATTGATTACGAACCAGCCATGCAACATTCCTTCGCTGCCAGCTCAAAGCAAAATAAAGTCCACTAAAATACTCTGTCATTTCCAATTTCAGTCTTCGCAACTCAGGGAGTCGCAACTTCTGTCACCGCTGTAAACGAAAAGTATTTTTCGGAACGGGAAAGCCGCGCGATTATACTGAGGTAAAATTGGGAAATGGATTACACAGGAGCACAATAAAAAATGATGCACCCTATTGTAATGGCACGTATATATGAGTTACGGAAACAACTTAAAGGGAGGGAGATAAATACCACAGATGCAGAGGTATAATTTAATTTGGGGCAAGCCTAAGCTTACCCCAAATCAGCACAATTAATTTACACTGTCAGAATGATAAACTATTGCCTGCCAAACATTTTGTTGGCCACCTATATAATTATCCAGGGTAGGATTCTTAATATAGCTCCAGGCAACCTTACCATTACCCAAGTACATAGGCTCATCCAAACCACCCCAACCGTAGTCAGTCAGTTTTACCGGCCCCTCAAGTACATTTAAGTCTGCATCAATTTCCATTACATAGTAGGCTTTTGGCACCAGCATACGCATGGCATCACCACTCTTATTGTAACTGCGATTGTACGGGAGGTTATCGGAGATACATTGGAACTGTGCGTAACCAAATAAGTAACGGCCATTTTTCAGATCAACCAACTGAGGATCACTAATTTGGCAATCGGAATCCGTTGCCAGCCACTCAATACCATTGCCTTCAATACTGCCTTCCCCATCAACTTTTGCAATACCTACACGTGTCAGGGAAGTAGTATCCAAGGCATCTCCAGAGTAGAGACCCTGCCTCGAAATTACGGGATATTCACCACTGTCGATATATGAGAAGAAGCAATTGCGAATGCCGCTATCAGCACATTGCTCATCGAAGGGTCCATCGCCACTAATATCGATGCCCAGCTCGTCCTGTAAGAACATATCCATGTTCGCATCTTCAATGTACTTCGGAGATACAATAACTGAGAGATTTGTATCGGCATCAACCGGGACAACCGTATGGCCACCACCGTTGGATATCATTGCACTTGTCGAGGGCACTAAATGATTATAGGTGCCTTCATAAACAGAAGATCCACTGTCCTCCATTTTAATGGCGATCGCATTCAGGCCCGGGGATGGATAATATTTATTTCCGTCGCTGGTACACAGAGCCCCGTACATCTCATTCCCCGGGTTGTAAAAGGCTCGAATATTCAGAACGTGGCCATGGCCACACGCCCAGTACCAACCCCGGTGATCATCTCCAGAGAAGGACATTGACCAGTCATCCCGATTGATAACTGTCAGCCCTGCCGAATAATGCGAACCGCTAACAAGAACACGAGCTGTCACGGAAAACGCATAACTTGTGCGCCCCTGGCTATCAGCCTCTACGTACAATAGCTCTTGAGCTCCTAAATGAGTCCCGCCGTGCATTTTATTGACAACATAGGCATCTGGAGTTTCAGTTATAGGCTTGTTATCCCACTCCATTAGCCAGATCTGGTCATTATACTTCTTCTCATTATCGGTGCCTGCAACACTGTCAAGATTGTCTTCAATCTTCATCCAGGTTGTACCGTACTCTTCTACCAGATCTTTTTCGATATCATATCGCTCACTGGCCTTATATTCGGTATTGCATAAAACAGCTACCCTGGAGCAATCCGAACTGGCCGTAATACCATGTGACTCATAGCATTGATTCAGAATGGTGGCGTTACCCGTCTGCTCGAAGCTCATGCTATCTGGGTTATATTGAAGCTCGTAAACGGACCCATAGGTTGTATCAGAGGCACTATTCCCCTCTGACAAAGTTGTGGATACATACATTTTTGGCTGGGCAGTATCCGTAGCACAGGAGGCCGTATAGCTACGGATAGGAATATCAATATTTTCCTCATCCTGCTCACTGTCCGTACGGCCAATATAGTGGGCCAGCTGGTAAACTTCCTGAGCATTTACCATTGCGTTAGGCAAAGTGATATCTGTAGCGGTAATTGTTGCAAACCCGAGTTCAGCTGTTGACACATCTCCAACGGTTACAGTCGATGGGTCATTATCAGGCAATGAGGAGTCATCCCCGCTATCATCTGACCCGCTATCACCTGTTCCACTTCCTCCATCTTGATTACCCCCACTATTATCATCTCCGCCATCGCTCACAGGTGGTGAATCGGAGTCAGAATCCGACGAACCTCCCCTCCACCACAAGCTGCAAGTGCCGCGGTTAGTGCAATTACCAATAATTTCTGCCCGAATAACTTTTCCATAATCGCCTTAAGTGCCGTGTTTTTTATTTTGGTGTTAGGTACTGTCCAAAATATAAGTTCCGGACAGTCATGAAATGCAAAAGTGGGCGAAATTTTAGCGGAAACGAAATTTAATTCTGTGCGTAACTTAAAAAAATATGAACACAATAAGGAAGCTTAAAAATGAGACATTCAACACCGACAGGACCCTAAATAAGGCGTACAAACTCCAGGCATCGAAAGATAAAAAGATAAAAAGATAAAAAGATAAAAAGATAAAAAGATAAAAAGATAAAAAGATAAAAAGATAAAAAGATAAAAAGATAAAAAGATAAAAAGATAAAAAGATAAAAAGATAAAAAGATAAAAAGATAAAAAGATATTAAATAGGGCAGTATCCAACACTAACCTAATGATAGGATAGAAAAGCAAATAAAAAACCAAACTAACACACAAATATAGTCAAAAACTCCGCCACCTGAATTCAGCCTCTCTCCTATCATAGATAGGTCAAACACATCAACTACACCTGAAGAAGAGGCTGGTTTTTCAAAGTATTTCAGCCAGAAAACTTATACAGCAAAGTAACAAGTGAGGATTTCCAACTGCAGACCGCATATAACTCTACAACACAATATAAAGAGCAAACTACAAGAGACCAAGTAAGACGCTCTCTTTTAAAGGTACATAAAGGTTAATCTTTCAATATCTTGTTGTAGCCAAAAGAATCCTTACCATAAACTTGAAAGCTACCTACCTCTGGAAGTTCATACTCCACCATTCCCTCCGCTGTTGAGTATACATCCTTACCTCCCGGTGCGACCCGTACATGATTTGCCGTACATCTTCCCACAAAGGAAAACCGAGAATTACTACTACATGTATTTGGATATGATGCATGCATATTTAGAGATGAAAACACAATGCACTCACCCGGCTTCATCTCCATATCTTTAACTTTGAACTTATCAAAGAAATCCTCTCCTAAGAGCTTCGCTGCCGTAAGAAAGACAAATATACTCTTAGTGAAAATCCGACCAAACAAAACCACCTTAAAAACATCAAAAAAATATCGGAATGAAAAAGGAAGCAAAGAAATATAAAATAACTTATTATCTTGTATAAAGCTGTATAGAAAATCCATTCTTGCATCACTAAACGACCCCGGCAAAAATCTCAAACAGCCATTTTCAATAGTAGATTCTGATAGAGCGACCCAAGCAGTAAGCTGTATCACTGCGGGATCAGTATCTTTTGTAGGCTGCAGTTTCGCATATTTACCAGTCTCCCTAAAAGTCGCATTTTGGTGCCATATAGTGCCGCTAGCACCAGGAAATTTATCGAAAAACTGTGATCGCCAACACATCACCTCATCACCCAATAGACTGGCAAGCTTGTGCGATAATTTTGGATTCCTCAACAGCTCCCTAAAAGACTTCATTCTAAGAGCCTGGTAAAGTCCAGCACTTTCAATTACCCATTGTCCATGCCGCTTTTCTATCTCTCTTACTTTACTGCCAACATAGCTTACCCCTTGAAAGTCTTCAGCAAATGCGTCTTCAGCCTCTTTACGTAAACTTGCTGCCTGATCTTCAGAAACCAACTGAAATGGTGGCAAATAACCATTTTTTTCAAAGTAACAAATTTGCTCTTCTGTTAGGAAATCATCCTTACCACCATCCCTTGAGACATTTTTTCTCGGAATAGTCACCGTCATATTTCTAAGCTTATCCAGCTCATCAAACATCTGCTTCTTTTTCGAACCACGCCATGGGAGGATTAATAGCTTATAAAGCAAAACAACAGTGATCATTATTAGAACTTGAAAGGCTTGCACTTTGGAGATCGCAAAATCTGCAGCATCCCCCATAGAACCAAATCCCTTCAGCATCTCCGAAAAAGTACTTTTTCCAGTCTCCATAAAACTTAACCTCATTCAAGTAATGACTACCCCCCACTAGTTTCGCATTACTTTGTTGTACCCATACGAATCACCACCATATATCTGAAATGAACTAACCTCTGGCAACTCAAACTCAACCATGCCTTCAGCACTAGGAAATCTATCTTTACCAGAAGGGGAAACCTTTACATGAGTTGTGGTACACCTCCCAAGAAAGGAGAACCGGCAGTCAATTTTTGTTATGTTCGGGTAAGATGCATGCATATTTAAGGCAGAAAAAATAAGACATTCTCCCGCCTTCATTTCAACATCAAGAACCTCGAAATTTTCAAAAAAATCCTCCCCTAAAATCTCCACAGCTGTGAAAAACACCAAGGCACTCTTTGCAAATATAGAGCCATAGAAGCCGATTTTTGCCATAAAGTATAAATGAGGAAGTGAAAGCGGAAGCTGCGACAGATAGAAGAATCTATTGGTTTGCATATATTCATATAGGTAACTAATTCTCGCATCCGAAAACGATCCAGGAAGTAAAAGTAAGCAGCCATTTTCACGAGCAGCATCAGTTAGAGCCACCCACGCATTCAGCTGAACTATCGCTGGGTCTGCATCTAACGCTGGTTGAAGCTTGGCATATTTACCTGTCTCACGGAAAGTTGCATTTTGATGCCAGACAGTGGGGCCAGTTCCCGGCATCTTATGGAAAAATTGACTTCGCCAACAAATAACTTCGTTGCCAAGTAGACTAGCTAAACGGTGCGATATTTTAGGCTTTCTTAGAAGCTCTCGAAATGAAGGGGGACTTAGTGCCTGATAGGCTCCAGCATCTTCTATCGGCCAGTCCCCATGCCTAATTCCGATATCACGAACCTTATCCCCGAGAAAACTAATTCCATGGAAACTTTTATCATATTCATCAAGGGCAAGCCCCTTCAGCTTGACAGCCTCACCCTCTGAAACAACAGAAAATGGGACCAAAAAGCCATTTTTTTTGAAGAAATCCAATTCACCCTGTTTAAGGAAGTTGCTCTCCCCCTCCTCATTTATTTCATCAGGCTGTGGGAGTCTAAGAGGCAAGTTCTTCAGGGCATCCAGATCTGAAAAGAATTTCCTTTTCTTCCGCACTTTCCATGGGGTAATCAAGAGGCGATAGATAACAAAACCTATGATTGCCAAATATATATGTAACCTCTGAAACCAAGAAATAGTGAAATCGGCACTATCCTCCAAAGTACCTATCCCTTTCAACATCTCAGATAGAGTACTTCCCTTATTTGCCATTCACTTCACCCTATTCCTATGGATCAATACTTTTTCGCAATCCGCTTACTTCTGAGTCAACCCGATCTTAGAAATCCTTTGGCACCATCTTATCCATCGGTTCAGGCGTAACCAGGTTCCACCAGAAATCAAACCGGTCCATTAAAGAAAGTAATATCTTCAACTCTCCCGCATCGCCCTCAATTTTGATTTTCCCATCCTCCATCTTCTCCTGGATAGATGCACTACCCAAGATGATATCATTGAGATCTGAGCGGTTTATCTGCACACTGCTTCCTGGATTCTCAACTGGGGGGCCATAGTTCAACACTGCATTCTCAAGCACAAGCGCATACTTTTCTTTTACGTCCGGCATATTGATATTGATGGAGAGCTTTTTGCCAGTTGCCTTTGGGCCGTTGAGTCGAATTCCCAGATAATCAAAAATCAAACCAGCCGGCATACTGCGAATAGTGTCCGGGCTCGCAGTCAGAGGGACAGGGTATCTCTGGATACCATCCCGCAACTCCCTGGCACCACTTAAGAAAAAATTTCTCCAGGTGCCATTCTCCTGCTGATAACCCAATTGCTCTAACGCATCTGCCAATAGGTCTCTTGCTGCACGATTATTAGGCTCTGCGGAAACCAATTTATCGAGCACCTCCGCAACCCAGCGGTACTCTCCTGCCTCATAGTCTTTCTTTGCTTGCTTGATAATATTGGCGGCCCCGCCCATATACTCGACGTACTTTATTCCCGCGGCCGTCGGTGGCATTGGATACAGGCGAGCGGGATTGCCATCAAAAAACCCTAAATAATAATTCCATACCGCACGGGTATCGTGATTTACACTGCCGTAATAGCCGCGATTGGCCCAATATTGTGAGAGCTCTGGAGGCAACTCCATCAGCTCAGCCGTTTGAACCATGTTGTACCCGTGATTGGCTAATCGTAGGGTTTGATCGTTGAGGTACTTGTATAGGTCTCGCTGCTTTTTCAGATGATTCACCACATTCTCTGGTCCCCAGGTTGGCCAATGATGGGGTGCAAACAGAACTTCGGCTTTTCCACCCCAGCGCTGCACGGTTTCATTGAGGTAGCGAGACCAGTCACGAGCATTTCGGACCTTTGCTCCCCGCAAGGTGTAAAGGTTATGTAAGGTGTGGGTTGCATTCTCAGCAGCGGTTACGGCTTTGAGTTGAGGAATATAGAAGTGCATTTCTGCCGGCGCTTCAGAGCCCGGCGCCAAGAGAAACTCAAAGATAAGTCCATCCAGTTCCAAAGTTTGCCCGGTCTCAACAATGGAGTCTGTCGGTTCTATCAGTGTGATGGTGCCAGTGGAGGTTTCAAGACCGAGGCCAGACCCTAAGGTACCTTTGGGATCTTTAGGGATCAGGTTCCCGTACATAAAACTGGCACGACGCGCCATATGATTTCCTGCAAAGACATTTTCACTAACAGCTTCAATCAGGAAATCTTGCGGGGCTATTACCTTAACCTTGCCTGATTTTACATCTTCTTCATCGATAACACCGCGAACCCCCCCATAGTGGTCAACGTGACTGTGGGTGTAGATCACAGCAACGACAGGCTTGTTTCCGCGATGCTGCCGATAGAGGTTCAACGCTGCTTCAGCCGTCTCGGCAGAAATCAGCGGGTCCATAACAATGACCCCGGTATCGCCCTCAATAAAAGTTATATTGGAGAGGTCCGCACTGCGAACCTGGTAGATTCGCGGTATCACCTCATAGAGACCGCCCTCCGAAATTAATTGCAGTTGCCGCCACAGACTGGGGTTGGCACTGTCAGGAGCCTCTTTATCGCGAGCAAATTGAAATTGCTCCAAGTTCCATACCGTATCGCCTTTGCTGTCTTTAATAACACCATTATTTGGTAGAGGAGCAATAAACCCCCGCTTTACATCCTCAAAGTCCTTCCGATTTGCAAAGGGGAGCTCTTTCAGTACAGCCTGGTTTGATTTCATTGTGACGACACTGGCGGGATTGGGTTCTTGCGCCATGACACTTACGATCGTTAGCGAACAGGCAAGGAATACTAAAAATAGCGAAAACAGCGGCAGCTTGTTAACGTTCATCAGTTGTTTCCTTTCCATAATTCACAAAGTGAAGCGGCAGAGCCCCTTGTAGAGGATAGGTAGGAAACTATTAAGCGGGCGGGTATTTATGCCGGCATCAGGAGAATAACTGACAAATTTAGGGTGAAAGAAACAAAAAAGCCGGCGAAGAGCGCCGGCTTATGTGTCATTAAATATTATCTGACATCCAGTAAATGCCTGGCAATAATCAGGCGCTGGATCTCACTGGTACCTTCGTAGATTGTAGTGATTCTCACATCCCGACTCATACGTTCGAGTGGATATTCACGGGTATAGCCCACACCACCGTGCATTTGCAGAGCTAGATAACATGCCTCGTTAGCCTTCTCACTAGCGAACAGTTTGCCCATTGAAGCGGCAGGGCCAAACGGCATTCCGGCATCTTTCTGCCAAGCGGCTTGCAGCAACAGGAGTCGCGCACCTTCCATCTCAGTATATTTATCGGCAAGCTGCCATTGCAGCCCCTGGAACTCCGCCAGTTTTTTTCCAAACTGCTCCCGCTCATGCAGATAGGCCCGGGCACAATCCAAAGCTTCAAAGCCGATACCCAGCGCCAGGGAGCCAATACCGATTCGGCCTCCAGCGAGCTCGCCTGCAGCAATGCGAAAGCCGCGATTTTCTTCACCCAAAAGATGGGAGGCAGGAATACGACAATTGTCGAAAGAAACCTCATTGGTAACAGAGGCTTTCTGTCCCATTTTTTCTTCGGCCTTGCCAATCACCAGGCCAGGTGTACCGGCTTCAACCAGGAAACAGGAAATTCCTTTGCCTTTTGGCGCGGAAGAATCTGTCACCGCCCAAACAACAAAAATACCAGCAAATTCGGCGCTACTGATAAAGAGCTTGCTGCCGTTAAGAACGTACTCATCACCCTGCTTTTCCGCGCGGGTACGCATAGAGGCCGCATCCGAACCGGAACCGGGCTCCGTGAGACAGAAAGAACCCGCAGGGTATTCTCCACTACAGATTTTGGGGAGGTATTTTTGGCGCTGCTCTTTCGAACCTACCGCCTGAATAACCTCTGCCACCATATTGGTTACGGACGTGGTCGTTGCAGCAGAGGCACAGCCCCGCGCCAGCTCGGCGATCGCCAGGGAGAATGCGACAGTACCAGCACCAGTACCGCCGTAATTGGGATCAATATTGATTCCCATAAAGCCCAGCTCTGCCAATTGCTTGAGCTTCTCCAACAAGAGCTCTCGATTACCGGTCTTGTCGAGTTCGGCAGCAATAGGTTTCAGTTCACTGTCAGCAAATTGCTTTGCCGCATCCTGAATCATCTGCTGTTCTTCGCTCAGTGAAAAATCCATACAGTACCTACTTATAGTTATTACGGACAAATCACACGGCACCCACCTTGGTACCGCATCGCTATGCCGAGCATAATAAAAACCGCGCCGACAATGGTTGCCAATTCCATCTGTTCATCCATGAAATCAGCAATCAATCCCTATGATTGAGGCCTGAGGAGAGAATTCAGATTCCTGCCCAGGTTCATAAAAAAGCCAACCAGCAAAATCGCTACAGTTCTTTCACTCCGCACAGGATATTTGACTGCGCTCAATTAGCGCCGCGAACCTTTCACACTGGGTTCTGGGTCCGGTACCGCTACAGCGGTATCAGTCTTCACTTCCTCCATCACCACATAGGTGTGGGTTTCCCGTACTCCCGGTACGGATGCCAGCTTTTCACCGAGGAAGCGGCGATAACCCAGCATATCCTTAATACGAATTTTCACCAGGTAGTCAAAACCACCGGCAACCATATGGCACTCCTGGACCTCCTCCAGTCCAGCCACATGCTCATTAAAGGCTTCCAATGCCTCAGTCGCTGTATTGTTCAGGGTCACCTGGATATAGACCACCAGGCCCGCATGAACTTTGAGCGGGTCGAGTAGCGCTACATAGTCGCGAATAAATCCTTCCCTTTCGAGCCGCTTGACTCGCTCCAGGCATGGGGTGGGACTAAGGTTAACCCGGCGCGCCAATTCCACGTTCGGCAAGCGGCCGTGACGTTGCAGAATTCGCAGTATTTGGCGATCAATACGATCAAGATCTTCCAACTGTCGAGACATTACAAAATACCCTACTGGTAATCACGCAATTAGGCGTGATATTTAACCACAACTCGCGACATTATGGCGATTAATTCTAACGATTTTCGCACATAATCCGGTTTTTTATTCTGACCCTAGATATAGAGCTTGGGAGACGATATGTCGACAAACTTCGCCGGAGACCTCCAGAATGCCCGAGACCGGGCACGCGAGTATTTGCACGCCGACGAAAACCTCTGCGTGAGCGAGCTGCTGGCTGCGCCACGCCCCAGCGACGAGATGCGCAAGAAAATTCTGAACACCTCGCGCGCACTGGTTCATCATTCGCGACAGCAGCGCAGCAAGCGCGGAACGCTGGACGCTTTCCTTCAGCAATTCGGCCTTTCCAATAAGGAAGGGGTTGCATTGATGTGTCTTGCAGAGTCCCTGCTCCGGGTACCAGACGCCGATACTGCCGACAAACTAATCGCCGAGAAAGTGCATTCCGGCAACTGGTCCAGCCATCGTGGCCAGTCCGACTCCCTGTTTGTGAACGCCTCAACCTGGGGCCTGATGCTCACCGGCAGCGTGGTGGAGCTGGACCCAGATATCACCGAGCGCCCCTCCCACTGGATGAAACGCCTGGTTAGCCGTATCGGCGAGCCCATGGTGCGCACCTCCATGATGCAGGCCATGAAAATTATGGGTGGCCAGTACGTACTCGGCCGCACCATCAAGGAAGCCCTGAAACGCGGCCCCAAAGAAAACCTCCCAGGCACCCGCTTTTCCTTCGACATGCTGGGCGAAGGCGCCCGCACAATGGCCGACGCCCACCGCTACTTCGATGCCTATATGATGGCTATCGAAGAGATCGGCAAAGACAACACCCAGCGGGATGTGGTTGAGGCCAACGGTATTTCCATCAAGCTTTCCGCCCTGCACCCCCGCTACAGTGTGCTGCAGCGGGATCGCGTAATGGACGAATTGCTGCCCCAGGTGAAGCGTCTTTGTGTCGCCGCAGCCCAATACGATATGGGCCTGAATATCGATGCAGAAGAGGCAGACCGCCTGGATATCTCGCTGGATATCTTCGAGGCCCTCGCCCGCGACCCCGAAATTAAAGACTGGCAAGGATTGGGCTTTGTACTCCAGGCCTACCAAAAGCGCGCCCCCCACGTCGCCGACTGGCTGATTGCCCTGGGCCGCGATACCGGCCGCAAACTGATGGTGCGCCTGGTTAAAGGCGCTTACTGGGATAGTGAAATCAAACACTCCCAGCAGATGGGCCTGCCGGACTACCCGGTGTACACGCGCAAATGCCACACCGATCTGTCATATCAGGTCTGTGCGAAAAAACTGTTGGAAGCTGGCGATGCAATCTATCCACAATTTGCCACCCACAACGCCTACACCGTCGGGCTGATTCTTGAGTTGGCTAATGGCCGCACCGACTTTGAATTCCAGCGCCTGCACGGCATGGGCCACTTGCTGTACGCACAAATTGAAGCGGTACACGGCAAGCGTGTGCCCGTGCGCGTCTACGCACCCGTGGGGGCACATCGTGACTTACTGCCCTACCTGGTTCGCCGCCTGCTGGAAAACGGAGCTAATAGCTCCTTTGTTAACCGCTTTATGGACGAGGCAACGCCGGTTGAAGCCCTGGTCCAGGACACCCTGGAACAAAGCGAAGCCTGCAACCCCTACCGTCACCCGCAAATTCCTGTCCCGGAGAATATTTATATGGGCGCAGAAGCCCTGCCACGGAAAAACTCACACGGCATCGAACTGACTGATCCACTCTCCGTTGAGCCCTTGCTGAAAGAGCTTGAGCAGCAACGCGAAAAGCATTTCCTCGGTGGCCCTATCGTCAACGGCACCATGGGCGAAGCGGAAGAACCGGTTTTCAACCCGGCAACCGGCGAAAAAATTGGACACACCGCGAATACTGATAAACACCTGATTGAGCAGGCCTATGCCTCCGCCACTGAAGCGCAGATCGACTGGGATCGCCAGGGTGGAAAACACCGCGCGGATATTCTCGATAGAATTGCTGATCTCTACGAAGATAAAGCCAATGAACTGGCTGCAATTATTTGCATTGAAGCGGGCCGCACCCTAAATGATGGCATTAGTGAAGTGCGCGAAGCTATCGACTTCTGCCGCTACTACGCCAACGGCGCACGCCAGCATTTCAGTGAGCCCACCGAACTACCCGGCCCTACCGGTGAACAAAATCAGCTGTATTTGAGTGGCCGTGGCACCTTCGTGTGCATCAGCCCTTGGAACTTCCCCCTGGCAATCTTTACCGGCCAGGTAGTTGCCGCACTTGCCGCCGGTAATGCCGTACTGGCCAAACCCGCAGAGCAAACCCCCATCATCGCTGCACACGCCGTGCGCTTGATGCTCGATGCCGGCGTGCCGCCAAAAGTACTGCACTTGATCACAGGTACCGGCGCCGCAGTGGGCAAACTGCTGATCGAAGATCCCCGCCTGGGCGGTGTAGCCTTCACCGGCTCCACCGAAACCGCACGCCTGATCAACCAGCAGCTGGCAGCGAAAGAAGGCCCGATTGTACCGCTGATCGCCGAAACCGGCGGCCAGAATGTCATGGTCGTAGACTCCACCGCCCTGCCCGAACAGGTAGTAGACGATGTAATTCAATCTGCCTTCCTCAGTGCCGGTCAGCGCTGTTCCGCTCTGCGTATCCTGTGTGTACAGGATGTCATCGCCGATAACCTGCTGAATATGCTGAAAGGCGCGTGTGAAGAACTGACCCTCGGCGATCCCGGTAAACTGGATACCGATATCGGTCCGGTTATCGACGAAAAAGCCCTCGGCATGCTGGAATCCCATCGCGAGCGCATGGCTAAAGAAGCCAAGCTGCTATTTGCATTTGAGGAAGCAAAGAAGCCCAGCAATGGCACCTTCTTCGGCCCGCAGGTAGTAGAGATTGAAGATTTCTCCGTGCTCAAGCGCGAGACTTTCGGACCTTTCCTGCATGTAGTTCGCTTCAAGGCAGACGAGCTGGAAGACGTAATCCGCCGCATTAATGCCACCGGCTACGGCCTTACCTTCGGACTGCATTCCCGCATCGAAGGCCGCGCCCACGCGGTATTCAAGCGTATCAACGTCGGCAACTGCTATGTAAACCGCGATATGGTTGGTGCAGTAGTAGGTGTTAACCCCTTCGGCGGCCACGGCCTATCCGGCACCGGCCCCAAAGCCGGTGGCCCGCACTACCTATTCCGCTTCGCCAGCGAAAAAACCAAAACTATTAACACTGTTGCCACCGGCGGTAACACTGCACTGTTTACATTGGGGCAATAAGCTCCCATAAAACAACGAGAGAGCGGGCTTTTAGCCCGCTTTTTTGTGGAGAAACATTTCGCTAACCACCCACAAAGTACCAACTCCAAGCTTCCCTTCCCCGTAAATTTTTCAGCCCCTGTAAAATAATCGGATGAATCAAAGCAATTACTTCAATTTCAACCGCAGCCTTTTGCAGCAACAAGCCATGTATTTTCTTTAACAGCCCCACATAAGGTATAGTTGGCCAACTCTATAAAAATAGAATGGATTCAATGAAAAATACAATAGCTGGAATAATAATAGGCTTAGTCGCCGGATACTTAGGCCCATTAATTACAGAATATTCTGCAGCCATCGCTATACCCGAAGCTTTCAGAGCACTCCTTTCAGATGGAGGGGCTGTCCTTTGGGAAATTTTTGTTGTCCATTTACTAGGATATGGACTAATTGTTTTCACACTCATTTTCTTAGCATCTAGGCTGATAAAACTGCATCCATGGGCAACTGCAGCAATTGCCATTATTGCCTGCGAAGCCACTCTGTATTTTTTCCACACCAGTGAATACACACTTTACCTGCCTCATATCGTAGCTCTGGCATTTTGCGCATTCTTAAGCGCAACGCTCTCTAGAAAGAGCGTAAATATATCACCTGCCGCTTAATTACCTCTCGAGTTAATATTAATAGAAGTTAAAGAATTTTTGATCGGCGACCTGTTCAAATTCCAGCCAGATGGTGTCTTATTTTTAAAATAGAATTTGATAAATAAGACACCCTGTTTTGAATGGCTAGCTTGGTACTAGCACCAACAGAAAAAAGCTAAAAATAAACTTACCTTTACGACCATCTACTATCATAGAAACCTTCCTAAACCTGTTAAATATAAAATCCCTAAGGGCATATAAAAACAGACCAGATTAAACTATCAGCTACGACAATCCAGCGTCTTCGATTCAGGAACCACAAACTCTTCACACATCACAATGCCGACAATCGTGACTGTATTGGTAGAAAATACAAAGCCCAATGACAAAACTGGTTAACCAGTGGGTAACATGAAACTGCTTCCCTTGCAGAAAGACTTTTACGCCGCCAAAGGGACAATTCTTGTCTTGACGCGCCACCGCAGGTGGGAGAAGCTAAGGCCACTCTGGGCAATAAAAACCCTGTCCCAGTATAAAAATGAAGTTTCATGTACACCGATTTTGGGGAGTCTCAATGCGCTCGCTGATACTGATGTGGTTGCTGTCCTTCTTTTTGATTGCCTGTGGTAGTGAACCGAAAACTCACACAGAAAATTTAAATACCGAGATCAAACCCGCCTCCAAGGCAACTATTTCCCACAATAGATCCCTGGCAAAACAACTCCCCTTCGGCGATGAAACTGATTTTCTGCTGGCTAAACGAGGCTTTATTGAATCTATTCCCGGCGCCCAAGTGAAAAATACCGAAGGTCGGGAAGTCTATGGGCTATCCCAGATGCAATTTTTACAAGGTACCCCTCCTGATACCGTCAACCCCAGCCTTTGGCGTCAGGCCCAGCTCAACGTCCTGAATAACGGCCTGTTCAAAGTGGTAGATGGTATCTATCAGGTGCGCTCGCTGGATCTGGCCAATATGACTCTGGTGCAGGGAGAAAGCGGCTGGATTGTTATCGACCCTCTCACTTCCGCAGAGACTGCAGCTGCAGCTCTTGCGCTGGCCAACAAGGCACTAGGAGAGCAACCTGTAAGTGCCGTTATTTTTACCCATAGCCACGCAGACCATTTCGCCGGTATAACTGGAGTTCTGACTAAAGAACAGCTCGCGAGCGGTTCTATCGACATTATTGCACCAGAGGGTTTTGCTGAGGAGGCGATTAGCGAGAATGTGCGCACCGGGAATGTGATGCAGCGCCGTGCGTTATACCAATTTGGAAATTTGCTGCCCTCCAGTCCGGAGGGTTTTGTCTCATCCGGCTTAGGCAACCGGGTATCAGATGGTGAGCACGGAATAGCTACACCAACAATAGAGATTACTGAAACCGGTGCAGAGATGACAGTCGATGGAGTGGACATCGTCTTCATTAACACACCCGGGGCCGAAGCACCCGCAGAGATTGTGTTTTTCTTCCCTCAATTTAACGCACTCTGCATGAGTGAGATCGCCAACCATACACTGCATAATATTTACACTCTACGTGGTGCGAAAACCCGCGATGCCAAGGCCTGGAGTCGCTATATTGAGTACGCCATGGAGAAATTTGGCGATAAGACCGAGGTGGTTTTCAGCAGCCACCACTGGCCCACCTGGGGCAAAGATGAAGCTATGGATTACCTGGCTAAGCAGAGGGATCTTTATAAATATATCCACGACCAAACACTGCGCCTAGCTAACCACGGTTACGATATGGTCGAAGTCGCAGAGCGCCTTGAGCTGCCCGAGAACCTCTCTCAGGCTTGGGCCAATCGAGGATACTACGGCACTGTCAATGTTGGAGCCAAGGCAGTTTACAATCGCTATCTGGGTTATTTCGATGGCAACCCAGCAAACCTCCACCCTATTCCTCAGGAAGAAGCTGCAGAGCACTACATCGACTACATGGGGGGAGAAGCCATTATGGCTCGGGCCCGACAGGATTTTGCCCAGGGCAATTATCGCTGGGTAGCCATGGTGCTAAAGCACTTGGTTTTCGTTGAACCTGAGAACGAGCAAGCCCGTTATCTATTGGCTGATAGCTTGGAGCAACTCGGCTACCAGGCAGAATCTGGTATCTGGCGCAACTTTTATCTCTCCGGAGCCAAGGAATTACGCCATGGTATTGAATACCGTGAAGAAATACTGCCCGATGAAGAAATAGTAGCGCGAGTCCCTCTCCAGCTGCTTTTCGACGCGATGGCGGTGCGCCTTAATGGTGAGAAAGCGGCAGATGCAGATATCCGCTTAAATATCGATATGACTGACACTGGAGAAAAGTACTTAGTCGTAGTACAAAATGGGGTGCTGCACGGCTACCCAGGCCGACACAGTAGCGAGCCCTCTGCCAGCCTCGCTCTGAACAGTACCGACTTACGTATGATGTTTAGCGGGTTAGTAGGCGCCCCTACTCTAATCAAAGATGGTAGACTCAAGGTGAGCGGAAATCCTTTGGCACTAATAAAATTTGGGCGGTTATTTGATAAATTTGATCGTAATTTTAGCCTTGTAACACCTTGAAGAAGTTAAGCGCCCAGCGTGTAAAATTCTAACTAACCACAAACTGTAATACGCCTGATAACAGCAGATATCTGACCCATACCAACCCAAACAATACAGAGCCTTTTGGGCTCTGTATGTTTACAAGGCTAAATTCTCCCTACCCAAGAAAGTCATACTACCGATTGATAGAATGTGCCCCGCATAGCACGTGAACCCATCTGCCAAACTAACTACCCATTCGTCTATTTCAAACCTGCATCAGCATTCAATAACTGTTCAACCAAATTGAAAATCATGACACACAGAATGCAAAGTTCTGCAGGAAACTTCTTAGATAGATTAATTTACAAGAGCCTCTAAAACAGCCTCTGCAGTGATTAAGATAATCTCGGCACATAATAAGATTACTCACCACCCCACCTCACTCCGCCCTAAAAGCCAACCTGCTATAAACCACGAATAAAACCTATAACCGCAGAATCACAACCTAAGCCAACCATATATTAAATCCAACTTAAAAACCCTCAATTTACTCACAATAGAAATAGACAACACGCACAAATCAAACCTATTACTATTTATTGATATTACGCACCAAACAACAAATACGTAATAGTTCTTCTAGCCGTCAACATCGAAAATTACAAAACCTTACAACGGCTTGATTGGCTCACATAAAATATTTACTGTCCACACCGCATTATTAAATCGTATTGGACAATGGAAATGGACAATGGAAGATATAATGGAACTTTCGGTAGCAACAAAGATTGCTGCAACAGATACGACAGCCAGGGACTTTAAGTCTTATCGATCATTTCGCACCAAAATCCTTGCAGCAACAAGGATTGAAGATGGTCTTGCGGTAGATTCAAAATACTACGATGAGTTGCTAACTTCCTCCGGGGCATTAAATGTCTGGTCGTTGTATATGCTTCAATCACTTGAATGCATGATTGAAGCGTCTCAGGTTGCACTTGAATCTCTTGATCAACTCAAGGATAGTCTTTCAGAAATTCTAAGGCTTGATGCGGATTCACTTTTAATACAGATACGCGCCAATACAGAGGTCGATGAAACATTGGCGACAGCGCTTAAAGAAGGTTTAAAAAAGTATGGCACTACGGAGAAATGGCTCTTAACTCTTCGACAAGCACTTTTAAGCAGAATAGAAATTAGCGAAGAAGGAAAGCGCCTAGTTGAGGCTATTCAGGAAGGTCGACCACCGGAAAGACCACAGCTGTTTCCCGTCTTAACCTACCTTCACGACGACTCTCTTGCTTTAATTTTTTGTTTGCTTGGCGGCCTCACAATGAAGGCAATCTGCGTTGTTACTCTACTAATTGCCCTCGCACCGCACAGCCCTAGCGAACCACCGCCGCCCCCTCCACCACCACCGCCACCCCCTGAGGACTAACAAAATTAACAACTCCAACAATACATCGAGTTCATTGTGGTATGCAGTTAAAAATTAGAGTACAACTTAATTGCATGAGTTATTGCTAGTGGCAAGGGCGGCAGAGATAAAGCACTGAGCGCCCTTGTCAGTTTCCATCTATATTTCTATGATTCTATTTGCAACACAAGCTATAAATAAATCCACCTAACTGCACTGAGAGCTTTTGCAAGAACTGTTAGCTAACATTCAGCAAGTCATCTGATTAAATATTTACCAACTGAAAGCCAAACCTTATTTGCCTATCCATGTTTAGGATTTGGGCAGTATCGATAACTTAAGTTATTTGTCGTCTCGTAAATATCACCACTGGATACACTCTCATTAATTTGGCAATAGTAACCATATCGACTTGAAGATCTTCAGCTGGAGCTACAACTCCAACTTTGAGCTCTGATGCGTACCCAATAACGCGTTTTTCACTTACTATTTTAGGCGCACTCTTCTACCCTATTCAAAAGGCAAGCATCTACTCGAAAAGGAGAGATTTCAACTTCCTTTAGCAGAGGCGCAGCCTTGTTTCGCCCTTTGGTTTGACTTGTTAGCCTTTTTTAGCGAGTGAAACTTATTTCTAGCGCCACTCAAAGCTGAGTCAGATATTGGGCATTCCTGTGCCTTTTTATTTGCTTCGCTATATTTTGATTCTAACGCGGAAACTGATGCCCAACCTTCTTCTATGCTCATTACATCTGCTTTTATTTTTCCTTTCGATATCCTGGACTCTCTCTCAATGTCAGAGTACAAATTACCGACTTCAATATGTAGCATAGATTTTTTCTGGTAGCTTAAGTATGTTTGAACTCCTGCAAGAGTTGCTGCCAGAAGTGATAACACAGAGATTATTGTGCCCGAATAATCGCCTAAAGACTTAATCAAGGTTGAGCCAATAAATACATTTATTATAACAACCGGAACTCCAAGAATTAGCGTCAGATTTTGTTTGGAGCTGGATGATTTAAAATGCGCAAACTTACAAGTTGCTGCATTCATCTCTATCCTTTCAAATTCAATTAGGAGTGTTTCCTTTTTATCCATCATTCCTCCTTGTAAGGCTAACGACTACAACAGGGGTGGCCGGAGCGTAGCGTAGGCTGTCCCGCGAAGGGCCAAAGGCCCGCAGTAACCTGCTTGTACTTGTTAAGCATTTGCTAACACCCCAGCTAACCAAAAAATAGTGATGTACATTAAAGCGGTAAAGCTGATTATAAATATAACTTGCAAAATGGATAGTTTGGAATGGATACCAAAATCAATGAGCTCATAAAGTTTTTTGGGGAAGTTCTTTTTTATACTTAGTATAACCATAATTAATGCTATACCTACATAAAGCAACACGATACCCCAAAATCTCTCTGGTTCAATATCAATACTGATTGTTTCTGAGAGCCCAGCTCGTTTATAACCAATTACTTTACCGATCACAACAGCAAACACGCAGTAAGCTAACGTGAAAATGGCAAACAGTAGATGAATTAATCCAACTTTCTGCAGCATTGCTGCTCCATACTTTAGGTGTTTAACGTTGCCAGCAGGGGCCGAAAAACCAGAGCGAAGCGGCGGTTTTTTTGGTCCCTCTGGCTGGCTTTGTTAGGCAGCTGGCTCTGGTTGAGGGACAATTGCAGGGAACTCGTAAATAAATTTGAGTAGCATTTCAGTGAAAGCGATAAGCTCTTTTGCATCAATTTCGTTCATTAATGCGATTTCATGGGTTGCCTCATTGCCTTTTTTACGAATATGGTCGACCCAATGCTTTCCATTAGGTGGTGTATACCCGTTATCGGAAAGGTAGTTAACATACTCAATGAAACGGAGCCCCTCTTTGGCCCCTTGGTTTACCGCGATATTCATCAACATTTTTCTACAGAGTAATACTGCTGCTGTATGGCAGTTCTGTGATGTACAGCGCCTAGCTTCGTTATAAAGCGATTCAAGTTCTTCGGGAACATGATTAACTGAATTTCCGAATGATGCTGACGGATGCCGATTTGCACTTAAGTCAAAAAAACTCGGTCCGTGACAATTTGAACAAATGTAAATGCCACCAACTTGTTGTCCGCTGCCATCACCGTGCGCTCCTATTTTATACCCTTTGTCAGAAGAGACGTAAACGCCGCAATAACCACAGTCAAAGGGTACATTTGGAATATCTTGAAGTGATCGCCAGTTGTACTTTCCTTTCTCAAAAAATTGCATAAATTTCTTCCGATTTGATTATGCCTAACGCCTCAATAACCGGCAGCGTTGTGGCGCAGCCACGCTTTTAGCTGTCCGGCGCCGTAGGCGCGTAGTTAATTGACTTGTTAAATTACTCAACAACCGGAGTTCCCCAGCCGTCATAATCAGCATCAAACTCGTTTGCCAGCTTGAGCATTAAAGAGTTTTCACTGTTAATTACTTTAATGTCTAAAATGGTCTCTTTAATTAAGTCGCCATACCAGTAATGAGTGCCTTCATGTACGTTGTCACCGACATTAGCTACACGGTAACCAAGAGATTCTCCTTTAGCCATAAGCTCTTTAAGTGAGTTAGAGCTAAAGCAATAAAAATGATGCTCAAGAGGGTGCGGTTTACTTGGATCAGAACCAGCATCAATGAGCGCTTGAATCGTTTTGCCATTCATTTCCATATTTGGTGGAAATTCGGCCGCTTGAGCGCCACTAAACCCTAGCGCGGCCATTATTGAAATAAGAAGCTTCCTCATGACTTTCCTTGGTAATTTAACGCAAAGCTAAAAGGCCGGAGGCATTTTTTTGCCGGAGGTCCAGCCCACGTTTTTTGGGGGCGAATTTTCAGCGTTTTGTTATAACGTCTCATCTAATCTCTCTGATACAGAAAGGCTTTTTCTAAGTAGCAGCGAGACCAAATATATAATTGCCAGAGGAGGTAATAATGCCATAAATCCACCAACTACAACCGCTCGTTTAACCTTTAAGGTTTTTTTGATAGCTAGCATATAGCTAAGAGCTAATACAACACAAAACCATAGCAATATACCCAGGGCTTCGATATTGGAAATATTAAACAGCTCGTACATTCCGCATTATCCATTAAGGAGCTATAACGCCTCAAACACCGGATTGGTGATGTTGGCGGCTTTTTTGGAACAAAAAAGGTGACAGCTTTACCAAGTCCGAGTGATTTGACTTGTTACCTGTTGCCACGTAAGAAGCTCCCCAATTTTTTAAAACTAAACCCCACCCCTGATATATTTGGCTCTAATATAATTGAATCTACAATAGCCGACCCGATTCCTTTCTGTGCTTCTTTAGCAATGCTGAAGTCAGAAAGGTCTTTCCCTAATTCTATGTCCGAAAATAGTCTTTCGACTAAAGCTACAACCTCGGTTGTAGTAGAGCAAAACTTTTTCAAGGGAATTAGAACAAGTTTTAGGTCACTCTCCTCTTGCTCCCGGTATAGACCTCGCCTGCGACTGTAGCCATGATTGTTTTCTAAGAAATATGAAGGGTGCGCATTTGTAACCAATATCGCTGGCAATACATCCTCGCCCCTTTCATTGTTAATTTGGTGCCAAGAAAAAACCTCATTATCAAAATGAGCCAATTCAGTCCCCTTTATTACTACAGCCCGATTTTGGGCAGCAAGGTTTGCCATTTTATCGAAATTTTCGTTTAGCGCTCTGGCTAAAGACTCATGCCACCCATACTCAAGCAAATAGATCAAATAATCTCTATTTTCACTTTTGGGAATATTAGTCAACGAGTGCACATGCAAACCCATATGTTATTTTCTCCTAGACAGGTAACGCCGCGCCTGTGTTTTATACACATCATTTAAGTTCATTTAAAGCCTCTGCTGCCTCCATATAATGGAGAAGTTTAGTGTACCCCTGCCAAACGGTTTTAACTCCAGGCTCACCATCGCCGCTCCGCCCCAGAAAGCCTCCAAGTCCTGCCAACATACGAGTTATATCTCTCATACTTGGAGCTTCATTTGGTGGGGAGGTTTTAGCTTGCATTATCCATATCATACGCCACTCTTTTTCAGAGTAGACTTTCGTACACGACGTATCAGGAAGCGTTCGTGCCCGTGTTGTCATGGAGTGTAGACGCCACCCAATAATCATATAGATTGCAATACAGTTCAGCATTCGCTGCTCGGTTCTAAAGCGATTACTTTCTATCTGGCATCCGCCTTTCACCACTCGGAAATAGGTTTCAATTTCCCATCGACTTCGATACCACTCAATAATGATCCTCGCTTGCTTAAAGTCCTCAACTGCAAGATCGGTCAGCAGCATCCATTCAATACCTTTTTCCCCTTCTGGTGGGCTTAATTCCTTAGCAAAGACTGCGTAGAGAGAAAGAGGTCGTTTTGATTTTCCTTTTCCCTGCAATCTTACTTCTGCAATGGATACACTGACCTTAGCTTCCCTTTCTGGCTGTCCATTCCTTTTGGGGATACCTACTGAGTATTTCCCGATGGACTTCTGCTTGGTCATATAGTCCCAAAGTAAAGTCGTATCTTCTCCTTCGATCTCTAAACTACGATTAGCCTTGGCTCGAATAATATAGCTTGCACGCCGCTGTTCATTTTGATCTTCAGCTAATTGAAACCACTCATGAATATCCCCCTCTCTATCCGCGATGCTCACAATCGTGGTTTCAGGGCAGCGCTCTTGTATCTCACAAGCTGATTCATAATGGTCTAACCAGCGTCGACTCTCTTTATCTTGTATCGACTTGGTATAGCGAGAATTAGCACTAGATTCTTTATCTCGCTGCCACATGCTACCCTCAATAATACCCAGATTATCTCTGGATGGTGTTATAGCGATAGACGTATGTAGGAGCTGCTGATTAGTCTCTTTGCGTCGGAGTGTTCCCATTTCTTTGCTTTCTAAATCGGTAGCAAAATTTAGGAAAGTGGTATCCTGAGGGATAAGAACAACTGGTTGAACCTTGATTCTTTCAAGAGTGGCTGATTTATGGCCACTCATAATGGAGTCAAAGCTGACTTTATCATTTTCGATAAATCGATAGGCTGCAAAGGTTTCTGCCCAAGACTTGTTTGCACAGGGAATGCTACCCTTTGGGTCGGAACTTAAATTACTGAGAATATTGGACAAGCGCTTATTCAATCGTGTATCACCCATAACCTGATTTTTCACTTCGTCCCTGACCCAGTCCTGCATAATTATCCAGCCAAATTTGTAGCCCCTATAACGTACAAACTGTAACTCATTGATTTTTATAATAAAACTGAAAAAACTTGTGTATAAAACTTAGCGCCGCGCTCAGAGGCGGCTTACTTTGGGCGCTTTATGCGCGAAAATAGGAGCAAAGCGACTGCGCATAAAGTGCACAAAGTAAGACGTCGCCTTGCAGCGCTTTGTTAGGGCTAACCCCGGGCACTGCCTCTATGCTTAAGCCAAAACCCAGAATGATGCTGTGCAACCGACAGCCCTAAGTAGAAACGCTCGATGTTCAGCTGTGATTTTGGAAACGTGAATTCACGCACGAACATCGATTGCAAGAGTACTAGTGCCGCCCCTATCTGGGTAGAAGACTCCGGCCCATGCCCGCCATTTATATAGCTGGGAAAAAGTCCATCATTTCCCTGAAATGAAGGCGAGCCATTGCAACAGCAATTTGTGGGCTAACCATACTACCATTTTTGAAGCGGTTCTTTAGCTCTTCCAGGTGCGACTTATTCTCCGAGACAATGAGGCACATACATGCAATTAAGTGCGAACGCCAATTCACATCAAGTAGCAGAGTTTCATAACCTGCATGTTCGGTTTCAAGCTCAGTAGCTAGAGCACTAAAGATAGAAAGATCACTTTCTACTTCAAATGGTTGAAAACTCAAATCAAAGGCCTTCAGGTAGAAGCTACCATCATTACTGAGCTCTTCTAACCTCTTAAATACGTTCATCTACCAATTGCCCTAACGCTTTTGTAAACGGCGAGCGACGCAAGAGCGAGTCCAGCGGAGCACCGAAGGTGTGTAGCGGTGTTTGACAAACTTGTTAGAAGTATTGTGCAAAGTGCTCATCAAATGACCTGTAGCGACCAAGACAGATCGTATCAAACTCGTCTAGATCTCTTTTCTTGAATACACCAATATTTCTTAATGCTTGGTTAATACCGCCTTCAGTTTCTTCCATTACAACTTTACTATCAGAATACACCGCAGCGTATTGCTTACCGATACCACCAAAGTAGTCGGTAAAAATAATTGCATACCTCTTTAAGCCCAGCTCTTTAGCAAAATAATGGGTAACAGGGCAGTTTAAAACAATTTTCCCATTACTTTCATTTGATATTAACAGTTTTTCTGCCCAATGATCTGAATGCCCTGCATTTAGACCTACGATCGAGAACCCCTCATGGTTGACACACGGCAACTCGAATTTCCTTAGTAGCTCTGCATCGATATCGCCTTTGGCTACAATTGCTTCTATATGATGCCCCACGAATTCTCCTTCGTACTTCTAACGCTTAGATAACCTGCACTGCAGGCGGTAAAAAAAATGACCTGGCATTGAATTTAGGCCGAACTAAAGAGGCCCATTCCTGCAGTGTCTGGTTCATCGCCATGTTGTACATTCCCGCCGGCACTATCTTGCCGAGCCGCCCCCTTTATAAAGGAAATTCCTTTTTTCGCCTTAGACCACACTCGGCCAGTCAACTTTGTAGATTCATGGCACTGCCCACACTCTACCATCAGATCTTGGATTTGCAATCCAGCTGGGAGTCGTTGATCTTTCATTAAACCCACTTGATTACTACATAGATCGTGCTTTTTCTTATTGCACCCAGCATATAATCCATAACTCCGTACCATGTGTTTTCCTATTGGAGGTATGTGCTGCAAGACACGTCTTAAGAACTCCTGAGGCTTTAACCGAAGTTGCTTACGTCGCTGGTCACGGTGATCAAAATAACGAAAATCCAGCCCCTTATGATCCACGTTTAATATCTGCTTTGGCTTAAGCGGGCCACCTTTGATGTAGCGTGAAAAATACAGCAGAACGCCTTGACCATGCTCATACCGTTCTTGAATACGAACCGACCATTCCTTGCGATAGCAAGCTTTAAAGAGGATATCAAACTGGCCAATTGACCAACTGGGAGGAAGCTTGAGTAACCCGGCACGATACTGTTCTAATAAAAGCGCTTGAAATTTTCCCCTATAAAGACTCTTAACCACTCGCACAGGCAATAAATATTCACCTGTTTCTTTCCATTTTTCCCTTAAAGTCAAGCCGCCAGCAGTTATCAAACAGTGTATATGGGGATGTAAAGTTAACTGTCTTCCCCAAGTATGCAGAGCCATAAGCATCCCGGGAGTTACTCCGTGATAGTCTTTACTCGCCATTAATTCAAACAGGGTTTCTTTACTCGACAAAAAGAGTATATCTGTAAGCTTCTCTTCGTTGTATTGCCATAACGGCAGATACTCATGAGGTATAGTAAAGACCACATGAAAATGTTCTGTATCAAATAATTTACGACGCTGCTGATCAACCCACTGGAGCTGTTTTCTGCCTGAGCAGAGGGGGCAACTTCTATGCCTACAAGAATGATGCTGTTCAGTGACATGGTTGTGCTTACAACGATAATAACTGCTTCCCATCGATTTTGTACGGCATTCTTGTATCGAGGAGATAGCCTTTAAATTTTTTAGTGGTTGCGCAGTTTTAGATAAATAACCACTGTACGCAGAAAATATATTTTGCAATACCCGGTTATGCATTTTCTAAAATGCCTCTTATAATTTAAAAGTGGCACCACTCCCGCGCAGCGGGTTTGTACAACAGCTATATAGTAATCATTCTGATCACTATTATATTGACTACTATCTCATAATCAATCTACCGCCACCACTACAGTTTCCCATAGAAAATCAAGTGGTTATATTAAAATGGCACGATCGAACAAACTACAAAAACGATCACTATGACTACTATCTCAATTTCGCCCTGCTCACGTAACCCAATGATTTCAGGGTGTTTCCCACAAAATTTCAGCCTAACTCAGAAATAACACTCACCATGATCATATTTAACCAAGCTGGCGCTTACTAACTGGCATAAATCATATTGCTTGCCCCGATAATTGAGTAAGCCGAATCATGAGTGCCCCCTGAAAATGCTAATTTAGATAGCAGCAATCATCTTGAGGGTATGTTGCTGGGGAGGATGAATAGATTTCAGAAATTAGAAAATTATCCTCTCAAGGTGGTCAGTTAGACTCCCCATCTATCTTAATTTTTGTAGCTCTTCTCTTGAATATTAATACGCTCTAGAACCTCCAACACCGAATCAAAGCCCTTGGTATGAAACGCATTCATACCCACCTTATTCGCCACCTCTACATTTCTAGGGATATCATCCATGTAGACAACACTACTGGCTTCAACTTCCAGCTGCTCAAGCGCGTGCTTGAAAAATGCTTCATCGGGCTTTGCCATACCTATAAGGTGGGAAGCGAATATTGGGCCCAAATAGTTATGTGCATTAAATTCATGAGTGATGCGTGGCCAGTGAAGTTCATTGGTATTTGTCAATGCGGCCACTCTGTAATTTTTCTCTAGAGAACTGAGTAATTCAATTGCTCCTGGATAGAATCCCGTAGGCCAGTTTGTGAAATGATCGATTATCGTCTCTATCGATTCCTCTATTTCCAATTGAGACTTTAAAGCGTTTGCAAATTCTTCTGTGGTGATTTCTCCTCTCTCAAACTGCCTTACCGGACCGGAGATAATAACATCAGTCACAGGCGCTTTACCGGTTGGTAATGGACGGCCTTTTAGCTCTATTAGTACGCCGCCGAGATCAAACAGTAATACATCAACTTTCAAAACCCATAACCCTCATATTTTCAACGGTCAGAAACGCGCTGCTCACTCCTCACCATCAGATACACCTCGGTGAGATCAAGGCTAGTGCTATCAAATTAGCCAATATCATTCTTATCGTCCCACTTTCTTCCTCTCTATGATCTAAGATCCCAAGTACAATCAGAAGCTAGTAAGCAAACTATGACGACTTCCCTTCATGAGCTTGTGGAGATAGTGCTCGCAAGAAAGATTAGCGCAGTATCACTGATTGAAGAAGCTTGTGACAATGCAGTTGCTCATTCCGAACTCAATGCTTTTATCTGCCTCGATCGGCATAGCGCCCTTCAAAAAGCCAAATGCATTGACAGGGAATTGGCCTCCGGTAGCCACCGTAGGCCCCTTGCCGGTATCCCCATCGTTGTTAAAGACAACATCAATGTAAAGGGTATGCATACCACTGCTGGGACCCTTGGCATGAACTTTCTGCCGGAGTCCTCTGCCCCAGTGGTTGAGCGACTCGAGGGATGTGGGGCCATAGTGGTTGGGAAGACCAATCTACATGAACTTGCCTTTGGCGTAACCTCCAATAACGCTGCATTTGGTGCCGTAAGGAATCCGTGGGACATCGCTTGCTTCCCCGGCGGTTCATCGGGGGGCACCGCTGTTGCTGTAGCTGCGGGGATTGTGCCCGCTGGCCTCGGCACCGATACCGCCGGCTCCGTCAGATTACCGGCGGCGTTAACTGGTATTGTTGGCTTTCGCCCTTCAACTGGCAGCCTTCGCAGCCACGGAGTCGTACCCTCTGTGCCTGCATTTGACACAATCGGCCCTATGGCTGTTAGTGTCGAAGATACCATCTATCTGTTTGAAGTGATGACAGGGGTCTCCGTACCCCAATGCAAGCCAATCAATCAGTTGCGCTTGGGGCTAGCCCATCCTCTATTTGACAACCTCTCACCTGGAGTAAGCCAGTCTTTCAGGGCTCTAATAAGTACCCTTATTGATGCCGGAGTAGACCTGGTAGAAGTAGACCTTTCGCCAATAGTCAGCGCCGCTCTCGAAATCGGATTTCCCATCGGGTTTCATCAGATGCGGACAGCCATGGGGCATTTCCTGGCGAATTATCAACCACAAACTCAACTAGAGGGTTTGGTAGCAATGATCAAGAGTGAGGATGTGAAAGCGGTCTATCAGGAATCAGTGCTCGGGCCTAAGTCACCGCCAGACTCAGCCTATCAAGCGGCCTTAAAGAAGTTACCTGCTGTGCGCGACAGCTATTCGAAGATCATCCAGCAGCATCAACTGGACGCGATCGTATTTCCAACTGCGCCAATCGAAGCGCAACCCCTGGAAACATCCTCATACCAACTGGAGCTAAATGGACAGACACTCCCCACCCTGGACACACTGATATACAACAATGTCTCCGCACCAGTTACCGGTGCCCCAAGCATCAGCATCCCCATCGGGCCTGGTACCAATGGATTACCGGTGGGCCTGGAGATAGATGGGTTACCTGGAGCGGATTTGGCACTACTTGCCGTAGCTAGACAGATCGAACAGGTAATAACACTCCAAAAGTAAGAGGAACTATCCCCCCTCTTCCCCTCGGGGAATTGTCTTCCATATAGCGGTATTACTTGATGAGTAAATTGCTTTACCGTCAGTTGCTACGCTATATACACCGCCGGGAACAGGGTAAAGATTAACCAGGGAGCCGTTCTCTCGATAGTGTCGCAGTCCGTCACCTGCCGCCACCCACAGATCATTTTTGGGGCCAGTAACAATAAAACCATCAGGAATCCCTACTGGTACCGACAACACCCATTGCTTCTCTTCCAATTTTTCCGGGGATGGCAAAGCGCTTACATAAATGTCTTTTGTTTTTTTGGGGTTGTAAGGATTCTTTCCATCGATAGCTGCAGTATCACCAATATAGATTTGGTTGCCTATTGGGGAGATTGCCAACCCATGAGGCATCATGTACTCCGCTGACAAGCGAATTAACTTTTTTGTTGAAGGATCAAAAGCATAGACAGCTGGCGTTAACATTGGCTCAGGCTTGAAGCCTTGGTTGTAGCCATAATCTGGATCGGTGAAGTAGATCCAGCCAGAGGGTGACTGTACAACTTTATTGGGTGAATTAAATGGCTTACCTTTATAGGCATCTACTAGCACTTCTCGTTGCCCGCCTGAAAGGCTTCTGCGGCTGATAGCGCCCGGGGTTGCTCCTTTCCCCTGCTCTGCAACCAGTAAATGTTCACCGTCATTGCTAAGCCACATGCTGTTTGCCATATTGCTTCGGTGTTTCCAGGTTACAACTTCGCCAGTAATAAAGTCGTAGTAACGGATCGCTATCTGTGGATTCTCAATCTCTAAATCTGGAACACTGGTGAAGTAGAGACGTTTCTGGGAGGGTACATAAACAAGCCCTTCATGTGCATCCGTTTCCACCAAGATCGAATGGGTAGCCTGCATCGGGGAATTCCCCAGTAGATAATTGTTGTAAGTAATAGCCAAGAAAAGGACTGAGCTGAAAAGCAAAGAAAAGAAGGCACTGGAGGATTTAGTAGTCATATCGCCCCTAATTAGACTTTATCTGTACGGATAGTTCTGCGACTACTCTACTGTGAGCCGCTGAAGGTATCATCAGGGTCATTCTCTGACCCCACACTGGAAACGGCCTTATCCAGCATTCTATTGATCTCCCCACTCTCCTTTAAGCTCTCTAGAGCGGCATTTAGTCGTTCGAGCAGTTCCTTATTCCCTTTCTTAACACCGATACCAAAGGGCTTTGGCGGGAAGTCTCCACTAATATTCACCAGACGATATAAAGTCGGATAGGCTGATGCCTTACGCAAAAGTACCAGGTTAATAATGTCATTGGAGGCAGCATCAGCATTTCCGCTTTGAACAGCCTCTAAGGTCGCTGAGCTTGTGGGCGCTACAACCAATCTTGCCCCCTCCAATGACGGCAGGACAGCACGCATTCTTTTTAGGGAAAGTGAGCCTTTAGTAACAGCAATTATCTTACCCTCCAGATCGATAAAGCTCTCAATATCGCTATCTTTATGGACCAATAAACCCTCCCCAGTGACGTAATAAGGAATCGAAAAGTCCACTTTTTCTTCGCGCTCTGGAGTGATGGTAAACTGGGATACCACCATATCCACTCTTCCGTCTTCAAGTGCCTTTATACGATCCTCATCCAGCACACGGGTTAGCCTTATATAGCCAGGGCCGCCAAATAACTTCTCCCCAATTGCCCTGACCAGGTCAGGCTCAAAGCCTTCTATAGCGCCAGAAGAGGGTTCTCTATACGCCAACCCTGGAATATCATAAGTAACCCCAGCAACTAGCTCTCGATCCTCAAGATCAGCCCAAACATACCCCACATAAATAACCGATAAAACTAGCAAGCTGCCTATTAGACGGGACACTAGATACATAGCTAAGATCCAGTAATTTCAAATATATTGGCTCAGAGCCCCCTAAGTAATTCTGTAATATCCACTGAGACACCAAAGGCCGAAACCTTAGTCGACTAGCAGAAAGAGGCTATAGGTAAATATAGGCGTATATAAAACCAATACAGGTGATACTGCACTTTAAGCTACTACGGATATTGGCTTGCTGGCGTATCTATAGTTGATAAGCAGACTATTCGTGCCACCAATACAATAAGCGCAATGTTTTTTCATTTTCACGATTAATAACATTGCGCTTGTTGACACCCACTTACTGCTTAGCACCTAACCCTTTCTCTTTTTCAACACCATCAGTTTTGCAAAGGTACGCACGGAGACTGTCTCCACCAAGTAGAAAGGACTATCACCAAACAGTTGATTCCATTCACTCAACGTTCGCTCCCGCCCACGAGTTCCCATCAACATCTGCATGTCCATGGCAGCCAAATTAAGGTCTGCGCCCTTCTCAGGTAATACTGCGTCAACAATGGCGAGCGTAGCATTTTGCCCTTGCATGGCAGAGTAAATATTATTGAGGAGTCGCTTTGCCTTACTGTCATTCAGCAAGTGGAAAACGGCCGTACACAAGTAGATATCCTTATCACTATTAGCTACCGGCAGCCTATCGTTAATAATATCTGCTGGGAAGAAGTCCAATCGCTCTTCAACTGAATCACTCAGTGAGTTTTTCCAGTACTCTCTTGCCGTCCCCTCAACATTATTCCTGTCGACCACCATCGCCGTTATGTTTTTATATGAAGAGAGGACACTCGCACTTTTGCTGCCTTTTGCCCCACCCAAGTCAATAATTCTATCAAACCTGCTCCAATCAAAATCTTGTAAATACTGTAGCCCGGTAAGATTATCAACGGTATCCATAGCGTCCGAAAACAGCGTGCTAACAGATTGATGATCATTCATATAATCAAACATTTCCTGATCATAAACACCTTCAAAAGGCACACTCCCATCTTTAATATGGTCTTCAAACCCATTAAACCAAGGCTTACTGAACTCAGGGGAGTTATGCATAAGCACCATGCTTCTTACGCTGTTGCTGGCATCACTGCGCAACACTTCAGAGTTTCGATTATGTGAAAAGTGCCTTGCTTTTACCTCCTTAAAAATCCCCATTGCACACAACATCCTCATCAATCGATATAGATGCTCTTTATCTGCATTACAATCATTTGCCAGTTTTTCTACTGGAACGACTTCACCGTTAATATGATCAGCTATATTTAATCGGACAGCCGTATACAGACATCTAGACTGCCAAAATAGCGATCCAATTTGCATTACTCGAAATGGAGGCGGCATCAGAGCATTAGGAATATTACAAATACTATTAATCATATTAGAAGCGCGTTGAAAGACCCAATTTACGGCCCTATTTCTTTGCATCGACTGGGGCATAAGAACTCCTCAGAAATAACATCTGATTAAAAATAGATATAAGGGACCGGCCTCAACTTGCTGAGGCCATATCGTTATAAGCTTTGCAAACCTGACTTCAGAAGTCGGCCATTAAACTCTGCAAGCTGTTTTAAGAAATCGGGGTCCATAACGTGCCCCATCTGCTCTTCCAGGACGGGTTTGGCCAACATCGGCAACATAGCCAAACTGACAAATGAAATCCTGAGCAAATCATACTTGGGGTCTTCAGATTCGGCTTCTTCACCTTTAATTTCAGCTAACCGCCGAGAACCTCTTTGGCGCCCCCGCTCCAGGAGCTGACGGATCACATTTTTCCCCGGGCCTTGATTAAGGGCCATGACTTTCAGGATCAGAGCCGGAAACTTGGGATTCTCTTGCATGGTGGAGTAGTAAAGGGCAAAGAAATCTCCAAAATCCCAATCGCCATCAAGGCTGAGTTGCTCTACGGCCTCGATCAATGGCAGAAGGGTTTGGCGGATCATATCTTCATAGAGGCCATCCTTGCTACCGAAGTAATATCGAATCATCGATACCGCCACTCCAGCCTTAGCAGCGATCTGGCGAGTTGTGACCCGGTGGTACTCATCGTTCAAAAAGCACTCTCGCGCCGCATCGATTAGCCGATTGGCAACATCCGACTCCTGCATAGGCCCGCTCCTTCCTATCTAGCTTGCAAGAGAGGCTAACAGGGTACCCTACTGCCTTCCAGGCCATTTGTTGTTCAATTTGAGGGGTTTGTACGACTGCTTGAGGTGGCCGTATATCCTCAAACTGGATACGACCCCACTCATTCATATGAAATTGTCTCGAAGATATTCGTAGTTTAGAGCAAGTGGATTTGAATCTGGCACTATTTACCCAGCTAACAAAGCACCTGGGTGATCCCTAATATTCAGAACACAAGTATTGCTAATAACACCAAGATATACACTCGAAAATTGATAGTCATCCTCTACATTTTATCTCGTTCGTGAGTTCGCCCTTCCAGAAATGCCACGAATCAAATCTCGCATTCTGAATCAACTTAAAACCACCTATCGACCTCAAATCCAAACATCGGTATTCTCCCGCGCGGCGGCATATTCATCCTGATTTAACTTGTTGCCAGAGTTAATCAGACATGCCTCCTACTCGACTATTTATGGATAAAAGTTTGGCAAAACTTTAAAAACATTTTCAAAGCAGGAACATGAAAATGAAACTATTTACCAGTACCACACTGGGAATTTCAGCAACCCTAACTTTAACTTTTCAGTCTGCAATGGCATACAGCCAGGCTGTAGATATAACGATACCAAGCTACACCGGCAATGAGTTTGCTCAATTGGAAGAGCAACCCAAATCGAGCCAAGTCATTATTGATGGCAAGCTATACCAGCTGACCGGAGATATGCTGGAGCCAGTTCAAGAGGATTCCGGTCAAGTTAGCATTATGTCCGCTGTTGAAATATCAGCGAATAAGTGGCCTGATGGAATCATATATTACGACTTTTACGATAGTGTCACTGAAGAAAATCAACAGCGTTTTATCGACGCCACCAAAGTCTGGGAAGAAATTGCAGACTTACAATTTTTAAGACGCACTGATCAATCTGACTACGTTCACGTAAGAAACGGAACTGAAAACCGCTCCATGGTTGGAAAGACTGGCGGCGGGCAATTCTTCAGCATGAACAACTGGGATACCAAGTACATTATTGTCCATGAATTGGGTCATGTTATTGGTATGAGGCATGAACATCAGCGATCTGATCGTGATGAATATGTCGAAATCATTGAGGATAATATTAAACCCGAGTATGTCCACAATTTTGATATACGGCAAACCCACAACTACAGTAACTATGACTTCCTGTCTGTAATGCACTATCCATCACGTGCATTTTCGGTTAATGGGCAAGAGACTATTATCCCTAAATCGGGTTATGAGCACTTCAGCCGTATAATGGCCCAGCGTATCGACTTGGGCGGCGGTGATCAGGTTGCAGCAGCATCGCACTATGGCACGATCAATATTAATATTCCTGACCCTGCATTCAAGTCATATTTGACGTCCTATTTCGACACAAACAACGATGGTGAAATTGACAGCCTGGAAGCAGCAAGCATTGAAGAAATTCGCACTCCTGGCAACGGGGAAATCCAGTCACTGCAAGGTATTCACGTATTCCGATACTTAAAGCACTTAACCGCTGTTAATGAAAACCTCACAGAGTTACCCGAATTACCTAAACGTCTAGAAACGTTAAATATTGCCGGCAACTACTTGGATACTGCGCAATTCGAGTGGGTAATGGATCGACATTTCTTAACTGATATTGATGTTACGGACAATCTCCTCGATGTCTACTCCTGCGAAGCGCTTGAATTAATTGATTCTTATCTTAATGAAGGGAGCATTAGCTTCAGCCCCGCTAAAGGGGGTATTTCATTAGTTTGTGATGAGGAGGCAGAGCTAACTCTCCTCCCATCAAAAACGCGAGAGAACTTAAGTAGCAAAGGCGAAAAAGTATTCCATATTGACGTGCCCGAAAATGCTCAAACCCTGACAGTTATTACTGACAATTCAGGCGATGAACTGGGCGGTGAAATGAATATGTACGTGGCCTATAATCGCCAACCTACCCCAGCCGATTTTGACTTCAGTTCTGAAAATAGCGGTAATATTGAAGATATTGAGATCACTTCGCCGGAAACCGGCCGCTGGTACATATTACTGTCTCCTATCGAACGCTCCTTCGAGGGTGTAGATTTAACGGCAACGGTAACCCTGGCTGATCAGTCCGACAATATTCTGGTTAATCAGAAACCTGTCAGCGGTCTTAATGCCAGTGCAGGAGAGTCGTTGTTCTACACCATCACAGTACCGGAAAATGCCAGCGACCTTTCATTTGAGATAACCGGTGGTAGTGGCGATGCGGATCTCTATATTCGTTTTGCTAGCAGACCAACTGAATCGGTCTATGATTATCGGCCCTATTTAGGTGGCAATGAGGAGTCCGTTGCTATAGCAAACCCAACTCCCGGAATCTGGCATGTCATGCTCCACGGCTATACAGACTTCGATCAAGTATCCCTGGTCGGCTCTTTTACTGAATCATCTACTGATGAATTTTTAATCCCCGGCGAGGTTATCTCTGACCTGAATGGCCATGCAGGAGATCAATTCGAGTTTAAGATTGAAGTTCCTGAAGGAGCGACCCAGCTTTCTGTAGCTACGGGCGCAGCTCTATTCAACTCCGTTGGTGATGCAGATCTCTACATCAAGCACGGTGAACCCGCCACTGAATCAAATGCCGACTACGCTTCTGAAAACTGGGGCAACTATGAATCCATAGATTTGAACGCTCCTCAATCGGGCACTTGGTATATTACCATCTATGGTTATACCGACTTTGAAAATGTTTGGATTAGTGCTGATTATTGAAGTATAAATAACTAGTGATCGGGCAGTAGGATTGTCATCCTTTATTGACACTACTGCCCACTCTATTTTTCTGACACCTATCATTGAATACAAAATGACCGATCCGCAGCCGTATGTTTCAGCAGCTACTCAAGAACTTAACAAACCTACATTTGAACTAACAATGCAGCACTTGCAGGTTATGGAAATCGAACTTGAAAATGGCTATCCCAAAGTAGCGCGAGTGAATTTAAATCACTATGAAGACACTGTGGCTGTGTATTTCCACATTAAGAATGAACGTTTTTTTCTCGTAGTAAATGTTGCCAAATCAAGCATTCCAAACATCAAATGGATATGGGTAGAATCTGGGCATCGTGTCTATTTAACAGCAGCAACCGAAACACTCAGCTATGAAGATCTATCAAGTATACTTCCTTATGATAACTTATCCGGCTGGTCAAAAGGTGACTTGCAAAGAAATAAAAAATTAAAATATAACTTCACACGGATTTCCTATGAACCAAATATGAACGAAGCTTATGGACTAGAAGAGAAACTACTGGAATTATTAAAAGAACTAGAAAAGGAAGCTGATTCTATCCGGGAGCTTACAAAAAAAACAAAGGCATATATTTCAGTTTGCAAGCATCAATATATAAGTGCCAATGCGGGTATACACTTGGATTTAGAAACATTGAGCAGGCTAAGTGGGCTTAATCTAGCACTAGATATTGACACCCATATTTGTGGGCAAGAGATTGAATAATATTATAGGTTAATAATTATCTTACCCCTCCTTAAGAGATACAATTTTACCAAAATGGCAATTATTAAAGTAGCAACCGAATTGTAGCTTTAATACGTATAATTTACTCCCTTTAACACTACATTCCCAAATTTGGAGAGACTAGAACCTCTAGAGGTATTTTCATCTCGAACTTACCTTAGCCTGAATAGTAATATTATTTTTAAAACTCGCGATATAGAGAGTGGCAAGCAGCGTTACCCCCCTGAAATACAACAGCCAATTGCAGCCCCTTCAAAGAAACAAAAAATATAGGCACTAAAATGATCTTATTGGATTTTATTAAGTTTGTTTTAGTGTCAAAGCTGCGTAAAATTGACGAATATTTATCGGAATTAGAGTCTTACCCAGCAGTTTTTTAAGGGTCGTTGATTCAAACAAATCCAAGACTCATTTCTCAAAGGAGAACGGTAGCGTGACGTAAAAGTAAGTAAAAGGCGCTGACCCAAGGTGCTACCAACACCAGGGGCCAGCTAACCAAGTTGATAATCACACTATCAAAGGTCGAGTAGACCAAAGGAACTTCCCCTTCGACCTCTCACAGAACCGTACGTGAACCTCTCAATTCATACGGCTCTTCGTATTCAGCACATTTTCAATCTTCCCATTCTCCAGTGTGCAAACAAGCCGCGCATTTGTTGACGAACCTTTCCAATAAAGGCCCAACTCTTGAAACAGCTTCGCTTTAGATGCTTAAACTTCTTCCTAGCCCAACGCATCAGCGTTTGATCAAGATACTTCTGTAGCCGATAAACACCATATCTCCGCCCAAAGTGACCGTAATAGTTCAGCCAACCCTGTATTGCGGGATTAAGTACCTTTGCCATTTCAGATAGTGATCGATCCACCCAGTTAATCACACGCCACTGCCTAACCTTATCCTTGATCCTCTTGAAAGCTTTAGGGCTCATTGAAGGACTAAATGCGGTGAAGATCTGTCCTTGGCGATTCCTTGCTTTTCTGGGACCAAATCGAAACCCCAGAAAGTCAAAGTGGATAACTGGGTGGGAGTCTTTACGATTACTGTTCTTGCAATAGACCTTGCGCGTTTTCTCTGGATGAGCCTCAAGCCCGCAGGTAGCCAGGCGTGCTTTTAGAGCCGCCAGTAAGCGATCCGCCTCTCGAGGATTACGACAATGGTAAACAGCATCATCCGCGTAACGCTCAAAAGGAATATCTCTGTGCGTTCTCACCATCCAGGCGTCCAGCGTGTAGTGCAAAAACAAGTTTGCCAGTAGCGGGCTGATTACACCCCCTTGTGGGGTACCTTGTGTTCGCTCTTCAAGCTGTCCGTCCCGATGTTGTACTGGAGCCGTTAACCAGCGCTGTACATAGAGTCTGTACCCACCGATGATTATTATGTTTATCTAATGCCCTCAGCAGAAGTTCGTGATTAATATTGTCAAAGAAACCTTTGATATCTAAATCAACTACCCAGATTCTATCCCAGCATCGTTGTCGAGCTCGACGCACTGCGTCTATAGCAGATTTGCCTGGCCGATAGCCGTAGGAGTCAGGGTGAAACACCTTCTCCAATTCTGGCTCCAGCAGTTGCTTAGCCACCATTTGTGCAATGCGATCTTCGATTGTGGGGATACCCAATGGTCGCAGGCTGCCATCGAGTTTCGGAATATCCACTCGTTTGACGGCTGATGGAAAATAGCTGCCAGATGACATCCGATTCCATAGCTTGTAAAGGTTTTTGACGAGACTCGATTCGTATTGCTCTATCGTTATCTCATCAATCCCCGCTCCGCCGCCATTAGCCTTGATCTGCTTCCACGCTTCCCAAACCGCTCGCTTTGGAATATTGAATGGCTTTGCGCTAATCGTTAATTCCTCCCCATCTGGGTTGATTACACGGTTAGTCGCCGAATACGACAACCCCTTCGCTCCACGTCCATTACAGCCGCTTCTCCACTACTACGGGTTGTTCCGCCCCTGTGACCAGTCTTGGTACTCAACATCTTGTAGGGCCTCTACTTGACGCTCTTCCTTAACACCTGGACGACAGGTTCTCCTGTTCCACCCAAAAGCCTGTTGTGTGTTCACGCCACCTCTATGCCGGATGCCACTCGGTCGGTAAACAGGTAACCTCCATGCTTATCCCCGCACTTAGCCAGTGCACGGGTTTTGACATCATCTTGGTAATACGCTTTCGACACCTCATCAGTGGTTCATTTGCATTCGTCTCTACACAACATACCTGACGTATCTCGTACGCCTTTTCCTCAAGCGCTTCTAACCAAAGCTCTTTACTCCGATCACCTTGAGGCGGTTTGTTACCACTTCCTGCAAAGCGATAACGGAGGGCCGACCTCCATCTCCTGGATAGCACGTATTTTTTATTTATAAAAAAAATAAATAAAAAAAATACTCAGGACGCACTGGCTATATGCATAGTACGCTAGAAACCCGCTCGTGTTCAATAAAGTCGAGAAGATCCAGTAGTTTGGAGCGATTTCCCAAGCTCTGGGAGCGTAGTGCCCGCCTTTTCTTCTTTTATGCTTACCGTTCTCGCGCTCCCCCTGCCTTTCCTGCAATCACAACTTTCTAAGCCTTCCGGTTTCGGAGCCAAAAAAATAGCTTGAAATTCAGTAGGAAAAAATATGTTGATCTTGAAGCGTCGGACTGGTGAAAACCTAAGAATTGGAACAGATATCTCACTCAAAGTACTGGAGGTTAAGGGCAACCAGGTAAAGATCGGGATCCATGCCCCCAAATCCCTAGCAGTTCACCGCGAAGAAATTTATAGACGTATTCAAAGGGAGCAGAAACTCAGTAACAGAAAACGCTGAGAATCAACTTCCCTTTATATGAGGGCCCACAATGGGCCTCAACCTCAATCTATCGGCCAAGGTTTTCCAACTCTTTCACAAAGAGCAACTCACTAAGCCAACCCAAAAGAAATCCATAGGCTCCTTGAGTGTCCCCCGCTAAATTAGCGCCCTTACATCCTCGCCCGCTAAATCCAAAGCCGCTAAAACTACCACCTTTGCTCACTTGCCACGCAAATGCGAATCATTATTATGTTCGGCAGTTTACTTGCTGGAAGTCCTCTCATGTTTCGCAAAACCCTGCTAGCTACCGCACTCGCAGCCGCAGTACCCGCCTCCCTCGCCAATGAAACTCCTTCAGATCAGCCCACGGTAATGGAGGAAACCGTAGTAGTCGGCGTGCGCCAGCGCCTCTATGAGCGCGGAGCCTTGCTGGATGCAATCCAGAAAACTGAGGTTGTTGATGAAAGTCTGATCAAATCCCTGCAGGCGGTTAACCTCACTGACGCCATTGAAAAGTCCCCCGGTGTTCGGGTTTCCAATGAGTGCTCCATGTGCGGGGTCAAACGAATAATGCTGAACGGTATGCGCGGTGAGCACTCTACCATCCTCACCGACGGCGTTCCTCTTCACACCATGATGGCTGGCTATTACGCAGTGGATGCTCTGGCCACAACGGGTGTCTCTCGTATCGAAGTGGCCCGAGGTGCGGGAGCATCGCTGCTCGCACCCGAAGCAATCGGCGGAACCATCAATGTCATCTCCAAGGAAATCGAGGAAACCGGCCTCAACATCAATGCCTCTATGGAGGACAACGACAGCTATTTTCTAGGCATGATGGGCGGCTATGTAAGCGATGATGAACGCACCCGTACATCGCTGGTCATTCAGGATGATAAGCACCACCAGATGGACAATGATGACAACGGAGTTAGCGAAGCACCGCTGCAAGAGAACACCAGTTATGTAGTTCGCCTCTCCCATGACCTGGGTGAGCGGGACAACGTGGTACTGCGCACAGCCTATACTGACTCCAGTATTTTTGGCGGCCCTCAGGGATACAGCATTGGTTCCGTCCTACAAGTCTACGATGGTGTGGAATCTGACCACTTGTTTGTCGACGACGATGTGCGGCAGCAATACATTGGCAAACCCTGGGAAACTACCGAATGGATCTCCACCACTCGCAGTGAAATTTCCTCAAGTTGGCTCCACGAATTCAGCGAATCCTATAACACGCTGTTTACTGTCGCCTGGTCTGAGCACAAGCAGGACTCCTTCTACGAAGGATTCGATTACACCGCTACAGACACACTCAACTACTTCGACCTGCGCAACAATTTGATCCTTAACGATCAGCACATGCTCACCTTTGGTGTCGATCTTCGCGATGAATCCATGCGCTCCGACTCTGTCTCAGGGGAGGAAAGTGATAATTACATCGAAGACAGTTTCGACTACCAGACCACCGGCCTCTACATACAGGACACCTGGACCCTTTCACCGGATCTTGAAGTGGCACTGGCCATACGCGTAGACAACGCCAAAGCCGACTTTGTCGCCGAGCAAAAACCCGGTACAGAGATCGATGAAACGGTGGTCGCCCCGCGTATAGACCTCCGCTATCTGCACGACGACCAGTGGACCTCCCGGGTAGCGCTGGGACGAGGATACCGAGCCCCCTATCCTTTTTCGAAACAGATCACGGCATTCTTGATGCCGGTGATGGCTTTGCCATCGAGATCGAAAACCTTGAAAAATCTCTATCCGCAACTTATGCATTGAGCTTCGAGGGAGAACGCCTCAACAGCACCCTGTCTCTGGCATTTACCGAAGTAGATAACCTCGCAGCACTGAGCGAAACCGAGGATGGAGTACCACTGCTTACCCAGATGCAGGAAAGCGCCTCCGTAGGTGCTGCCGATATCACTCTCGGCTATGCGCTCACCGAAAATTTGTCCATCGGTGGCACACTGGAGACCTATGACTACGACGATGTTTTCCGGGAATCTTTTGCCATTGCTCCAGTAGAGCAGCGTGCACTATTCAATCTGGATTACAAAGCCGATTACTGGATGCTATATGCCAGCGCTACCTGGGTAGGCTCCCGGGATCTGGATGAATTTGGCTACGAAGGTTTCAACCAGTTGGGCGACTCCACTTTAAAAAGCACAAGCGCAGACGCCTATTGGACAGTAGATCTTAAATTAACCTTTGACGTCACAGAAAATCTGAGCCTGTATCTGGGCGGAAATAACCTGACAGATTACACCCAGGTTGAGGAAGGTGAGAGCCCTCTATTCTGGGATGCCAGTGGTGCCTACGACGTAGCCTATATCTACGGCCCGCTACGAGGGCGTGAATATTACCTGGGCTTCGACTGGAACCTATAATGCGAACCTGGCTCGCACTAATCACACTTCTGTTTGCGCCTGCTGGCGCAACAGAAGCTGCCATTTCCCTTTACGATTTTGAACTGCGCAGCCTCGCCGGCCCCGAGCGTATCAACTTGCAGCAATTCAAAGGGAAACCCAGCTTGATAGTACTGGTTGAACCTGACTGCCCCTGGTGCTTTCGCCAGGTTCGAGTACTCAACCGGCTGACCAGCGAGTGCCCCCAACAGTTTCAACCCATCGCCCTGGGTATCAATGGCTCCCGAAAAGCCCTACTGAATGAATATCGAAAGCTACGCCCGGAATTCCCCATGCTTCAAGCAAGCACACAGCTTCAAAAAGTACTGGGCGAAACTCCCGGAACTCCATTTAGTTTCCTTATAGCCTCCAGCGGAGAGCCTCTCAGCTGGCTAAGGGGGTATATTCCGGATAAGAAACTACAACCGATTTTGGAGAGGAGCTTTGACTTCAAATGTGAAAGTGCTCTCGGGACAGCCTCATAAATTAGAGAACTGAATACTGCAATTTTTGCTGAGATAGGAACCCTGCTAGATCTTAAGTACTTATAGATTGAAGATATCGCCAGCCAAGACTGTGAATATCAGCTAACTTAGCTAATTACCCCAATTTAGAACTGTGGCCAGAAGATCTAGGGATTATTTTAGGCTCACTAAGTCAGCGAAAGTTTACAAGTTGATATCATTATCAAGCCCGCGCCTACTCCCTTTTGGCGGTCCCCACCTAACACAAGTACCATCTTTTTCTAAAGTTCCCTTCAGTACACCACATCTAATTTGAGGCGTTGTTATTTGCTGTCTGCAATAGGCTAATGATTTATCTGGATGAGAATCTTCACAGTACTCAGCAAGTAACTCACTCGCTTTCTCCGGCCTACTTAGATAAGCAACACTAACTAGCAATAATACAACCAGCATCGCAACTCTCATGGATTAAGTCCCGGGTAATATATAGAGTTACAATAAATGGCATTATCCACAACACAACCTTCTTCTTAAAATTCCAAGTCGTATTAGCAATGTAGGGCACCCAACAAAGCCACAACGATACATGTCAGAAATATTGACACAGAATAGAATAAGGAATCAAACCCCGTAAAATTGTATAAATTACACACAACCAATATTCCTGCCATTTATAGTCCTGGCTTTCTAAATAATACGCCTTACAATCGTTATATCTTTTCCTGGGTGTGAATCAGATATTCTATCGATATAGCGACTCAATATAGTATTCACTACAATGCAATTAAAGCCTGGATAAGTATACTCATCACACTACCAGATCATTCACTGAAGGTTAACGTGATTAAAGGCGAAGTGGAGGCTTCGCTTTCTGCCCAGAAAAACTGATTAATTGAATGAAAAGAATCAACAGGTTTCCAGACTATAAAGCCATAAAAGTGTTGGCTGACTTTTCTTCAACAAAACCAATAGATGGATCTTGGTTTTTTAGCGTGCTTAGTAACACGTCCCAAACGGAGTTTTTCTCATAGAACTGCTTACTTAAGTACGCAGAAATTACGGCCTGCACAATTGATACATGGGCAGGATTGTTTTCTTCTTCACTTATAACGCCATACCCATTAATTCCACCCAGTAAATGCTTTGCCCCCACAAGGGTCAGCAAGTACTCTGCACCAGTTCCCAAAGTAAAAGCATCAGTAAACCAGTCTGGCCCACGGGTACTCAGTGGGGAATTATCCTGATCCGCTGCAACAACTAAGCATGAAGCAGTCATTTCCGTAAAACTTGGATTCATAAATGGGAAGAACTTGGCCGCAAAAGGGGATAGGTTCTCTCCGCCCGTTCCAGTTGCACAAAGTAAAACACCCGCTCTCACCCGCTTATCTGATAAATCGGGGCCAGGGATATTGTCTTCATTTAATACCCGAGCCCCTAGTAACATACCTACAGTTTGTGCTCCATAGGAATGCCCAATAGCAACTACCTTTTCTTTATCTAGACGGCCGCGCAACATGGAAACAGCTTTCTCGATACTGTCCAGCTCATCCAGAACTCTCTTCATGTCAGATACTCGATACTGCCAGATTTCAGGCACTCTAGGGTCATCATCTGGCACCTCAGAATCCAGGAAAACTGGTTGCAGAACTACAAAACCCAAAGAGGCGAGAAATTCAGTTATTGGAGCGTATCCATAAGGTGGTGATTTGTATCCATGGGCGAAGATAACGATTGGTAAGTTTTCACCATTCACCGGTGCGATTACACGAACCTTTAGCTCTTGCCCCCTGACCGAGTCAGGCAGTAATACAGCATGATGTATAACAAAAGGGCCTTGTTTTTTTACTGATGTGTGATCTGATATTGTCATAAATTGTTCTCCTTCAACTTTAATTTCCCACTTGATTGATGGGGTTAATAGAACTCAGTAAAGTGGCCACTGGTATTTGCAATCAGTACCGAATTACCATGGCATAGAACCATTAAAGCTAGTAAAAGTACCAGAATCCCCTTCTCGGCCCAGAAGGGCGACACGCACAATTTCCCTCGCACCCTCTGCTACAGTTTGCTCACCCTCGTAATTATTTAAGCCAGTGCAAGTAAACCCAGGGCATACGGCATTTACCTTTATGTTTGATTTTTCAAGATCAATTGAGAAAGCCATAGTCACAGCATTTAGCGCAGTTTTTGACATGGAGTAGGCACCAAACATTTTTCGTGCCGGATTCTTAGGATTTGAATGGCTCATCAACGAGCCAGCACCGCTAGAAACATTAACCACTTTGGCAGAAGGAGAGAGTTTTAGAAGAGGTAGCATTGCCTGAGTAACCGCTACAACCGCGAAAACATTAGTTTCAAATATCTCACGTAATTCAGCCAAAGTTACAGCGCTAACCTGAGTCTTTTTGCCGATTTCCGCCAGAGTTACTCCAGACTCCCCTGCATGGCTAATCGCCGCGTTATTAACCAATATATCGAGACGGCCAAAGTCTTTTCTTATAGTGTTAGCTGCAACTCGGATACTGCTCTCATCAGTAACATCTAGCTGAATAGGCCAAGCGCTTTCGCCTATGGAATCAGCGGCTTTTTGCCCCAGCTTCAAATCACGAGCCCCAACTAAGACAGAAACGCCTCTAGCACTCAGGTCCCTCGCGACTTGTAATCCTATTCCCCTATTAGCACCAGTTATCAATGCAATTGGTCTACCGTGCATCGTCAGTCTCCTCATAGATACAGCTCATGAGCCATTGGCTACAGCACATGGCTATGGCAAAATCGGAACAACGTTCCGATTAAATATGCGGAGCAATGTTCCGTTTAGCAAGGGGTAGATATGCCAAAACCTGATGACACTAATTCGAGCCAACGTAAGCGAGCCGACGGCAAGCGCAACCATGACGCCCTGCTCCAGGCAGCCAAGGAAGTATTCGCCACCTCCGGCGTAGATGCCCCAGTGCGGGAGATTGCGGGTAAGGCCGGTGTCGGTGTAGGCACTCTTTATCGGCACTACCCGAAGCGGGCAGACCTGATCGCGGCAGTTTTCCGCAGGGAGATCGATAGCTGCTCTGAGGAAGTGATAGAACAAGCTAAACACCTCCCCCCTTTGAAGCCCTGGCCAGCTGTATGCAAATATTTGCGACCTTTTTTGCCACTAAGCGAGGGCTATCCGAAGTATTGCACTCAGGCGATCCAGCCTTTGAAACCCTTCCAAGCTATTTTGACCAGCACTTAAGGCCTGCCCTCGCTATGGTGTTAGGTGCAGCAATAGAATCGGGAGATGTTCGTTCAGATATAACTGCAGATGAACTACTTGGAGGAATTGCGAGATTGGGGATGTCCTCATCTGAAGACTCATCTGGGCAAGTAGGACGTATGGTTGCACTTTTAGCCGATGGACTGCGATTTAAAGAGTGAAAAACTCTTTTATCAAAACGGCTTTAAGGATTAATGGCAGTCAGAAAATGACTGAAGCATCCAAACCAAAATGGTGAGAGCATTTATTCGATGATGCAGATAAATAGTTTTTATTTAAGTGCTTTTTAGATCTGGTAATTAAAGAAAGATACAAAAATGTGCCTACAGTGAATATTTCACTTTCTGCCGCTCTCTCCATAGGGCTTGAAACCGCTAGGATTGTTAAATGAGATTGATTCTAATTCTAATAGTAGCAGTTGGCCTGGATAGTCTAGTCCATACGTTCGGTCCTGAATTGGGAGGGAGTCTACCTTTACTTTTATTCTTAATACTTGGAGGACTTCCGTATGTGGTACTTCCGCCAAAATCCAGATATTTTAGGAGAGAGATAAGATCTTGGGCAAGAAGCAAAAATATAGAAATTGTAGAACTCAAAAACTACTATCTCCTAAAAGGAAAGCTGTTCTGGAGGACATCGGATGTCCAAGATATTTTTATTCTAAAAGAACATGATGCTGAATATTGGATTGCCTGTGGCTCATGGTTTCTCGGGGCATTTAATAACAACTTAAAGGTATACAAGCTAATTGATAATCGCTTAAAGCTGATAAGCTCCACCTGAGACCTAATATCTATAAAAATAAGTACAAGGATATACAAATCAGCTCCAGCACCTGAATCTATTGATGCCTACAGCATTAACTTATTGACCGATTTATCTGATACAACAAGCAAATAGATTGAAAAAATAATTACAGTTCAATTTTTGCCCGCTACATATTTGAAGGCCGAAGCTTCTCAATTATTGGTTTGTCATTGTCACTCCCCCTATTCTCGTCTAACCCCTATCAGCTCCACCCAAATAAATTAACATTCACTTAAAGAATAGATAGAGACTAGACCATCGAAAGTGCAATAAATTTACTTTGCAATAGTCTATGCTGCTATGAGACAAACCTCCTCAAACAATGCGGTTTTTCAGCCCCCCAGAAAACCTTCCTGCTCCAATACAATTTAGGCAATCTAATGAGGCTAGTGTGTATTTTTCCTTTTCATTAATCCGTAGAGCCCTCTATATTTAGCACATAAATTTCAAGCTTTTATACCGCCCTTCATGCTTTATTTTCTTTGACAGCCATCACATTGTCACAAAACACCAAAAATAACTTCATTTTTTGACCCACTACTCAAGCAACTATTGATTAATGGAAACGTAAATTTTATTAAAACATGTTAATTCATGTATGGCATGGAACCCATGTCCACGTGAAAGGTCTGTCTTATTAGCAATTTTTAACGGGTAATTATTTACTAACTGAATTTTTTGATCCTGGTGACAAGGAAAGAATGGCCGGCACTCTCAAACACCAACTTATTTCACAGTATTCACCAGGAAATTGAACTTAATATTCCAGTCGTTCTAAATAAATCGACGAGAATAATGTAAACCAGGAGTAACCTTATGCTTTTAAGAAAAAAAGCGCGCTTGCGACAATGTTGCTGATACCTTTCAGCTTACAAGTACACGCTCACGGCTGGTCTGAATTTCCAAAAGCCAGGCAAAAAATTTGCTATGATCAAGGCAATATCTGGTCTGGAACACCATCCAATCCAGGCTGTGCCCTGGCAAAATCCATTTCTGGATCTTATCCTTTCCAACAACACAACGAATTCTCTATTAACATCCCTGACTACAATAATTCTGCCGCTGTAAAAAGTGCCATTCCTGATGGAACTCTTTGCTATGCAAATGATTCGCAGAAAAAAGGGATGGGCGCAGCAACTGATGCCTGGACCCGTGTAGAAGTTAATGCTGGAACATTCGAGTACGTATTCCAGGCAACAGCGCCACACAATCCATCTTTTTGGGAGTTTTACCTTACGAAAGCGGATGCAGACCTGTCACAACCACTGGCATGGGATGACCTTGAGCTTATCCAGGAAGAAGGGGACGTACCTGTCGTCAATGGTCAATATCGAATGAATGTCACCATTCCAGAAGACAGGGTAGGTAATGCAATTTTATTTGTACGTTGGCAGCGAGTAGACCCAGTTGGTGAAGGCTTCTACAACTGTAGTGATATCACTATTGTAAATAGTGATGTTGAACCGCCTAGCGAACCTGATCCCGGCACCACACAGCCGCACCTGATTCAAGGCAACACCTTTATTCCAGAAGACATTAGTATAGATTCGGTTAATGTGGGGGACACCGTCAATTATACGGTATTCAATAAAAATGGTGAGGAACACTCATCATTTTCGCTGGCAATTACCGAGGATAATAAGAATGACTGGGACAGGCTTTTAGCTTCTCAAGTCACCGGCTGGTACCAATCAAACCACAATGGAAATGTTTTTATTGGTCGCTGGCATGAAGAAATGAATCATTACATGTACTTCCAGGGTGATTTACATGGTAACTACTTCAACTCCAAAGACTCACGTGCCTCCGGTCAATTCACTATTACAAGCAACGGTAGTGAATTAATAGCTGCTATCACACCTAAGGTTTTAAAACCGCTTGATATAGCTAGAGTAGAACACGGGGATTTAGTGGTACTTTCATCGGGAGAAAGCGCCGGAAATATCAATAATACGGAATGGTCACAGGTAAGTGGAAGCCCTGTTGAAACCGCAACCGGGCCCAGTGGTGCACTGGTAATCGACACGTCAAGCTTAACAAATGAACAGCATGAATTAAGTTTCAAGTTAACCGTAAGCGGTGACTCTGCTGTTGATGACGAGATCTACTCATTTACTGTTGAACCATCAACTACCACAGATCCCACAGATCCCACAGATCCCACAGATCCCACAGATCCCACAGATCCCACAGATCCCACAGATCCCACAGATCCCACAGATCCCAGTATTCAAGCTTGGGATAGCAACGAAATCTACACCGCAGGTGATATCGTTAGCCACAATGGTGAAACATGGACTGCCGGATGGTGGACAAGGGGCGAGGAGCCGGGTACAACCGGCCAATGGGGTGTTTGGCGTTAAGTTAAGGACCGCCAGCCAAAAATATTAACTGTTAGAAACTTCGACTACCAGCATATAACAAAAAGGCCTCAGTAATCCTGAGGCCTTTTCTTTTTGTAAGCCCATTTAGTGTAAATAGTGATATCCCGGCATTAGTTATTAGCTTCCAAAAATTGTACTCCATGCTCCATCCATTGTTTCACATATACAGGTGCCATGGCATGGCCCATACCTTCTACCCACAACGTTTTAGCACCAGGAATGCGAGCTGCATACTTTTTGGCTTGAGCAATACTTAACAGGGGATCTCTATCACCGTGGATAACCATAGTGGGGACCTCTAAGCCCTCCAATCGCTCTAATCGCGAGCCAGAAAGAGAGATTGCTGTAAATTGCTGAATTGGCAGATTATGATCAAATCCTTGCCTATGACGTAGTTCGTAGAGAGTGGTGTGTGCAATATGTTCAACATCAAAGCCTCCCTGCCCCTGAAGACTGTGATAAGTACTTACCATCAACTTAGCCATACCCTCATCGGAGCCACTGAGTCCATAGCGAAGAAATAGCCGAAGCATATTGTATCTGAAGGTTTTTCCCTGGGGTAACTCGGGGTCGTCGAGAAAACCTGAGGACATGATTGAAGTAAGGCTTTTCAAGCGATTGGGGAATTGCAGGGCCATTTCTTGCGCAATCATCCCTCCCATTGAGGCGCCCATAACATGAACTTGCTTAATCCCCAGGGAGTCCATAACCGCAAGGTTATCGCGCATCATGTCGGAAAGGTCGTAAGCGGTCTCCTTAGCCCAGTTGGTAACCCAACTCGAGGCACCGCAGCCACGATGATCGGTGAGTAGTACTTGATAGCCAGCAGCTAAGAGTGGCTCATAGACTTCAGATGGCCAGTACAAAGAAGAAGAGCCCATACCGTTTATCAGTAACACTGTGCCACGAACAGGTATCCCCTCTGGGCTTTTAAGTTGATACCAAATTTTAAGGCTCCCTGAGCGAACATATCCGCTCTGACCGGAGATCAGTTCAGGTAGTGGTTTCTCAAGACTCAAATTTAGCTGTTTCTGGATATCTTTGGGAAGCGGGGGTGTTGTAAGGACCCAAACAGTACAGGCTAACACCAGAAGGAATACTATCGTGCCAATGATTAAAGAAACTTTCTTGATCAATGTAAGCCTCCATAAACACCGTAACACCGGTGCAGAAATAATATTTATATGTAATATCAGGCAATAGCGGAAATTGGGTAAGTCATTTCTGTTATCAAATATATATGACATTTGTCATCTTTTGTTGATGATTAAACTGCCCAGCTACAACGACTGGATGATAAATGTACACATTAAAATTAATCCTCCGCAAGGGGGACTAAGGGTGCAACCCTATGTATGGACCTGCCTGCAGCTCATAGCTTCAATGATCATGCAACAGAAAATATAAGGTATAGAAACCAACAATGGACTCAGCTGCTTTATGAGCCTGGTGTTGTGGTCAACTCCAACCGGACACTTCTTTAAGCACATTTCTCAAATTCGATAGGGGCTAGGTCTCCCAGTGTTGTATGTATTCTTCGTGAGTTGTAATAAGCAATATAGGCTCTTACATCTGCTACCGCATCCTCCCTTGTCGGATATAGGTTTCCCGTTACCCACTCCCGCTTCAGGCTGCTGAAGAAACGTTCAGTCGGTGCGTTGTCCCAACAATTTCCCTTACGGCTCATTGAACACACCATCCCATGCTGACTCAATAACGTTTGGTAGGTATGGCTGGCATACTGACTGCCACGATCAGAGTGATGCAGGAGACCTTTTGGGGGCGAACGCAAATTGACAGCCATCATCAACGCACGAGTTACCAGGGCCGTTTCCATCTTCCGATCTAGATGCCAACCAATAATCCGGCGCGAATAGAGATCAATCACTACCGCCAAGTACAACCAGCCCTGCGAAGTCCAAATATATGTAATATCAGTCGTCCAAACTTGATTTTTAGCACTCGGTGAGAACTCCCTATTCAGAAGGTTCTCTGCGACCGGCAGGTGATGTTTACTGTCTGTCGTCAGTGTAAATCGCTTCTTACGCTTTACTGCCAAGCCTAGCTTTTTCATGAGCTTGCGGACTCGATAGCGCCCGACTTCAAAGCCTTCTTTACGTAACAGCTTCATTAACCGACGACTTCCCAGGCTCTGTCTAGATTCTGCAAATAGGGCCTTCAAACGATGGCATAGTTGCCATGTTTGAGCATCTATTGAGCTATTACCACGGCAACACCAATCGTAATAACCAGTTTTACTTACTTGCATTACCCGGCAGAGCACCCTAACAGGAAAGCTGCCTTGCTGTTTTTCAATAAAGCTGTACTTTATTTCATTTCTTTCGCAAAGAAGGCGCTGGCCTTTTTTAGGATTTCTTTCTCCATCCGCAACTGCTTATTTTCACATCGTAATCGCTCTAACTCTGCGCGCTCACCTACATCCAACCTCACACCGTCTTCTTCCTGCTTCAGTTCCTTTATCCAGCGTCGCAGGTTATTGGCTGTTGTTCCTACAGCCTCTGCTGCTTTAGAAATTGAATACCCTTGCTCAGAGACTAGCGCTACGGCGTCTTTCTTAAATTCCGGCTTGAAATGCCGACGTGTACCTTTTGTTGTCATACTTCACCTCGCTTGGTAGTTTTACCATCTTAGCGAAGTGTCCGGAAGGATTAGACCACTACATGGTGCTCCTATAGTTCTATATAATGCCCAGGTGGATACTATTGGTGCAAGAAAATTTCTCCCACCCGCTCAAGATAAAAAATGCCCAACCTCTGTAAAAATTTGGAAGATACCAGAGTCTCTAGCAGAAATTTCACGAGCACTGGCTGATTCCAGTTGAGCAGTACAAAAATACAAATGGTCAACTTGTATTACATTCAGCAGTATTGGGCACCTGATCCACCCCTCCCAGACAGGCTATAAGACCAGATACCCTCACTGCTTCCTGAAAGGTGTAAGAATTTGACTTCCCTAGCACCTGAATAGTTCTTTGATATTTTCTATTCTTGGCTTCTGAAATATACATGAGCCCCCTAATTATCACCCTGCAAGGTCACAATGAACTCTACATAGACACGGCCATTTACCTGATTCACAGTGGTAAAGATCATGGCTCGTAATTAGGTGCAGTTCCAGGAAGGTATTAGTTTTACCCAATTCCTCAAAGAATATTGTACCGAAGACCAGTGTTTCTAGGCTCTCTGCCGGAGGGGGTAACCATCATTGAAATCAGCGGCCAAGCACAGCAAGAATAATTGATTATTAATATTCCTACTTCTATACTCAGTATTAGTTATGTTGGAAAGCTATTTCCCAATTACATGCTCCAGAAACATACCCTACTAAATCAAGCTCATGCACTTCTTAACCACATTAGAAAAACTTAAAAAACTGGATCAGGTAGATCCACAAGAACTGCTTGAGTTTTACGATAATCTCTCACCTATATCAATAAACTCTCTTATCGGCCGATGGGAAGCGCAAGGATTTAACACACAACATCCTTTACAGCATGAAATGGATGCAGGAAAACGCTGGTACGGCAAAGAGTTTATTGATTCTGAAACGGTCTATCCTTTACTATGCTGGGATTCAGACTTCAAATCTATCAACGCTTACGATGCCCCTTTGTTCTTCCGTACCCAACAACTACATATAACCACAAAAGCCCAAGCCCGCCTGCGCATCTTGGAACACAGAGGGAAATCAAGTGCCACTATGATTTATGACACGATACCTATGCATGATATGATGCGAAAAGTCGATGAGGATCATATTCTAGGACTTATGGAGAGAAAAGGAATGGATGGCCGTATGTTCTTCACTATGAAAAAAACTAACTGACCTTATCGATTTCTAATGAATTGCTTCTGCCTAAATCCCAACCCCATACTTTTTAATTTAAGCTCCTTTGTAGTGTGACTTTGCGCTCTCCTCACCCAGAAGCTGATCCAGTTAAATATCCCTACCCTTCCTGCGACAAAACAATCCGGTACTTAGCCTTACCAGATTTCAAATGCTCAAATGCCGCTTCTATCTGGCTCATTGGGAAAATCTCTATCTCAGGTTTGATCTTATGATGCGCCACAAACTCAAGCATAGTTTCGATGGTACCAGGGCTGCCGACTGGAGATGCTGAAATTGAGCGCTGCCCAAATAACAAGGGAAATAGAGTAAATTGGATTGGGTTAGTTACAGCTCCAACAAAGTGTAAGCGCCCTTTAGGTTTCAGAGCCTGGATATACAGATCCCAATCAAGACTGACATTCACAGTCGACAGAATAAAATCAAAGCTCATTGCCGCAGCTTGAATCTCTGCGGGATCACGGGAGTTCAGTGTTTTATGAGCACCGAGAGCTAAGGCTTCTTTGCGTTTTTCCTCGCTGGATGTAAACGCGGTAACTTCACAGCCCCAGGCATGGAAAAACTTCAAGGCAAGGTGGCCCAAGCCACCAATACCAATCACAGCCACTTTGTCAGTGGGTTTGATATCAAATTGGACCAATGGATTGAATACGGTAATACCCGCACATAAAAGGGGGCCGGCCGATGCATAATCCACACCATCAGGGATAACAACCAGGCTACTCATATCCGCCCTGGCTTTATCCGCAAAGCCTCCATTGGTGAGTATGGTGAACTTTGCCTCTCTACATAAGTTGAGGTCACCAATTCGGCAAGTATGGCATGTTTCACAGTAGCCTGAATTCCACCCCAACCCAACCACCGTGCCCTTTTTAAGATGAGCTACTTGCTCCCCCATCGCGGTGACACGGCCGATGACTTCGTGACCGGCAACCATAGGGTACTGTCCAATACCCCATTCATTTTCAATCATGCTCAAGTCACTATGACAGATGCCGCAGTACATGATTTCCAGTTCAACCTCTGTTGCACCCAACTCTCCAGCTGCAATTTGGTAGGTCTTAAATGGACCGCCGGCCTCCAAGACTGCATAGGCATTAATAGTTGATGCAGTAGACATGGCGGGCTCCTTGAAGAAAAGGAAATCACAAATGACCTTAAAAGTTTAGACGCCATTCAGCTGTAGACTTTATTGCACACTTACAATTTTATTTTCTAGAAACTAGTGGCCCTACTATCTAGCACAGAAATTAAAAGTGTTAACCGGGAGAAAGTAAAAGATTGAAATTAAAGCTGTAAAACAGAAAAAAGGCCGGGGGTACTTCCCCCGGCCAGTGTCAAGTCCTGTGAGGTTGCTGAATAGCAGAGGACTGATGAGAAATTGGACCGCAGTTTTACGCAGAAGATCAATTCAACACTCGATATCCGCGACCAACCAGGCAATTCTTGATAATGTAGGTTGCCTCAGAGCTCGCACTACCCGCCCCTGACAAGCCCCCAACAAGCGCGCCGGCACCGGCTCCGGCTACCGCAGCACGCCCGCTGTCACCGACTATTGCACCAAGCGCACCACCTACTACAGCACCACCTGCAGCACCGGCAGCTGTTCTGCGCCCTTGGTCACTGTACGTGGAGTAAGCGATTCCCTTGCACTCTGCAAGGTCCGCTTGATACTGATTCATGTTAACGCCCCAGGTATCGATAACGATTCCACCGGCACCGGGAACCTGCTCTGGCTGATTCGCACAGCCGTAAAGCAGCGACATCATAATTCCAGCAGTTGCAGAAATAGCAGTCTTCATCAAACACCCCATATCGCTTTCGCCACAGGATAGTGAGCTTGTCACGCTTTTCTTCTTTAGGTTTAGCTGCTGGTAGAACTTGGCGCCAGTCCGGCGCCTAAAAATGAATGACCCGCTGGGCAACAAATTCAACAGGCGTAAATAGTGTTGTAGCTATTAGTGGAGGGCGCCTTTTTTCTATGGATCTGCAGGCTGGGTTCCTATAGGCAGAATTGAATATTGGTAAAACACTTCTAATTCTTGAGATTTCGCTTGTGGATCGAGGATATTTACTATGCCCTTAAAACTCTTTAATCGCCGACTCTCCGTATCGTAAGTGAGATTTAAGTCCTCTACGAAAAGGCGGATAAGAGGTTGGGCAATATCTACTCGTATACAAGTATTTTCGCCTGCCGCTTGATTACAGGATACTGCCTTAGCGCGCAGCTTTATCGATCGACCATGCAGTGGCGAAGCAAAATTGAATTTAAGAGTTTTTCCTGAGGACAATAAGTCCCAGTGGTCACGCACATAAGTATCAAAGCCTGCATCAACTACATCAACACTTCGTGCCTCTCGCAAACTTACTTTCCAGGCTTCGCCCTCGTTGGCTCTATAGCGCATCATCCACTGGCCGTCATCCCAAAGGACTTCACGGACTTCACCGTGCCTCCGATCTATTTGAGTGACACTAGGTAAGGCACTGCGACCAGCTGCGGGGCCATTTCGCTCTCGAAGGGTTTTCTCTGCTATTAAATCACCCTGGGGTGCATAGTAGAAAACAGTTATTTCGCCATTATCTTGCGAAGTATAATATTCACAGTACTGTAACTGTTGATTATCCGGATCATAGGCCAGACCTTTTACCAGGAAAGGCCCTTCATAGTGACAGTTAGTTCCGGCAATAGCCGACATCGCAATAAATTCAAGCATTGCTCACCTCTTTTTGACAAATCTCTCTTGCCAAATAGGCAAACAACGGCAGGATGCAGGCCCAAATTACACTTAATGTTCCCAGGGATTGCCACAGGGGCCTGTGCAATTCCACAGTGCCATTTAGGAATGCACCGGTAAAGTAACTAAATGGTCCGAAAAAACCACCCAGGATTACCGCCAACCATAGATTTTTCTGTAAGAAAACCAAACTGTATCGCAAGGTCATGGCAAAGTTCAACCACAGGCAGATCAGCCATAAGGGAGGCCAGGAGGAGCCACTATCATTTCGCATCACCCCCAAATGAAACAAGATAGAGTCTATAGACACACCAAAGATAAACACCCCCGCTAACCAAAGCGGTTCCCTGGGCAAATTGGCGATATAGCGCAGATGTATAAAAAGGTTCAACAGAGTAAAGGGAACCACCAACCACACCTTGGCCACTATGACGCACAGTGGCCAGGCGATATCGAAAAGTAAGGCATTAGCGACAAAACGCCACATGCAGGAGAGCCTCTGGTTGATTCCGTAATATCCTTGGGTTGCAAACTCTTAAAAAGTTTAAACAGTCTCCTGAAATCACGCCTTGATCCTGAGCCATTCTGAAAGGCAAACACTTCACAAGATTAACTTGAGAGAGTTTAGAAACTGCCCAAAAACCGAGGTTTGGCGAACACAAATTGGGCGGTACCAATCACTCGTTGCAAAAATCCCCCTTCGCAATAGCATAAATAGAATTCCCACATACGGATAAAGCGCTCATCAAAACCTAACTCGCGCACTTTGGAAATTCGCTCAAGAAATGCTTTGCGCCAGTCACTTAATGTGCGGGCGTAATGGGCGGTGATGTCTTCAAGTCCAACAATCTGCATATCTGTTGAATTGGCAATATGGTCCGCGATAACCTGATTAGATGGCAGGCAGCCACCGGGGAAAATATATCGCTGAATGAAGTCGACCTCTTTACGATACTCGTGGTAGCGCTGGTCGCGAATGGTGATTGCCTGCATCACCATCAGGCCATCTTCTTTGAGTAATTCGCTACAACCGGCGAAGAAGGTCTTGTGAAATTCGTGACCTACCGCCTCCACCATTTCAATCGATACAATTTTATCGTACTTACCTTTCAGGTCCCGATAGTCTTGTAATAGCAGGGTCACCTGCTCCTCTAACCCTTCGTGCTTCACCCATTGGCGGGCATAGTCATATTGCTCTTGGGAGATAGTAGTGGTTGTTACTTTACAGCCATAGTACTTGGCAGCATGAATGGCCATACCACCCCACCCAGTACCAATCTCAAGGAGGTGATCGGAGGGTTTTAACTTTAGCTTTCGGCAGATCAGTTCCAGTTTGTGATTAGAGGCTTCAAACAGAGTTGCATTTTCAGACGGGTAGACCGCAGATGAATACAGCATGGTCCTGTCTAAAAATAACCGGAAAAATTCATTGCCCAGGTCATAGTGTGCAGAAATATTCTTGCGTGAGCCATTGCGATTATTCGCATTTAATTGATGTAACCAGCGCAGGCCTAATCGAGGTAAATAGCTCCAACGACTATCGATGCCTTCCACCAATTCCATGTTGTCCACCATCAGGCGAATCAGGTCCACGGTATTGGTTGAGGTCCAGGCGCCCTGCATAAAGGCTTCTCCAGAACCAATGGTTCCGTTTAATAGCACCTGTATATAACTGGATGGATCATGTACGCAAATATGTGCCGAGATCTCTGCTTCTTCTGGTCTCTGGCCAAAGTGGTAACACTGCTCCCCCTCTTCGATTAGCAAGTGGCCACGATCAATACCCTTGAGTTTTTCCAACACCAGCTTGCGCGCCAGGCGAACGAGCCAGGACTGTGCCGATACTTCTGATTTTGACGACGAAGCCTGATCAACTTCCTGAACTGCTCTCATAGTTGTTTATCTCCTGCCTGAACCTCGGCGTCATCGCGAGGGTGCGAAAATACCGGGATACGCTTGACCCATAATTTCAGTGCCTGCCAATAAATGGCGGCTATAACTTTTACGGTCATCAAAGGGTACTGGATCAATATTGAATTAAGCGATCGGCCGCTAATTTCACAGCGCTGTAAACTCAGGGTTGCATCAAACATTGGGCGAGTGCCATCTTCTGTATCCTCGGCACTCGCATCAAAATTTTGCAGGTAAGCTGTCAGCTTTTCTCCAGGTTTTGTCCCCCTCCATCGATACCCTTGGGCCATGGGCATAAAAGGCGAGACATGAAATGTTTTTGCGAAGGTCGCTTTTTGCAACTTGGTATTATTACGGCAATCCAAAACATAGCTGTGACGCTCTTTCCAGGGTGTGTTGTGTACATCCAGGAGCAGCCAATCCACATTCTGGCCCTCAGCATCGAAACAATAGTAAACACTGAGTGGATTCATGTTGTAGCCAAAGTAACGCCAATTGGCCAGCAAACGAATAGGTCCCGCAGGCTGCTCTCCCGCTTCCTCCTCCACCCGCTGTCGAACTGCCTCATCAAGACTGAGGGATTCATCGCCAAAAAAATCACTGCGACAAAATCTCGCAGGTGCTCGCCGCTGGGAGGACCAAAGAGGTGAGAGCTGACAAATGGCTTCCACCTCTGCCAGATCGACGTACATCATAAAAACCTGGTAGCGAAACTGATGAGCTCTGGGCGCGAAGCGCCGGTGTTCCACCCAACCGGTATAAATCGCACTTTCCATGATACCGGCCTCCTTACCAGTCAACACCCAACCCCCGAGCCACTCGCAGCGCACTCGTTACGCCATCTTCATGAAATCCATTTGCCCAATAAGCGCCACAGAACCAGGTGCGGTTAACGCCATTAATACTATCCCACTGCTGTTGCGCTCGTGTTCCGGCCACAGAGAACTGGGGATGGGAGTATTCAAAACGACCGAGCACAGACTTGGGATCGATACGCTCTTCGGCATTCAGAGTGACACAATACGTTTTCTCTGTATTCAATCCCTGAAGTATATTCATGTTGTATGTCAAAACAGGCAGTGCATCCTGTTCACTGCGCAATTGGTAATTCCAACTCGACCAACTGCGACGGTGACGGGGTAGTAAGGTGCTGTCTGTATGCAGGACCACGGCATTTTTTGCATAGGGTATAGCCCCCAGGATTTTTTGCTCACTGCCGCTGGGGTCGGTCAAACATTGAAGGGCCTGATCGGAGTGGCAAGCGAAAACAACGGCATCAAACTCCAAATTTTCCCCTGCTGCGGTGCGAACATTCACACCTTCCCTGCAGCGCTGCACCGCCTCAATGGGCGTAGATAAGCGAATTTTATCTGCGAAAGATTGTATTAACGGATCAATATATTCACGCGACCCGCCCTTGATCACTCGCCACTGCGGGCGACGCACCAAGTTGAGCAAGCCGTGATTGACAAAGAAGCGGACAAAGAAACTGACAGAAAACTCCAGCATTTGCGCCACACTGGCAGACCAGATAGCCGAGCCCATAGGTACCAAATAGCGATTGGCGAATTCCGCGGAGTAACCGTTCGCAGGTAGATACTCACCCAGGGTCAATGTCTCGCCCAGCCTCCCCTCCTGCCAGTCGCGGAGGGCATTACGATTAAAGCGCACAATGTCCCAGAGCATACGCCAGTGCCCAGCGCTGACGATGTTCGAGCGCTGTGCAAACAGGCTGTTGAGATTGTTACCCGCATATTCAAACCCCTCCTGATCGCAGCGCACACTAAAGCCCATGGAGGTGGGTTGGGATTGAACTCCCAGCTCTTTAAGCAAGCGAATAAAATTCGGATAGGTCCAGTCGTTGTAAACAATAAAGCCGGTATCCACTGCTAACCGGCGTTCCCCCTCGTCAATATCAACCGTAGCGGTATGCCCTCCCAGGCGCGCCTGTGCTTCAAACAGGGTGACATCGTACTTTCGATTCAATAGATAAGCGGCAGTAAGACCGGCAATGCCGCTGCCAACAATAGCGATTCGCATCAATTCTTCCTTAGAGTGCGGATTCTTGTCATTTTGGGTACGCAAAAACGGAACCAGATTGAGCTGAAAAAACCCAGAAACCGCAGAGGCCAGCTGAGCCGTTTGGGGAAATCAACTGTGCTCCCAACGCCACAGAGCCCGCGTTCAATGCGCTCGGCAGCTTGCTCTGGAGTCATTAAAAAGGGCATATCAAAATCATTGCGCTGGGTAAGGCGGGTATCGACAAACCCCGGGCGAATTTGAACTACTCGAAGTGGAGTGAGGCTGGTATCGGCGCGCACCGACTCTAAAAAATAGGCCACCGCCGCTTTGGAGCTGCCATACGCTTCGGCGCGGGGAAAAGGCACCACTGACGAGAGACTACCGAGCGCGGCAAAAACCGGAGTCCGGCTTGCGGCTAACAGTGGCTGCGCGCATTTCAAGGTATTCACCAAGGCAAAGAAGTTGCCATCAAAAACCCGCCGGTACATGGTGATATCCAATTGAAGGTCGTCGTCATATTCACAGGTACCAGCGCAAGCAATCACCATATCCAGGTGATCTGTGAAGTCCGCTAATCGCCGAGCAACTCCCGGCATTACCGCATCATCACTAAGGTCACAGTCCAATACCCTGAGGCGACTGGGGGCTATGTTCTGTAACTCCGTCAGCGCATCCAGCCTGCGACCGCTGGCAATCACAAAATTATTCTGCTCCACCAGGCGCAATGTGAGCGCGCGTCCAATACCCGAACTAGCACCTGTGATCCAGATGGTTTTATCGCGAATCCCCTGGGACACTTAGTTGCGCTCCATTCGCGACTTGATAAAACCAATGCAGGAGCCCAATACCGGCACCTGCTCATAGACCATGGCACCCATATCGTAAAAGTCCTCGTGGTAGTGAATCTTATCGGTGTAACGCAACAGGCTACAGCCACGAAGTTGTAATGGGCGTCCACCTTTGAGTGATTGGTGTCGGTAGTGCATGGTCCACGAAAGGCAGGCGCTGCCCTCGCCCACCACCGGCAGATCATCAAATTGGAAGCGGCACTGGGTAAGCCCCCTGCTCATTCCCGCAAAGTAACTCTTTAAAGCAGGCAATCCCTCTATCCGATGCAACGGGTCACAAAAAATGACATCGTCGCTATATAGTGATCCAAGGCTGCCAGTTTCCTGCATCAGGAAGTCTTTGTAGTACTCCTCTAGCTCCTCAATCAACGCGCTCATCATCGGATTCCTTACTGTTCAAGCTGCAGATAAATACGCCACACCCCATCGGTTGGATCACCGCTTAATAAAAGGTAGGCCAGGGAGATCCAGTTATGCCCCCTCTGCGTAAGTAGTTATCAGACAACTTGGAAGTCTCCCCTGAGAGTCTGTTGCAGAGTGTGGTACACGGATGTACCACAACAGGTCTCAACACTAATTTCCACACATGCTTGATTGCGTGAGTATCGACAACGACAGAAAGACCGTTAACATGGCGCATAGCCCCCAAGCAAAAAGTGAAATACGCCCGGTGAAACTGCCACAAAGAGAGGACCAGGACTGGAGTGCCCTGCTGACGCGAGTCGGTGCGGAGCGTGATCGCCAGTCCTTTGAGCAGCTCTTTCACCACTTTGCCCCACTAATTAAGGGTTTCCATCACAGCCGCACCACTCAGGCAATTAGCGCTGAAGCCGCCGATGAGCTAGTTCAGGAAACCCTGTTTAAAGTCTGGCGCAAGGCCCCCAGCTTCGATGCCAGTAAGGCTTCTGCCAGCACCTGGATATTCACCATTATGCGCAACACTCGTATCGACATGTTGCGCCGCAACGGGCGTCATCAAAACGCCGAGATTATTGAAGCCATGGATGTTTGGGATGAAACCCCCGAACACCAACCGTTGATATTTCTACAGAGAAGACGCAACGAAAAGGAAGTTGCGGAAGGCCTACACAGCCTGCCAGCAGAACAGAGCCACGTCTTGGAAAAGGCGTATATGGAGGGAAAATCCCACAGTGAGATATCCAAGGAGCTGGAATTACCATTGGGCACGGTAAAGTCCCGCGTGCGACTGGCCCTAAAGAAGTTACAAGCGAGGTTGGCCAAGTAGGTTTAGTATGATTCGCCACCACCCCGATAAAAATTTACTCCTTGAATACGCTTCCGGCAGCCTGCCCAAAGGCGCCAGCCTGGTCGTTTCCGCCCATATACAAATGTGTGCCGAGTGTCGCGCTCAATATCAAACCATGAACACCCTGGGTGGCTCCATTCTGGAGTCCTGTGCACCACAGGCCGTAAACGATGAGGCTTTCCAACGCCTGATGGGACGTATTGATCAGGCAGCTGAATCGGAGCAACAAGTATCTCCCGAAAGATCCAAATCCACAGAGCCCATGCTGGCGGATGCACCGCCAGTCGTGCACAAGCTGCTGGAAAAAAATCCCCCGATCAAATGGAAAACTATAGCGCCCGCCCTAAAAATGTGTCGACTAAAAACCGGGCAGGATCAATATGAAGTGAGCTTTCATCGCCTGAGTTGTGGCGGCAAAGTTGCAGAGCACGATCACCGGGGCTACGAACTCACCCTGGTTTTGTACGGCAGCTTCTCTGATAGCGATGGTGTTTATAGTCCAGGGGACTTTCTGTTGCGGGAACCCGGCGACGTGCACCGCCCGACGGTCACAGAAGATCAAGAGTGCCTGTGCTTCTCTGCAGTACAGGCACCGGTGGCGATTACCGGCGTCAGCGGCTGGTTGCTAAACCGCCTTATCCCGTTTCGTCCGGGCTGACACCGATTAAAAGAGCTGCGGCGTCTAGGACGCCGCCAGAGAAGTCGGCTCTTGCTCCCCGCCCACAAATACTGCAGAAAGCTCGTCCCAACGATCGCTGACCGCCGCGAATTTTTCCTCGCGCACATGGCCATAGCCTCGCACTTGAAGGGGGATTTCGAGCAGCTCTTGTGCCTCTGACAGGTTTTCGCCGGACAGATGCGCGGCCACGCAATCAACTGCTTTGGCCACCTGTAGGGCCCAGCGCCGTTCAGCACGGCGCTCCTGGGTGTAACCGAAGACATCCAGTGCAGTACCGCGAAGAACTTTACCCTTAGCCAACAGCGGCATCAGCTTGCCCATCCAGGGGCCAAACTGCATTTTGCGTACGCGACCACTGCTATCGGGGCGCGCAAGAAGCGGCGGCGCCATATGGAATTTCAGGGTGTAGTCGCCGCTGAATGTCTCACGTAGCTGTCGCTTGAAATCTTCACCGGTGTAGAGGCGCGCCACTTCGTACTCATCTTTATAAGCCATCGCTTTATAAAGGCTGCGCGCACCCATACGGGTAAGATCGCCCCGAGTAGCTGGCAGTGAGGATTCTGCTTTGCGCAGCGCCTCTATATGGCGAAGGAATTCTGCCGCATAGGCCGGGCTTTGATAGTCGCGAAGCTCTGCCGCCAATCGCTCCAGCAACTGCTCCACTGACTCCTCAGGCTCCACCAATTTCACCGGCTTGGCCGGCACTGCCAATTGCTCGATCGCTTTAGGGTTTTCCGCCAGCAAACGGCCCGCGCGGAAAGCGCGCAGATTGTTCTCTACCGCCACACCATTGAGCTCAATGGCCCGCTCCAAGGCCGCTTCACCGATTGGCAGCAGTCCTTTCTGGCAGGCAAACCCCATAATCATCAAGTTACTGGCTACGGTATCGCCAAACAGTGCCTGAGCATATTTATTCGCATCAAAGGCAAAGTACTCCGCACACAGGGACTCAATACTCTGTTGGGTCGCATCGGCGGGGAATGCCAGCTCGTTGTCGCGAACAAAGGCAGCCACCGGTACTTCAGCAGTATTTACCAGGGCACGCATTTCGCCGGTGGCAAATTTGGTCCGCTGGCCAGCGGCGGTGACCATATCGCAGCCCAATAACAATTGCGCCGCGCCATCGCGAATACGAGCGGTGGTAATCGCCTCGGGGTTTTCTCCCACTTTTACATGAGCCACAACGGCACCATTTTTTTGTGAGAGACCGGTAAAGTACAAAGTTGTACTGCCCTTCTCTTCCAGGTGCGCCGCCATGCCCAACAGTGCCGCCACGGTAAGTACACCACTGCCACCAATGCCGGCCACCAAAATACTGAGTGGCTGGGCCAGAGTCGCGACCGGCGCAGAAGGTAATCCGGCAATAGCCACGTCTAAGGCATCCGCCAGGGACTGCACCGGGGGCTTTTTCAGTTCTCCCCCTTCCACAGTGACAAAGCTCGGGCAGAAACCATCGGCACAGCGCATATCCTTGTTGCAGCTGGACTGATTGATCTGACGCTTGCGCCCCAACGGGGTTTCCAGCGGCTCCACGGCAATACAGCTGGACTGCACACTGCAATCGCCACAGCCTTCGCAGACCCGGTGGTTAATCAGCAATCGCTGGGATGGATCGACCATCTGTTTTTTCTTGCGGCGGCGGCGTTTCTCGGCCGCACAGACCTGCTCATAAATAATCGCCGTCACACCGGCAGTTTCCCGCAGGCGACGCTGCACGGCATCCAGCTCAGAGCGGGGAAGAACTTCTACGGCAGTGGGCAGTTGGCTGCGGTGTTCACGCCAGTGGTCGGGGTTCTCGGTCAAAAGAATAACCGTACCAACCCCCTCGGCCAGCAACTGTGCAGCCAGGGAGGGAGCATTAACTTCGCCATCGGCGGGTTGGCCACCGGTCATGGCCACCGCATCGTTCAGAAGAATTTTGTAGGTGATATTCACCTGGCTCGCCACGGCCTGGCGAATGGCCAATAGCCCGGAGTGGTTGTAGGTTCCATCGCCCATATTCTGGAAAATATGCTCGGCGCTGGAGAAACGGTGCAGGCCCACCCATTGGGCACCCTCGCCTCCCATATGGGAATAGGTATCGGTGCGCAGGCCTTTACCCAAAGCCATAATATGACAGCCAATACCGGCACTCCCCAAACTGCCTTCTGGCAATTTGGTGGAAGTGTTATGAGGACAACCTGCACAGAAAATGGGTTCACGAGCCAACAAGCCCTGAGCCTTTGCAGCGACATTGCCCCCCAGTTTTTCTGCCAGGGGAATCAGCTGTGCCGCCAGTTCAGTATCCACCAGCCAGCGGGCAATGGCCTTGGCCACCTGATCCGGGCCAAAGCCCCACACTGCCGGCAACAGATCCTTGCCATCCAGGTCTTTCTTGCCGACTACCTTCGGACGATAGCTATCTTCCCAACCGTAGAGCAGGTTTTTCAGCTGATCCTCCACCAGGGGACGCTTCTCCTCAACTACCAGCAAGCGCTCCATGCCCTTGGCGAACTCACTGATGCCCCTAGGCTCCAGCGGCCAAGACATCGCCACTTTATAGATGGAGATGCCTGCTGAGTTCAGATCTGCCTCTGATAAGTTGAGCAGTTTCAAGGCCTCAAGCAAATCACCGTGGGCCTTACCCACCGTTACAATGCCGAAGCGTTTCCGCTCCGCACTGTGGGTGGTTTTATCCAAGCGGTTGGCATAGGCGAATGCCTTGGCTGCAGGCAAACGCTCCTCCAGCATACGGCGCTCATATTCGAGGCGCTCGGCAGGCCAATTCAGGTGGGGATCGTAGTTCAGGCCGTGTGGCGGGATTGGGAAGTCAGCTGGAATTGTAAACTGGGGCAACTCCGGCACAATCAAGGAAGCACCGGCCTCTACAGTTTCAGTAATTGCCTTAAAACCCACCCACAAGCCCGAAAAACGGGATAAAGCAATGCCCGCGAGGCCCAGGGTCAGGTACTCATCAATGGAGGACGGAAATATCAGCGGCATCATTACCGACTCAAAAATCTGGTCGGTATTGTGGGAAAACATGGAGGATTCTGCAGTGTGGTCATCCCCACACAACGCCAAAACACCACCTAGTTTTGAGGTGCCCTGAATATTGGCTTGGCGGAAAACATCTGCGGTGCGATCTACACCGTGGCCCTTGCCATACCAAATAGAAAAGACGCCGTCTTTCGTTGCCTGCTGGCGATAGTGATCCAGCAACTGGGTGCCCCAAATATTGGTCGCCCCCAGGTCTTCATTAATACCCGGCTCAAAATGGATTTCCCGCTCGGCCAATAACTTCTTGTGCCGCCACAGGGCCTGGTCGTAACCGCCCAATGGGGAACCGCGATAACCGGAAACAAAGCCAGCTGTATTGAGGCCCGCCAGCTCATCCATGCGCTTTTGCATTAAGGGCAAACGAACCAGGGCGTCAATTCCGGTCAGGAATACACGGCCGGATTCACGGGTAAAAGCCGCTTTCAGCGAATACTCGCTATCAAAGCCCAATTCCTGATCGCCTTCGACCATTGCCATGGGTACCACCTATTTTATCTTTATTGCTTTATTGCTTTCATCACTCCGGTTCTCGACGCCAGTAACATGTCGCGAAAATATTCACGGCATCTCCCGAGTTACAGCAGAACAGACCAGAGCTGTTTAATAGCGCTAAAATTAACACTGCCCGGCAGAGCAGGTCATACCAAAATTGGCCCAACTCAGGCATAATGCCGCCATAACTCGCTAAAGATGACCAGCTACTGGCAACAAATCACTCAAAATGAAGTATTTTGGGGGGTACAACGGAAAGGAGATGCCCTCTTATGGTGCTCGCCTCTGGCCTTCACACTCTGTGTGACTAAATAAGCGCCAAAGGTTCAGCTTTTTGAGAGGCATAGCCTGGAACTGATCAGGGGATATCAGTTTCCGCCCGTTTACAGCTAACCAGTATCAACCGGTTGGGCAACGTACCCATTAGCGGGAAATTAATAAAAAACGAGAAGGTCTCACAAAAGATGCGCAGTATAGGAAGCTACTGCCATAACAAACCAAAAAAAACCATGTACGCAATGCACACAATTTACCGGAGAACGCTGGGAAGCAAAGGTTCACTGGCAGGTTGATGATTAGCAGCCGGCGATACCGGCGTACGTTCAGAGAGATGAGATACGGAATATAACCATGGCCTATTTACTGGATGCCATCGACAAAAAAATTCTGGAAATCCTTCAACAGGATGCCACCATTCCAAATATTGAGCTTGCAGAAAAAGTCTGCCTCTCACCCTCCCCTGTTCACGGCGGGTTAAAAACCTAAACGAGCAAGGGTTTATAAAACGCGCAGTTACCCTGCTTGAACCGGAAAAGGTTGGGTTGCCGGTAAGTGTATTTATCCAGGTTACTCTTAACCACCAAGTGAAAAAAGAGTTACAGGACTTCGAATCAGTTATCGGCCAATGGCCGGAAGTGATGGAGTGCTACCTGATGACCGGTGATTTCGACTACCTGCTGCGAGTTGTTGTACCCAATTTGCAGGCTTACCAGGAATTCCTGGATAAAAAACTCACTGAACTCCCAGGCATCGATCATATTAAAAGCAGCTTCTCTTTAAAGCAGGTGCGTTACCGCACTGAATTACCCTTGGATCAGTTGCTGGAAAGCCAAAGCTGAGCCTCTTTTGATGCCTGCATTCTTGCAGGCGTCTATTCACAATCTTGCCTTTAGCCGTCGCAAAATTGTGCGGGTTGCTTAAGCCAATCAGCAACCACCCGCATAGCGGGTGGTATGGTGAAAGCCCCCAGAGGGGGCTTGTTACAATCCCGCCAATTGCATCTGCTCTTGCCGGCGTTCTTCAACCTCTTGATTCTTGATGTACTCTCGAATCATCTGCTCATCAAGCCCTACTGTACTCACGCAGTAGCCCCGAGCCCAAAAATGTCTTCCTGTGAAATTTCTCTGTATATGCTTGTACTTCCGAAATATCCGGATCGCAGATTTCCCTTTCAGAAACCCAACCGTATTGGAAACACTTAACCTTGGAGGAATCATTAACAACATATGAATGTGATCCCTCATTGCGTACCCCTCGACCAACTCAATGCCTTTTTGACGACACAAGTCTCGGAATATTGCTCCAATCTCACTTCTCAATGCCCCAAATAACGCTTTCTTTCGATACTTGGGCACAAATACCACATGGTACCTGCAATAATGTTTCACGTGAGCTTGGCACTGCCAATCTCGCATATGGCCTCCTTAAAGAACTTGCCGGTTCATGGAGGCCATATTTTTACTCTGCACGCCGGAACGGCAGAGCCTTGTCAAGTCTCACCGCCAGAGGCGGTGGTTTACCCATGTGTTAATTAATTGGAACTCTATTAGCAACCCCCCCATTAATTATCTAAAAGAATTACTTCTCAGATAAGCTTGATATATCAACTTCAAGACCAGCCAGATGCGTGGCAACTTGATCCGACACCAATGGGCTCACCTCCCCACCTAAGTGTTCTGCCAGGAAGTCTTCTGTTTTTATTAAAAGTGCCAACTTGTTAATGCGCTTGCTAAATCCATGCCCTTCATCTTTTGCCAAGATATACTCAACTTCCAACCCGTTTTCATACATTTTTTTGGCGATTTGATCAGACTCCACCTGGGTAACACGAGGATCATTAGCCCCTTGAACCAGCAGTAAAGGTGCCTTGATTCGATCGGTATAGTTCAACGGAGATCGAGTTTGCATTTCCTCCCGATCACTTTCAATCAAAGGATCTCCAACCGCTTTAAACCAATTGGAAATAAAGGGGCGATAATACTCCGGAAACGATTCAATCAAAGTAATCAAGCTAGAGGGACCAACAAACGATATTGCTGCAGTATATGTATCAGGCGTAAATGTTAGTCCTGACAAAGCCGCATAGCCTCCATATGAGCCCCCCATAATTGCTACTCTATCGCTGTCAGCAATTCCCTGCTCAATCAAGAACTCTACTCCATCGGTCAAGTCATGCTGCATCGCACCTGTTCCCCATTGGCGATTACCCAGAGCGATAAAAGTCTCACCAAAACCCGTGGAGGCACGGAAGTTTGGCTGCAATACCGCATAACCGCGATTCACTAAAAACTGTGCTAGACGCGTCATAAATCCATCGTTGAGCTTCCAGTAATCCCTCGACCAAGGACCGCCATGGGGCAGAACAACCAACGGCAATTGCTTGCTCTTCCCTTTAGGTAAAGTGAGGTATGCCTGAATAGTAATACCATCACGCGCGGTATAGGTTATTGAGCGCTTTTCTGACAAAAATTTAGGGTCCAACTGGGAATCTTTGTCAATTAAACGTACCAGTGACTGGTCTGATTGCTGATATCTATAAAACGCACCAGGATCGATATCGCTGGCAACTTCCAACAACCAAACTCCAGTTTCTTCATCCATGGAAACAACGTCTATTTCCACCCGACGACTAAAGTTACTGGTGATATTTTGCCAGTGCTTTTGGAAATTCTTATCAACAGGATAGTCTTCTCGATAACCATAATAATAGGAAACCAGCTGGAGCTCACCATCCTTATTGAACAGAGTTTTATACACGTCTGACCGTTGATTGGGATCTTGGTGAATGGCTGCTATTTTTCCTGAAGTTAAATCTAACTGTTTTACCCCAGAGGTATCAGCTGCACCAAAGCTTGATTCAAAATACAGACTGCCAATTTCTGAGTTATAGCTCGACAGAGATAGTATTTCTCCCGGCTCCGTCTTTAGTGCCCCCTCCCAGGAGTCGCCTTTACGAACAAATAACTCTTTTGACGTATCAGGATTGGGTCGCACACCAGCAACCGGAACCCCTTCATCATCAATTAAAATTTCGTTAAATCGATGAGTATTTTCCATCAAAAATGTTAGTTCACCCGTCTCAGTATTAAGCTGATAAAATTTCAAATTATTCGGGTCATCATGATTGGCCATTAGCGTCAGTGAATCCCGCTTTTCCGAAGCTTGCCCAAAAACCATGTAATTTGCAGAGTCGTTTGAGGTTAATTTTTCGGTGCCAATCAAGTTTAAGCTTTTACCTTCATCATTCAGGTCCAGTCGATAAACCTGGTGTTGCTCATTCCCATCCACATCTTTTAAAACGAATAAACCAAGCCGATGCTTATCCCACAAAAAAGCATCTACACCATCTGCAAACTCTGTTAACGCAAATGCATCTTTGCTTGCCCCATCAGCCGACATCACATAGATATTTGGCGCTCCATTATGCTGCTGGAGCCAGGCCAGCCATTGTCCATCTGATGACAGATTAACATCCTTGATAGCAGACTCATTAAAGAGGCTCTCGACAGAAATCAACTCCTGCTCGTTAACTTTTGTCGCCCCCTCTTCCTGGGAAGCATTCATACTGCAACCGCTAAATGCAATCGCAAGACTCAAGCTACAGATAGCCTTCTTTATTGAACTGTTACGAATGTGCAATTTCATATGCTTTAACTCCTTGTTAGCTGTCAGTGTCGACTGTAAAAAACACTGTAAGACAGCTATAAATTATTGTAAAGCAATAATTTATAGCTGAATTGCAGAAATTAAACATCACGATATAATGCTTATGACTTCAAAAAAGGGGGAACTTATGAACCATAAAATTCAGGTGGTGAGTACTCGCCTGCGCTGGAGTGTCCTAGCAATAGGGCTGCTCGCTGTAGGTATCTTGCTGATCAATTTTTTTCTTTTCGATAAGTACCTATTTAATAGTGCCAATCCTTTTCTTCGAGAACTATGGGCACAGGATGACCAATACAGACCTTTATTACTAATTGGCCAAGTGCCAACAATTGTGCTTTTTGGTTTATTTATATACTGGCTGTGGCGTCTCTTCGGCCAGTATGCAAAAGGTGACTATTTTGATAAGGAGAGCGACCGGTGTTACCTGTGGTTGGTATGCCTATATGGAGCCATTATTCCGTTACGGGCAATTGAATCAGCCTGGATTAGTTACATTTACTACATGCATAGCGAAGAGGTCTCCTTACATCTTCCGTTTGATATCGGCAGGATACTTACCCTATTTGTACTAGTCAGCATTTTCTTTATTTTGCGCGCCGCAAAACAAATTGACCAAGAAAACAAAGAGTTTGTTTAGCATGGCAATTATTGTCAATTTGGACGTTATGCTGGCTAAACGTAAAGTCAGCTCGAAATCACTGGCCGCGCGAATTGGAATCACCGAAGCCAACTTATCCCTACTGAAGCGCGGCAAAGTGAAGGGAGTAAGGTTTGATACCTTGGCGGCAATCTGTGAAGCACTTGAGTGTCAGCCTGGCGATATTCTTGAGTTTAAACCAGACGAGTAAGACTATTACGAGAGCCCAATGGGCTCTCTAACAACAGGTTTTACCTTGTTCAGTGGCAAAGCAAGCCATTCACTCCAAGGTAGAATTCGCGTACTGAGCTAGGATACCTGCCCAGGTCTTCTCAATTTCCGGCAGTAAATCCTGAAATTCAGCTTTTTCTAAGGCAGTCAGTAGTAGCACTTTCGTACACGCATTTATCGGGAATCCCTTTCGAAATTAGGTGAGATATAACATTATCACAAGGTAACAGGTGGCTATATAGTTACCTGTTAATTCAGGCTAACCCCCAAAACTGCTCTTCCCGCTACTCGCCAAACCCTATGCGCGCCGCATATGCATAAAATTCTAATCCGTCCGATTTAAAAGGCTATACGCCCAGAACTTTACGAAAAAGCCTGTCAAATTCTGGAAGATCCAACTTTGGCCTTTCCTCTATAGAATTGGCACCAGATCTATCCATATTTTCCTGTATCCAGCCATCCAGTTTGCCATCAACGGCTATCAAATCGCCCTCTTCAAGCTCCTTCTTTTTCAAAATCAAACTGGAAAGAATATCCAGAAGCCACTCACTTCCTGAGGAAGGCAACAACTCGTTATACATATGACTAAAGTCCACAGGAGGAATTTTTGTAAACTCTTTTATATACAGAGCATTAAGCAGTGAACGCAGAACATAAAGTAACTTCTTGACCTTAATCTCTTTAAAGCCTCGATCATCCTCGCGAATAAACCTGGAATAATTATTAAATCCCATGCTGACATAGTGATGAGCTAATGCTCGCGGCTGCCAACATTTTAAAGCCAAATCCTGCAATGACTTCAAAACATCTTCATTTCTAAAATAGACCTTTGGCGAAAATAGCCACTCAATTAAAGTGGGGTTACTTGCCCTCATTAAAGTTAAAGTCTTCTTGATATCCCAGCCGACCAAGTCCAGTTCATCACCAAGTTTTTTATCAAATGGAACCTCAACAACATCTCTGGGAGTACCTATAGTGAGATATTGCTGAATATTACGTTTGTAGATAAACCTTACATCCCAGTCACTATCAGGGGATTCAAATCCCCATGCGCGGCTTCCTGACTCACAGGCATAGATAATTTCAATATCTCGCTCTACTTCCAGTGATTTCAGACGGTCCTTTATCAGCGATTCCATATACATCCACCTGCTACGTCAAAACAAATCAACTATACCCGAAAAGCTCGTTGATTACTCTTAGGAGACCTATCGGTTTACTCTCATGAGAGAGACATTAGGGCAGCTGTCTCTCTCTCCTAACAACTGGACTAGGAAATGTTAAACATAAACCTCTAATAGACTATGATAAGCGCTAAAAAATGGCTCCCAGGAAGCTAGCCCCATGGACGGAAACCCAAAAGACTCTATCACTGTAAACAACCACTCTATCTCTTATTTCCAGAAGGGACAGGGAGAACCCATTGTTCTTGTACATGGCGCACTGGCCGATGCTCGCATGTGGCAAGAACACTGCAAAATTCTATCAAATGAATTTAGAGCGATTTCATTCACCCAAAGGCATTTCGGTAATCCGGGTAATCCTTCGGAAGGCCCCTTTGGAATTGATACCCATGCAGCAGACCTGGTAGGGCTGGTTGAGGCACTAGATATAGGCCCTGCCCACCTAGTAGGATGGTCCTATGGTGCCGATGTAAGCTTAAATGCTGCCATAAAGGCACCTAAATTAATCAAAAGTCTGTACCTTTATGAGCCTGGATATCCGGGATACATTGAAAGCAATAACATGGAAGAGTATCGCCAAGATGCTGAATCTATGTTTGCAGAAATTTTCAAAACAACAGCTGAAGGTGAGCTGGATACTGCCGTTAAGCTACTAATCGACGGCTCTGGGAATCAAGCAGGCTACTTCTCTCAGCAGCCCCTTAAATATCGCGTACAGCAGCTGGATAATGCCTACACCCTACCTCTACAGCTTAATCAAACTGAACAATCCGCACTGAACCCAAGTAGTCTTTCAGGCATATCTATTCCAGTTTCCGTGGCCTATGGCAGTAATACTCGCCAGCTATTTAAAACTGTATCGCTTGTGGCGGGAACATTAATTCCAGACACCCATCCACAAGAGGTAAGCTCAGCAAATCATATGCTACCTCTGGAAGATCCTGCACGCTTTTGCCAACTTGTGAGAGATCGCATTACCAATTGCTGTGACCAGCAACCTGTAACTTAATAATAAAGGGCAGGGAAAGAACACCTATAAGGCATGAATACCGATTTTAGGCTTAGTCTCTCGAGTATTCTTTCCCGCTCAACAGTTAAAAGCCTCTTATTATTACTCATTATCAATTAAATACAGGGGGTGGAATTATCCCCCCTAAAGTGCTCTAATCAGCTTTACAAATCCTTGCGTCTGAATACCAAACTCCCGCTTGGCAGCTGGAACCCTCTTCACAGTGTTCATCTGTTTGACAATAGCACTGACCATCGGGATTGCAGCCAGGAGTTAAATAGTTTTCCAAAGGATCAGCTCCACTTACCCGATTCCAAAAGGGGTTGGAAAATATATTGTTTGGGTCCAACTCTTCTTTAACATCCATAAACTGGGACCATTTGGGGAATCGCTCAGCCATGTCCTCAAAAATAGCGACTGAATTCTTACCCCAGTGAGGCCTGGCTCCATACTTCCGGAGGGACATTTGCTCAATTTCCAAATTGACAAAGTAGTTCTTTGGCACAGCTTCACCTCGTTGACGAAGGGTATATTCAATCCCTACAAACGCTGTATCGCGGCCTGCTGTCATCCCTAAATAGCTGTCGGAAGACTTGCCAAAACGGAAATAAATACCATTCAGCGGAAAACAGGTTTTTTCACTATTTGCAATAATCTGGCGGACATCCGCAATCCAGTTGGGCAATTCTTCAAATGGAATCGCGACTTCCTGAAGTGCAATTGGAAGGTTGTCCCAGACACATTTATCTGGCTCTTTACATACGAAATGTTGCATCAGGTCCGCATGTCCAGTGGGCTTAATAAACTTTTTCAAGCCTGAGTCAACATCCCTGAAATAGGAACTGGAGCGAGCAGTATGGCGAAGAGAAGCTGCAAAACACTGCAATGCGGCACTATCGGCTTCATGAAGGCTATCAAATATCAGCCCAAATAAATATTCGGAGAAGTCTGATACATCTGCCTGGGCATTGTAGGCATTACCCTTAGTCGACAAAGGTACCTTGTTGTAAGTTGTTACGGTATAGCGCCCTAATCCCGGGAACCAGGCAACATTAGCTGAATGATTATCTCGAGCCAAATCAAGAACAACATCCTCCAGCTCATCATCGCTGTGATACCCCTTTACTTTTGCTTGTACTTTATAGCCAGGTTCAACCTCTATGGTCACTTCAACAACTACGCCTAAAACACCTAGGTTTACCCTGGCGGCATTGAGCATCTCACCATTGATTACTCGTAAGTCCCCATTGCCATCAACCAACTTCAATTCGGTGACATAATCAGAGATCATGCTGCTTTTTTGTGTAAAAGTTGAACCGTGAGTACCGCTTCCCAGCATACCGCCTATCGTGAATATGGCCAGCTCTGTCACCATCGGCACACTTAGTTCATGCTCTCGAAGATAGGCGGTCAAATCCCGGAATCTCATACCGGCCTGGACAGTAACCAACAGGTTATCTTTGTCTAGGCTAACAACCTGATCCATATTTTCCAGAGTGATTTGCACCTCTCCATTACCTGCACAGGCCGCATCAATCTGACTATTGAATCGGCGACTCCCTGTCATCACTTTACGGCCTTGATCCGCTGCATCACGTACTATCTGCTGAACTTCTTCAATACTGGTCGGATCATGGATAACACCAGGGAAACAATCCTGAGTATCCTGGTAGTTTTTTAATACCTCAGGCACTTCAATTGGTGGCGGTAGCTGCTCTGCAACACTTGTAGCAGCCATAAAAACGCCCGCTATACAAAGAGCTTTTCTACACCACCTCAATAAATGTTTGGATTTGGTTATTATTTCTGCACACATACCTAAACTCCCTTTATTGCATTAACGTAGACTGGATAAATCAACCAAAACGGGGAAGCAGCTCCCCATCGATAATGTCCCGAACATTACTGCTGTGATCAGGCGCTTTACTGCGAAGAAAATCAGCATAATTTGACCGGTAGGCTGATAAAGGGCGACGACCAATGGATGGCACCCACAGTGCATGATTCGTGGTTGCAAATTCCAGTGATCGGTTAGCTAGGATACAAATTGGCCCACCGCTGAGACGTGCCGCATCAAAAATCCAAAACTCTTTACCATTGGAATCGGATGTCGTTGGATATTTGCGTACAACTGCTGCAATCACATAACCGTCGTTCTGGGCCGTGGAGCCCGGGCGGGCCATAAATTGCGGTGTACGCATTACGCAATCTTCTGGGAACTGAAAGGCATCCGCAATTTTCATATTGACGCAGTCCATATGAATCAAGGCAGAGGGACGACTTTCTTCAGGCATATTCCAATAGCCGTAGTGGCGCTCAGGATAATCGCGATATGCCCAGGAAACCCGCATAGATATATGGTCAGGCCTGTAACCCACAGCAGCCCAATAAAGGTGCTCAAAGGTTTCAGGGAACTGGAAGTGCCCACGGTAAGCCGGATCATTCATATCCCAGGAAAGCGCATCATCCCGAATAACCCGGTAATCTTCTTTTATCTCAATAGCTGAATTTGAGTTAACTCGAATCCGGGCACGTACCAAACCTCCAACATCCAGCGGTGCTGCAGGGTATCCGGACAACCACTTGGGTACCAAACCTCCCTTCTGCAGGATTTCAAAGCGGAATAACTGCTCGGATTTATCCATTGCCCCCATATATTGGCCATACAGGGTAATCTCACCCGCATTGTCATCGTAGTTGCAGACAATGTCCGACGTATCAAAGCCGAGCTCCAGGTAATCTGCGATAATAGTATCAGCACCCGGCACCATATCGGCCTTCCGAATAACCCAACACCGGGTCCGGTGTTCTTGAGGCAGAACTATTCGTGTTCCAATAATTCGGGTAGATTCAACTCTCGCTGCAGTTTCAAAGACAATGATATGATTTCGCGTTACGCCAAGAGAGTGTGAGCTTGCAGCAATATAGGCGTTGTTACCCTGACGATCCCGAATGTTCCAACTTTCAAATGCACCCTCTCGATCCCAGCGAATTAATCGAATAAATCCTGAGCTACCAGAATCACCAATATTTCCACCATAGTTGATGGTGATACAGTTACCTGTTTCCAGATCAAAGAAAGGGTGACCGGTAGTCCGAACCTGGGGAAATAGCCACTTTTCTGGGGTTAGATTTTCAAGCAGCGGGGGTAAGCTCGATTTCCATTCATCCACTTCTCCAATAGGGGTTACCATCTCTAGAGTTGTAGCATCAAACTCATAGGGCATACCCCCTTCATAACTCATTGCAAAACGGTTATCTCCCATATAGTTGGGGGCCGTATTACAGTAGTTCATAAATCCCAGATTCGGGCTTGAGTATATTGTCCCACCTAACAAATTGAATTTATCAAAACCTGTTAAATCCTGCTCCTGCATTATCGCAGACGCGGTACGTATCATTTTTCGGGTATAGGGAACTTCACTGTTATTGCTCCGCCCAGTAAAGTCGAGCCGGGTCAAAGCTCCCTTTCCATTAGGTGTAAGATGGTTGGACGCCAAAGGAATACCCTCAGCCATAAGAAGATGGCCAATAACATCATCAGGTAAGATTCCCTGTATTACACTGAGTACTCCGGAGGAATCTGATAGATCACCGACCATTATTGACTCTGGGAAACTAGAGCCATCCAAAGCATTACTTGTTCCAGCCTTAGCTGATGCCACTCCCATAAGCGGTGATGCAGACATTACACCTGCAGCCTTCAATAGATCTCGACGCTTCATTTTTTATCCCTAAAAAATACGGCCGACAGCTTAACCTGACCATAAAATTAAATTTTTTAATTAAATAATTGGCGCAACTTACACCCAAAGTAAACCTTTAAGCGAAAACCATTTATTATTTTTTATCAAATCAAACCTCCAGAATTTTACCCCCTTAAAATTCACACTATCAACCTATATACCACAATAAAAATAAACCAAACCAGGAAATAAAACCTATCAAACAGAACAAAAAACAAACACCAGTCAGTCAAGCAAAAAAATATCGATAAGAAATCCGATATCACCCGAATTAGTCACCACATTATTATCAACAACAGAATTTAAAATAAGCATTAATGATCATTGAATCGCACAATATTTAATATATCTGTGAGGCATCTCATATATAAACCCCAACAGATAGAAAGCTGCACCAGTCCACACACCCTGAGAGGTACAGCCTGGAGGTAACGGATATACGAACAATTCTATTAGGCATTGAGTGAATGATTATTCATTGATGTTTAATAGTATTGGTATACAATCTTTCACGCACAACTACCCTAAAATTAATTTAAGGTGACATCAATGTTTAGTCATATTATGGTCGGGGCCAATGATATCGAGGAATCAAAGGTATTTTACGATTCCACTTTTGGAATATTGGGTTACAAACCCGGCACTATTGATGATCGTGGCCGCTGCTTCTATTTTAATGACAACGGTATTTTTGCCATCACCAAACCCATCAATGGGGAGCCCGCAAGCCATGGCAACGGCAGCACTATTGGCTTTACAGTAAACAGTTCTGAAGAGGTTGATGCCTGGCATGCTGCAGGTATTGCCAACGGTGGTACCAGCTGCGAAGAACCCCCAGGCGTACGGGATAGCGCCGTAGGCCCAATCTACCTCGCCTACTTACGAGACCCTGCTGGCAATAAGCTTTGCGCACTGTATAGAGCAAGCTAATTAGGGTTCGCTATCAGGTGCCTCCCTTTACAGGGAGGCGCTTTAGAAGTGGACTAATAGTGTAATCAGTCCCAGCGGTTGAAAATAACGTGCATACCGTGATGATCGTCACTCACGAATACGAAATAGCCGGCTCCAGTATGTGCAGTTGCGCACACCTTCGTCCCCTGGGAAGTCTCAGAACACTGCATTTTGTAGGCTTCAATTCCCGAAGTATCGTATTCACACTGACTGTATTGTCTGTCAAGAGTTTGCACTAAATCGCGGCTGCTCCTTGCCAATACATAGCGGTAATCACCAAAGTAGCGATAGTTATAGGCATCCAGGTAATATGCTTGGGAATCAATACCCCCTTCCAGAAGCTCGCTATAGCAGAGTTCAGGCCTGGCCATCCACAGCGTTTCCTGATCATTCGAGGAGTGTATTCCTGGCCAATTCTGTTGATCATGTTGAGAGAGTACTACGTTGGTTGAATCAACATAGTCTTTCACAATGACGTAATCACCTTCATCACTTTCTATTCTGCAAACTGGTGCACCGCCAATAAAATTATCACACTGAACCATATCCAGGCTGACTTGACTTGTCTCCCCAGCACAGCCTTCTGCAAAGCTTTCAGCCCAGTTTTGTACAGCCTTAACTGCATACTCTCGAGAGTCTTCTATTTCATAATAGAAGTCTGAAAAGATGCGATAAACCTCGCGATCATTAGTATTACTTGCAGAAGCCGCTACAGAACACTGACTGAACTTAGGCAGTTCAAAAGTCTGTTCTGCTTGAGCGGGAACCGCACCGGCAATAGCAATCGCTGCTGTAAAAGTGGCAAGAGTTTTCATTAGATGTCCTCCGTGAACAATCATCCTAAAAGGGACGCGGATTCTAGCAGAGGAAAAAAACTATCAAAAGCAGTGTAACGATATGAAAGTTCAGGTACCTTCTTCCAAGGTTGTGAATATCTGAATAATATTAATTATCGGCATAAGTGAGTTAACTCGATAAAACGTTCCAACTGAAATCCGGCCTCAGCCTTCCCTCTATCTTTACCTTCAAGCGGCCAACCACAATTCACCCGCACACAATCACCGTAGAGATCAAGCGTGCTAAAATCTGCACCGCCCAACAAGGCTATATTTTCTTCGGAAGCCATACGGCAAAGACTCCGGCTATCCAACCCTGGGATCTGCAACCAAATCACCATTCCTCCATGGGGATCACTGATGCGCGATTCATCGGGCAAGTTTGAACTTAAGTAGTTGCGATAGGATGCGACCTGGAAGGCAAGCTTTTGCTTGAGCCCCTGCACATGACGGGAGTATTGAGTAGTACCGATGAAATCGGCTACCGCTAATTGGACGGGCAAGTTCACACCGAAACTTTCGGTAAATCGATAGCGTTCATATTGTTTTCGATACCTTCCTGGTAAGCACCACCCCAGGCGATAGCCTGCGCTCAATGTCTTGGAGATAGAGCCACACCAAAGCACATACCCGCTCCGGTCCCAGTAGCGCACGGGCATGGGCAGACTTCTTTGAAATCCGAGTTCCAAATACACATCATCCTCGACAATTGGAACCCGATATTTACCAGCCAGTGCGGCCAGGTTCTCTTTCTGCTCCGAGCTCAGGGACACGCCCGTAGGATTCATATGACTGCTACTAAAAAGACCCGCTTGGACCAATCCCTGCTGCATATAGCGCTCTAGCTGTGCAAGGTCTAAGCCGTTTTCAACAGTCGGTATCTCAACAACTTTTCGCCCCATCAAAGCCAACAGATTAAGAAGACCGTTGTAACAAGGAGAACTGATCGCAACCGCTTCACCGGGCTTAGTCGTAATGGCAATCGCCGTGCGGACGGCATCCATACAACCATTCGTCACTACTAATTCATTGGCAGAGAAATGCAAATCATAGCTGGCAAAGTGTGCGCTAAGCGCACTGCGCAAAAGCGGCTCCCCAGAGGAAACCGGATAGCCATGCATCCTGGCGCCAGCCTCTCGGGTTGCCCGCCGCATACTGCGCTCCAGGGAATCTAACGGCAATAGCTCTGGAGATAAAGACGCAACACCCAATGGCCCTGTTCCCAACCCACGGAAATAGCAATCGTGATTTACTGGATCTGTTGTTCGGCAGGTGAATGCGGGCATTATGGGAGGCGGGTTACTGCTGGGAGGAACTGAGGCAAAGAATCCAGATTGCGGTCGAACCTTCGCCCAGCCCAGCTCCTCCAGCAAGTAGTAGGTGCTTTGGGCTGTTGTCAGGCTCACTTCGTTTTGTGCAGCGAACCGCCTGAGGGACGGTAGTTTATGACCGCTCGGTATTCTCCCTGACTGAATATCCTCTATACAGCGTTCGGCAAGCTCTTTATATCGCACCTATCCCCTCCCCGATTCCGTCTCCGCCCAAACTGTATACCTATTTTATACAAAAATTGCATCTGTATACCTTTTTTCATTTCTTGGATAGTTAGCCCCGAGACAAATTGGAGGGGCTGATGCGGTACTCGGATTTATTACTTGGTGTGCTACTAATGGCAATGTGGGGTTTCAACTTCATCGTTATTCAGATGGGAACGGAAGATCTGGACCCACTCCTTCTGGTGGCTTTACGCTTTTCTTTGGCAGCCTTTCCGGCAGTGCTTTTTGTTTCCAGACCGACAGCCAGCTGGAAGTACGTTCTGGCCTACAGCCTGACTTTTGGCTGTGGGGTTTGGGGGATGGCCACCTGGGCAATTTCTAGCGGACTCTCTGCGGGTATGGCCTCACTTCTTTTGCAAGTAAATGTTGCGATTAGCTTACTATTTGGCTGGGTATTCCTGAAAGAAAAAATTATCCCGCAGAAAGCTCTTGGGGCTCTACTTGCCTTGGGAGGGCTGTTATTAAGTTTGATGGTTGAAGATGGCACTGTACCCCTAATCAGTATTGCACTTATCTTAATAGCGGCTACCAGCTGGAGCATCAGTGGGCTCATAGTAAAGGCCAGTGGCACACAGCACGTATTTAGCTTTATTGTCTGGGGGCTATTATTTGCACCGTTACCACTGTTCGCTGCTACCTATATTCAAAGTGGTGCGGATGTATTTTATGAAATACAAAACAACCTTAGTGGAAAGTTGATTTTCTCCATATTGTTTCAGGCCTACCCAACCACCCTGCTGGGATACTGGTTCTGGAACCGGTTAATCATTAAGTACCCGCTGTCTACTGTTGCACCTTTAGGTTTACTCTGCCCCGTTTTTGGACTCTTTTTTAGTTGGTTATTAACTGGAGAATCGATTGGTCCCGAAAAGTTTATAGCCGCTGTTATGATTTTCTCTGGGCTGGCACTTGGCATTGTTCATTTTTGCCAGAGCTTTAAGATGCTAAGAAACTCACGGATTTTTGGCATATTAAACATATCGCGATGAACAAGTATCCAAGTTGAGATTTGCCAGCTTTCAGGCGTAGGAATCTCAATAATGTCTTCAAATTTTTTAGCCAGAATTCTCGGCATGGCGCCAATGCCACAACCAGAAAGCATTGCCTGGTTAAGAATTTGCTGACTGGAAGTAGTCAGGACAATATTTTGATCGTGGATATGATTATAAACCCATTCATTCCAGTCAAAGTGTAACGGACGATCACCTAAAGCCAGAAACCTGTGCTCTTGAAGATTACTTTTATCGGGAAGCCCATACTCTTCAACATAGGATTTGTGTGCATAGAAAACGAATTCTGTAGTGAAAAATGGCAGCACGATATTATCAGGTGTCGTTGGTTTCTCACCGACACGAATTGCAATATCAGCTTCACCGTACTCTAGGTTAAAATTGCGTAGGTCCCCGATTAAATTGACAAGCATACCTGGGTGCTGGGTCTGGTACTGTCTAATGAGCGGCATCAACAGGTCTACCATCTCGCCGACAGAGGTGATGGTGAGCTTGCCTTGCAAATTCTGTTCTTTGCTTTGTAACCGCGAGGACAACTGGGAAAAATGGCTGTCCGTCACCTCCCCCAGTCGCATAACATCCAGCCCCGCCTCCGTTGGAATATAGCCTTTGTCATTGCGCTGAAATAGTACAACCCCAAGGCTCTCCTCCAGTACATTAATATGGCGCATCACGGTGGACCTATGAATATCAATCTCTTGGGCCGTTGCACTCAGAGTGCCTAGCTTGGCCAGCTTGTAAGCGGTCCTTAACTCAGTCCATTTATCCATTATTTACCTAAAGTCCCCCATACTCTGATGTGCAAATATGCACATCAGAGTCTCATAATCACACATTCACAGCATATTCGCTACACCATAAAATGGATTCAAATGACCTGTACACCCTCTAATGGTTGAAAAATATGGTAATTAAAGCGGAAGTATTGATAGTAGGCGGTGGTTTCGCCGGTGTGTCTGTCGCGCAAGTACTGGAAAGAAATGGCGTCCATACCATTCTGGTAGACAAAAAAGATTATTTCGAAGTCACTTTTGCCACCTTGCGCAATGTAACCGATCCATCCAGCACCGGGAATCAAGCGCGCAAGTACTATAGAGACTTTTTCTATGGCCGCTTCATTCAGGGAGATGTAATTGAAATGTCTGCGAAATCAGCGCGTTTGGCAGATGGAACAGAGTTACATTTCAACAGCGCCATACTCGCCTCTGGCACCCGATATCCGAGCATGCCGTTAGCCAAATCCCTTTCAGCAATGGATATTCAATCCCGGAACCAAGAACTGTTGGACGAGCACCGGCGACTGAAACAAGCAAGGAAAGTCATGGTGATAGGAGGAGGAGTCGTTGGAGTCGAATTGGCGGGAGAGGTCGCACACGCTATGCCGAGAACTCAAGTAATTCTGGCACACAATAAAGAGGTCTTATTGGACAACTTCAAGCCTAAAGCACAGATCAAAGCCCAGAAACAATTAGTGAATTTAGGTGTAGAAATTCAGTTTAACAGCCGCTACCAAAATCAGAATGGCCGCTATATAAATCTCAACAATGGCCAAGCCAGCGATGCAGACCTGGTTTTTGAAGCAATTGGTGCGCTGCCCAACAATGATTACCTAAAACCGCACTTAGCGCATATCCTTAATCAGCAGGGATTTGTGAAAGTCGATAACAGACTTCAAGTTACTGACGAACCAAGCTTGTATGCACTCGGAGATATTGCCGATATTGGTGAGGCCAAACTGGGCTACCTCGCCTCTCAGCAAGGTGAATACCTGGCAAAGGCCATCGCCAGAAATAGAACAGGAAAAAGTACCAAAAGCTATAAACGAAACCCACTAATGGCACTAGTTCCCATTGGCCAGAAGCAAGGATTAGTACAGTTACCTTTCGCAGTAACAACCTGCAACCACCTCGTTCGGTTGAAGCAGAAAGACCTATTCATTAATAAGGTTTATCGTGGATTTGGCACTCAGCCAAATGCCCGGCTCTCTTAGTTCGGGCTAACTATTGTAAGTAGCTATTAATGCAGTTAACGATATGATTCTATTTTGGTCAACTGTATAAATACAAAAAATAAAATCATAAAGTGAGCATTATCAAGGACAAAAAATCACAAGTACTAACCAGGTTTATTACTTTTTTCCCTCACCAGCCAGTAGGAAACTCCCAGGGCGATAGTCACCAGGGCAATACCGACTATTTGCTCCGCATTAACAAATTTTAAGTCGAGCACAATAACCTTCCGAGCTACAGCCATTAAGGCTGTAGCCAATACCAATTGCACCGGTATCACATTTGTACCCAGGTAGAGTCGGATATTAGTGAAAATTTCAATGGCAATAAGAACGGCGAGAAAGGCCCCAAAAGTCTCGAGGATATCTTCCATATCAAGCAATAGGAATGGCGTCTCCATTAGCCTTTCATAAAGTACATAGACGACATCCGCAATGGTCCAGAATATGACCAACACCATAAGAATGGCGAGAAATTTAACGGCATATTTTATTGCTCGATGTAATTGGTTGATCAGGGGATCAGCATGATCCTCATGTATCTCGTCATATTTCATGGGCTTCGCTCTGCCGATTGATACCGCACATTGCTTGAGTTCGACTATAGGCGAAATCCCCGTATTCAGCCGAGAGAGCTTCCTTTAGTGAGCGAGTAGTAAGAGGAATCCCGGCAGCATATTCACCGCCGGGATATTGTGAGTCGTTAAGGTAGGCAGGCTGCGTTAGAGAAGAAATACTTTACTTCGTAGTCACTACAATCCTCTGTTGCACAGAAGAAGCGGTAATTAGTGCCGATATCGCCAATATGCATGCTTTCGCCGGTTAAGGAATAATCCAACTTCGTATCAACAACCCTTGCCTCAATACCAGCAACATCACTGACAGCACAGCTATTGCTGATATTTCCCGCTGACTTGTGTTCGTTAAAGCTCTCATAATCAATGCCACCTGAGGAGGGATCATCCAGGTCCAGCCACTCGGTTGCGTAGTACCCTGGGTTTACCAAGCTGTTGGATAACTTGTGCACGCCCAAAGCATCGATTTCATCACCGTGGCGCCCGTGGAAAGCAAAAATTTGCTGGGATGAAGTGGAAGAATAAGTTGTACAAGTCCCCTGCTGAGTGCCCCCGGAAATAGATGAGCCATTGCTCGACGTCAATTTAAGGTAGTAAACACTACCCGTTTCATGCTTTTCATCGTCGACACAAATTTTAACGTCATCCAAATACTCGCTGCTGGCGGAGTTGAAACTCAGTACACTCCCCATCGAGCCCCCATCTCCATCACCATATTCAATACAGTATTCATGATCACTGGCTGTGGCATGACTTAGGGATTGCTTAAATTCATAGCAAGCTTTAAAACCATCAATTCGGCCACCGGAACGAATCTGGACAGATTTCAGATTCATAGTGCCGCTGCCGAGCAGTTTGCGTTTTACCAGGTCGATTGAATCAAACGCATCACCTCCGGTACCACCCACGGCATCTTTTTTGATGTAGCCAAAATCCGAGTAACTATCTTGGTTGGCGATCCAGAACCCATCAAATGGTTCGTAGTAATTCACCCAAACCGAGGTAGTTACACCTTCTGAATTCCTCTTGGCATAGAGCGTGGCATTTTCCAAAGCGTTATAAGGCATTCCATAGCGGTAGCCATCAGCTTCACAGGCGGAGTAACCTTCACTCCAAGTCCCCGATGCACTGCTGATGTGCCAGTTTCGCTCATCGTCCACACAGGCAAACACTCGCTCCGTGCTACAGCTATAGTCACGAATTTCACCGTCATTACTTAACCAGGCGCAACTATTGCTGCCACTGGGAGAGTCATTCCGCCAAGACCACGTAAAATCTTCAATCTGGGGTGCTTTAGAGGCACCTATAGTGGTCGCATTGGCCTCCACCAGCGCCAACTCAAGCATGTTATACCCAGATACTGCTTTCTCCAGGATCTCACTGCCGGAATACTTGATGTCATCCTTGCTATATTCCGTTGTTGCATCCAGGGCGACACTTAAATTCCCATTGTTGTAGTGGCTGATTGCGCTGGCATTACCGTCGATATCTGCTGTTAGCTGGCTGGAATTTTGTGCAAGTGGCTCATTAGAAGTGAGGTTTCCAGATGCATCCATTTCATCCACACCGATCCAGACATTACGTCTGAATTTCGATGTGTTTGACTCGTCATGGTAATCACACAGATTGTTATCACCAGTGTGCGGATACTCTCTGGGCACCTGAATAAATAGGATAACGTTGCGTCCCGCATCCAACACATCCTGTTTAGTCAGTGTTTGCGCCGGCAGGGAGGCGCAATCATCTTCTGTATAGCCCCAGTCGGTAGGCTTAAATACCAGATCCCCCAACCTGCTTTCAATTTTCTCACCAATCTTATTGCGGAAGTTCTGGTGGTAATCAGAATCGTAAGCCTCAAACTTTAGGAATATGACTTCATCGTTATTATCTTCAAGAAAATCCTTAATCTCATCCAGCCCATCCCCCAGCGTTGCAGCTGTGCCAAACATATAAATACACATAGTGGCCTCTTCCAGGCCCATATGACACAGGTGCGGTGTTGAGCTGAAATTGGAAGCAGGGTAAGTATCATATTCGACCAGACGTATTCCCCGACTGAATAATTTCTCCGGCGCGTACCACTGGTTTACATCGGTATATACACCCTGATCCCACTGATAGGATGCATAGGCATTATGCGCTCCCGCCCATAAGGTCTTTGATAAGGGAGCCTTTGTATCAATCTGCCCCTGTAAATCCAGGCGCTTCACTTTATCATCGCTAGCATCAATTTCGCCGACAACAGACATCGAAAAACTCAAAAGCAAACTTGATACCAAACCAATTGTTTCATGCATTATTCTTTTCCTGATAAGTATCTTGATAGTTACCGCTAAAATAAAAACCCCAGTAAGTATTTCCCCTCAGTTGAATTGACCAATTGGAACAAGCGTACACACCTGTCGTGAACCGCTAAATTACAACAGTACTGACTGGTCAATTTTAGTCATTTACCCTACTTTACATTTTCATAATTTACGCACTTTTCAATACTGACAAACATCCATCTCCGAATTAAACATTCATAAAACTACCCGCAAGCGGGGGCGCAAAATAGTAGCTACAGAGCATGACCAATCAGTTACGGGCTTAAGGCAGTTATGTAAATATCTGCCCATTTGTAACAAGGCCAACATAAATGACAGGCCAAATATCCCTCCAGTATTTAGGATTCAATCACAACCTTGGAAGTGATATTACGCACGTTAAATCAGCTGGTTTAGGGGCGGAGTTTGGACATCTAAATCATCTTTTCAGATTATTGAAAGTTTCAAAATATAATTGGGGCAACTTTAAAAGAATCGGCATCACACTCTTCAGCTAACATCGATAAAAAAATAGACGACAAGAAATCTTCCCCTTAAGGCGTAGAGTTGATTTAAAGCTAGGCCGGATTCAGGATATAAGAAGAGTACAACTTAGATATTTATACTTACCAAACGATGAATTGAGCACCCAAGGAGTGGTAGGCTTATTGAAATATTACATTCATAGAACAAATAGAAACTTATAATTTCCGCCCCAGGAAAGCAGCCTTATCAAGGAGAGAGAATGAAAAGCAAGGCACTTATCATATTGAGTAGTATTCTTATCGCCTCATGTGGATCTATGCGACCGCAAAATGCAAGCAATTATCAGCAAGACCTGATCACTCCAGAAGAAACAGATAACTTTGTACTCACCGAAAGCAGCACCTTCGATGAACCCATGCTGGGAATTGCCCTAAAGTACGATAATAAGCAGTATCCTACCGATATTATCAATGTCTATGTATACCCTATCGATAGCATCACATGGGAAAATACAGATGAAATTATCTCCATTGAAATGGGCGATATTATAGATGAAGTTGACTTTGCTATAGAGCAAGGGCATTACAAGTCAAGATCACCAGAGACTATTGAAAACTTCAGTTTTAAAATCGGTGAAAAGCTATATTCTGGAAAAAAGTCATCTTTCACACTTACCAACAGAAACGATGCTGAATACTTCTCAAATAGCTATGTGTTTATCGATAAGGATAAATATATAAAGTTCAGAACCAGCTTCGACAGCAGAGCGACCGTAGAATGGAATGGCGATTCAGCAGTGAAAGAAATACTGCCTGAAATAGTTGTTCCCGACGAGTCTGCGTACATGAAGAACCTGAGAGCTGAACACCAAAAAGAAATCACCAAGAATCTGATAAAATCACTATTCCAAGCTTCTCAAGAATCACAACCCAACACCGAATAATTTCTCAACTAACTTAATAGCAATTGCGACAAATCCAACTCTGTCAGAGCTGATGGCTACTAGGTGCCGCTTAGCACCAGAGAATTGCGAGCGGCACGCTTTAGCTGAAGCCTCCTGTACTTCAATGGCATGAAAGCACACTCCTTTCCCCATTGGCAGGAATTTAGCCCTAGACATCTCCAATTCAGATTTTTAAACAAATCCCACTAAAATCTACACTAACTGGCTAATAAATTTCTCAGGTGGTTGAGATAATACTGGCACTTCGGCGTCTATGATTAAGGAGGCACTAAGGAAAGGAAATTCGAATCATGAGCAAAATCCTGCCTCCAATTCTTGCTCTTCTGCTCGCCACATTTGTTTTAGGCGCGCAAGCCAACAACTATGTCAGTAAGGATAGTCAAGCCACTTCGTCTCTCGGATGTATCAGTGCCACATCAGTACAATCTACCCATTCACCGACAGATATTACTTCTGCCGCCAAAACATGTACCGAACAATCCAAATTTGATGAGGCAGCTGAGCTGTTAATGGTTGCCAGTGCCTTTGCTTATTTCGACACACAGAGGGTTAGCGACAAAACCGGGCACAATGTATTAAGAGTGATTTTCAATAAAAAATTTAATTCGATGTCAGAGGGAGATCGAAATAAGCTATTCGCCAGTATTAACTCTCTTGATCAGGGAGGAGCAAGAAAGCTGGAAGTGTGTAATTACTTGATAGCCTCAAAGCCGCCATCCTATGTACCAAGCTATATGATTTCCCATGGGTTAAGAAAGTTTACAGGTGTTACTGAAGCCCCCTGATAAAAGACTTTGATGCGGATCAAAGCTGGTTAAACTCAATGGTGTTTGTCAAATGCCGCAGTTAATCGGTATCTTGTTGAATAGAGACGAAATACCTATATCAGGCTCACCTTTGGGCTGAATATAAGCATCTAAGGCAGTAAAGATTCCCACGACGTAAATACTAGCCATCTAGATGGCTTCAAGTATATTCGGCCACCGCAAGTCTGGTATTTCCCTGATGCTTAGCTAAATCGCCATTTCATGAGTTCCCTTTGCCACTATTTACCAAGCGTAAAGTTTCAGGCATGATTTTCCCATAGTCGAAATTTTCTCTAATCGGATTAACGGGAAGAACTGTGAAAGAAAACGGAATGCTCTTTTTATTTTGTGGAAAGATGGGCGCAGGAAAAAGTACAAAAGCTGCGGAGATAGCACAAACTACAGGAGCAATCCTTATTTCCGAAGATGAGTGGCTGTCTAATTTATATCCCCATGAGATCTGTTCACTCTCCACTTACATAGAGTATTCTGCAAGATTAAAACCAATGATCAAGTCACATACTCAGGATATTTTAAGGAGTGGCATCTCGGTAGTACTGGATTTTCCCGGCAATACAAGAAAACAAAGATCTTGGTTCAAAGAGATATTTCTGGATAACCTCTTTCCCCATCAATTAATCTATCTTAAAGCCGATGATAAATTATGTTTACGGCAAATCGCCCAAAGGCAAAAATCACACCCCGAACGAGCCGCCTTTGACACCCCTGAGACCTTCAAACAAGTTAATAAGTACTTTGAAGAACCTAACCAATCAGAGGGATTCAATATTGAAGTAGTCCATCAGGGAGGCATTTAAACGTACCCACTCCCCCTAACAATTGGGAGCAACCTCTGCTGGACTCTCTTTCCGTTTGCGCTATCTCCTCCAGTGTTGGAGAAACTAAAGGAAGCCTAAGTCTCGATGCTGGCCCAGTATTTTGAGTCCCTGTGCACCCGTTATTCGACTAGCCGGTTCCAAGCGGATTCAGAAAGGCCCGACTCAGGCTGCTGTACCTTTGCTTTGCCTTATATTTCGATTATTATAGAAATATAGAAATTTGGAGGTAACTCATGATGCTACCGAACCACACCCCCATCAATATTCTTAATCGCCTAGTGGACTCCCCTCCCAGTGGTGACCCTACCAGGATTCTAGTGTTGTACGGATCCCTGAGACCCAACTCCTTTTCGCGTCTATTGGCCAACCAGGTTGTTGAAATATTGCAGCATTTTGGTGCCGAGGTTCGCTTGTTTGACCCTGTCGAGCTCCCTATTTACGACGGCACCAGCCAGGATCACCCCAAGGTGCAGCAATTGCGCGAGTGGTCTGCCTGGAGCCAGGGTCAAGTGTGGATTAGCCCGGAAATACATGGAAATGTCTCGGCCGTTTTCAAGAATCAGATCGACTGGCTACCACTGGACCAATCTGCAAGCCGGGCAACCCAGGGAAAAACCCTGGCGGTCATGCAGATTTCCGGTGGCTCACAGTCATTCAATACCGTCAACAATTTGAGGGTTCTCGGCCGCTGGATGCGTATGTTTACGATTCCCAACCAATCCTCTATTGCCAAGGCCTGGCAGGAATTCGATGAACAAGGGCACCTCAAAGATTCCCCATTCCGGGACCGGGTGATTGACGTTCTGGAAGAGCTGGTAAAAACCACCATTTTGTTGCGTGGCCAGGGTAACTATCTGACCGAGCGGTACAGCGAGAACAAATCAGAGGTGCAGTCAGCTTCGACAACATCTATTCAGACCTTGGTGGCTGAAAGCGGTGTCGCAGAACCCAGCTAAAAGTACTGGCATTTCGCTGCCGAAGGTCCACATTTAGCAAAGGTCCATATCTAGCTATGGACCACTAGCTGATAGGAACTCCGATAAGGATCTCGTCAATGAGCTTTTCCCTGGACCCGGACTTTTCAAGCGCCCTTGGCAAGTTTGGCGACTTGCTGGATACCTTGGCAGAAGCGCCTATTGGGGACGTGAATACTCGCCGTAAGAATGGAGCCGTGGTCACCCAAGCACTATTTCAGGGTCGCAGTTTTCCATCAGATGTTTCCTTTCGGGACTTTACCCTAAAGAGTTCAGACCAAGAGGAGATCCAGTTACGCTGGTACCAAAAGGAGAATAGCAAACCAGGCTCCGCCATTCTCTACATTCATGGCGGTGGGCTCATCTGCCACGATATCTCACGGTACGACTTGGTCATCGCCAAATATGTAGCTGCCAGCGGCGTGCCATTTTTAGCAGTAAATTACCGAAAGGCTCCGGAGTTCCCCTACCCTATACCGATTGATGATTGCTATCGGGCATTTGTTTGGCTGGTACAACACTCACAGGAACTCTCCATTGACCCCACGCGAATTGGCATCATGGGAGATAGTGCCGGAGGGGGTCTGGCTGCAGCCCTGACAATTGTCGCTCGCGACAAAAAAGGCCCGTCCCTGGCACGGCAGATATTGTTATACCCAATGCTGGACGACAGGACGGTTACTCCCGATCCCGAATTATTGCCATTTATTATCTGGACCTATGAAGACAATCTCACCGGCTGGACCGCTTACCTGGGCAACCAAGTGGGCAGCCCTGCAGTCAGTCCTCATGCTGCCCCTGCCCGCCTGCAAGATGCCAAGGGTCTACCGCCAGCATTTATCGATGTTGGCGAACTAGATATTTTTCGCGATGAGGATATGCAATACGCCCAATTACTCACCGATGCCGGTGTTAGCACGGAGCTCCACGTTCGACCTGGCGTGATTCACTCTTGGGAGCTATTCGCCCCGGACATTCCCGTTTCACAGCGCGCTCTTGCAGATCGAGTGAGAGTCATCCAGGAAATCTAAGCGAGCACGGTGCACCCGACTATGGAACAGCAAAAACAGAGACTATTTGATAGTCACTTCCACATCATAAATCCCAAGTTCCCCCTATTCCCAAATCACGGCTATTTGCCGCCAACATTTACCGTGGACGACTATCAACTCAAGTTACAAAACTACCAGCTAGTGGGGGGCGCTGTAGTTTCCGGCTCATTCCAGAAGCTGGATCAAACCTACCTTATTGATGCCCTGGAAAAGCTGGGCAAAAACTATGTTGGGGTCACACAGCTATCCGCCGACACTCCCGACAACACCATTTTGTCACTCCACAAACATGGAGTCAGAGCCCTACGCTTTAATTTGGTACGGGGTGGCTCGGAACAGATCGGTTTTATCGATACCCTTGCCCGGCGAGTTTTTGACTTGGCAGGCTGGCATGTCGAACTATACGTTGAAGCCTCTGCATTGACCCCTCTCTATAATAAATTGATCGCGTTACCAGCCGCCTCTATCGATCACATGGGAATCACCAAGCAGGGTTTTCCCATCTTGCTCAAACTGGCAGAAAAAGGGGTAAAGGTAAAAGCGAGCGGCTTTGGCCGCCTGGATTTCGACCCCGCAGCGGCAATTGTCGACCTCTATCAGGCCAACCCACATTGCCTGATGTTTGGCTCCGATCTTCCCTCTACCAGGGCACCGCGTCCCTTCAAACCTGAAGATATTTTGTTAATTCGCGACACCCTTGATGAAGCACAAGCAGAAAATGTCCTGGTAAAAAATGCCTATCAATTTTATTTAAAAAAATAATGGAATGAGGGGGCAGTATCAGGAACTGAGTTCTTCTTCTGCTGTCATTCACTACGCTGTATTTTCTAAAAGCGCACGATATGCCTAAATTCGTGCACTTCTCTATACCCACTCAATTCATGCTACAGCAGTGTAATCTCGGGTCATCGATCATCTTTATAAATCACTGGCAATTAAAACATGCGAATTGTAGGATGCGCCGAATATTTCAGGCCACAGGGAACCTGGAAGATACAGTGCAGGAGGTTGTAGTGAAAGGACTGGTAACGGTTATTTTTTCCCTATTTGTGCTATCCGGATGTACCGGCATTGGCACAAAACCCCTGGGAGAAAAAGAGGTAGCGTTAGGCGTAGATACTGAGCAATCCATTAAAGAGAAACTCGGTAAGCCTTATGAAAAAGGCATGTTTGTAAAAAACAACCAACAAATTTTAACACTCGCTTATGCGTATCCCACTACTGGCAAAAAGGCGGTTAACGAAAATATTAGCGGCACCCGTAACCAGGGTTTCTACTTTTATGACGATAAATTGGTTGGGCAGGATTTTGTCAGCTCTCTCGCTGAAGATTCCACCGATTTTGATGAGTCAAAAGTACCACTTATCAGCGAAGGCCAAACCAGTATTCTCGAAGCTCTGGATTTATTGGGCAAACCCTCCGGCGAATATCAGTACCCACTGATTAGCAATAAATCCGAGAAAGCCAAAGTGTATATGTATAGCCAAACCAATAAGGCTATTTTCCAACCGGCCTCTTATCAAAAAGTATTGATTCTCAGTTACAATACTGATGGCATCATCACGAACGTGAATTTTGCAGAATTAGGCAATAGAAATTTAAGCGAGCAATAAATCATTTCTCAGACAGGGGAGCTTTACCCGCTGGCTTCCCTGAAACAAACAAAAGGCACACCACCAGTCCCATCATCGCCAGATAGGCATTAACCGTGAAAGCGCGATCGATCCCCGTAGAAATATCGGGAGCCATTGCGACAATTGTGGTATTCATACCCAAGCCTATTGCTCCCCCACCAATCTGGAACATATAGAGAATTGCTCCCGCCAAGCTTGCTCGCTCCGGCGCTACAACCGTAATTGCGGCAGTAGTAATAGCAGAATAAAACAGGCCAATACCCGCCCCAAGAACCACCAGTCCCGGTACCATTTGCAAAAAAGTTGTTTCTTTATGCAAATGAGAAAGCATAAACATACCGATACACATGGCAATGGTGCCCGCCGAGACAATCGTTTTTGCACCGAGCGTTTCGTAGAGCCCACCGGCAATAAAAGACACCAAGCCAAATGAGACCATCATAGGAAGTAGCCCCATTCCCGAATACATCGCCGAGTGATTATGGACCTTACTCAAGTATTGGGGAACGTATACAAGGGCAGCAAAGAACACCACAGACAGCAACAAGGTAGCTATACCTGCGGCAAAGAAACCGTGATTCGTTGCTACATCTACGGGAATTAACGCATCTCTGCCCACATGGCGCTCAACCAGGATAAACGCCCCCATAAACAGCAAGGTGGCTAGTGCCAAGACAATAATCACCGGGCTCTTAAAGCCGATATCCACGACTAAATCCAGCGCCAGCAGAAGGCAAAATAGCGATGTAGTCAGGGTGATTACACCACCGTAATCAATGCGCTCGGTGACATTTTCCGGTGTGTCATCCGGGATAACCTTCCAGCAGACCCAAAATGCCAATGCAGCCACCGGCAAGTTGATAAAGAAAATCCAGCGCCAGCTCAATAAGTCTGTAAGAATGCCCCCCAATACCGGACCAATTGCATTCGCAGCGGCACACATGCCCATCACCAAGCCCCCGGCAAAGCCCGAGCGGTCCTCCGGTAACATCCCGTAGATCAGCCCCAGGATTGCCGGCCACATAAGGGCACTGCCGATCCCCATCAATCCCCGCGCCGCCAGCAGCATTGGAATATTGGTAGCTATGCCACCGAGGAGGGAGAAAAATGCAAAGGAGGTCATGCCGATGAAAAAGATTTTGCGCCGGCCAAACATATCCGCCAAACGCCCGCCCGAGATCAGCAGTATCCCAAAAGCCAATGTATAGCCGTTGATAATCCATTGGGTGGTGGTGATATTGGAGTTGAAGTCTTTTTCGATGGCTGGGATTGCTACGGAAAACGCAGTGAGATCATTTCCGATCAGAAAAATTGCCAAGCTTAGGGCAAACAGTCCCAGTACCTGAATTCTGGTCAGTTTAGTTTTCTCATCTACCATGTTTCGAGTCCAGCCACAGAGTTCGGTGTTACAAGTGTGGCTCAAACTCGGGAAACGGCAGGGACACTAACTACGCCCCTGCTGGCAAACAAAATGGTGAGAGCCTGCGACTAACGCTCACCTGAAGTGTCTTGAAAGAACTCCTCTACAGGCTGGTAATCCGGATTGGCACCACAAGAACCCCGCACTACCAACTCGGTAGGTAGTACATCTGGCATCGCCGATTTTCCAGAGAGGAGTTCCATCATTTTCTCCACCATCAATTCACCACCTCGGTGGATGTTCTGGCGAACGGTTGTCAGGGGAGGGGTAAAAAACGGCGCGATTGGGATATCGTCAAAACCCACTATGCCGACATCTTCCGGCACCTTATAGCCACGGGCCTGTAGCGCTTTTATCGCCCCCATAGCGATACTGTCACTGGCGGCGAAAATGCCATCAAAACTAAGCCCTTCCTGCGCAACCAGGTCGATAATGGATTGATAACCACTTTCACTGGAGAAACCGGCGGTCAACTGCCTGGTAGTGCCAGACAGATCAGCTTCATTGAGCGCGGCACAGTAACCTTCAAAGCGCCCATTGACCTCCGGGTGAGCTGTGTCGCCGAGAAAGAGTATTCGCCGCCGCCCCAAGCTCATTAAGTGCTCTGTGGCCTGACGCCCGCCCATTTGATTGTCACTACTAACGATGCAATATTCGGCCCCCTGCGTTGAGGTCCCTCCCCAGACAACAAGAGGGTCCCCCTGCTGCTGCAGATCACGAAGTGGGGTATCATCCACCCCCTGGCCAATCACAATAACGCCATCAGCCCGCCTGGAACTCATCAGATAAGAATGCCAATCCGAGCGGCTGGCGATACTGCTGGAAAACAGTAAATCGTATTTATGCACCGCAAGGCGATCAGCAATTGAACCGATCATATCGATCATAAATGGATCAGAAAATGTCTGGCCGCCACTGCGCCCCGTATTAATCACAACCGAAATTGTATGGCTGCGTTGCAGGCGTAAGTTTCGCGCGCTCTCATTGATTTTGTAATTCATGGAGCTCGCGATTTTTTGAATACGCTCGCGAGTCTTTTCGTTAATCAATGGATTATCGTTCAGCGCTCGCGAAACAGTAGATTCAGAAACTCCCGCCAACCGAGCAATATCGGACATGGAAACGGGAGAGGAGGACCCCTTGGGCATGGCGTACTTCACCTTGTTCGCGGGAAAAATGCCATCTTAGGCCCGTCGCCCAAGTTTGTAAAACCACCCTGCTACCCAGCCAGGGGGGCTGAGGCCTCAAGCGTCTCATCCCCCCGCTCTACGGCGCGACGGAAAAAGAACAGGGTAATCAGAATCACTGTGATGGGTACCAAGGATAAGTAGAAAGCCACCTGGCCATCAAAGGCCTCGAAAACCGACCCGGTAATCAGTGAGCCAGTTGTACCGCCCAGCGCAGAAAAAATCACCAGTAAACCTGTCATTGCAGAGTGCTGGTGGGTGGGCAAGGAACTGAGCATCACAGAATTGATAGCTGGATACACAGGTGCCATAAACAAGCCAATCAGCGGTAAAACAAAAGCCGCCACTGGAGCACTGAGCCAGTTTACATCGGGATTCGCCACAATATTACTCGCCAGGGGCAGGCTAACGACCACCAGTAATCCCATCGCAACTAAGCACACATTCAGCATCGGGTACCAGTGTACTTTGCGCATCATCACACCGGCACCAAGTCGCCCCAACGCCAGCCCTGCGGCAAAGATACTTGCAGCCTGAACACTCATTGCAGCCGGCAGCTTAAGAATTTCATTATTAAAGGTCGGCAACCAACTTCCTATCCCCTGCTCAATCAATACATAGAAAAATACGGAGATCACGTAGATGTATACCAGAGGTTTGGCCATCAACTTTATCATCGCGATAAAGTCCTGTTTCGGGCTAGCCTCTTCGATTCGCGCCCCGGATTCATCAAGCTCTGTGCACCAGAGCAATACAAATGCAATCACACAGACCACCGCCAGCACCCAATACACATTGAGCCAGGCAGTCGACCCTTGGTTCGATGAATCAATAAAAGCGCTAAACAGCCAGTAGCCACTGAGAACTCCCACCATAAACACCCCCTCCAGGGTGTTTAGAAGGCTCGCATGTGCGCTGCGGCCCTGCGCTAACAATCCCACGGTGGAGTATGCGGCAACCTTTACCAATGCGAACGCAACACCCACGGACAAGAACAGTAACTTCGCCGTCCAAAACCCGGGTAACAGGGGCATAGCTGTACAAGCCAGGGTGACGATTGCCAACCCCGCCAGCATCGCCCGCTTAAACCCCAATCGGGGAAGCTGGGAAGCAATCAGGAAAGACACTATACCGATGGGGATATCCTTGAACCCCTCCAGCACACTCGCAGCAGATTTACTCACCCCATAGGTATTGATTACCTGCAGGATCACAGTACCCACGCTGTTCAACAAAATGGCAAAGACAAAGTAGATAGTGAATAGAGATAGGAGTATGCGCTGATTCTTCATAGTGGATTCTATCTGGCTCTGTGGTTTAGGCAGTCAGCCGTACCAACCTGTTATTGTACATTTTTTACCCAGACTTTGTGGAGAAAGGCGACTTCTCCCAGATGCCTGAAGATACCCAGTATGTATCAGTCAGACAAAAATTTGCAATCGTTTGCATAAAAACCAATAAAAATTTGGGAATGCCTTATGCCGATCAGTCACAAAACAACTGGCAATTGACCCAGGAAAAGAAAATAACCATTATTTTTCAGTAGCTTACAGACTTTTCGGAGATGAAAATCAGGTCTATCTTCTAGTATCAGTCAGGCTTAACCCCAGACTTGCAATCGATTGCAAAAAGACATCAACTACGGATAGACTGAATGCCAGTTGCCGAAGGCCCAGCAGGCCCGGCCCTAGGACCCAATCTCCAATCCAGTGAAAGTGGTATGAAGCAAAAACAACAAATCAAACACAAGATCCACCCCTGGGACTTGGTGGAGGACACCTTCCAGCCCGAAGATTACAGCCTCAATGCCACCCTATTCTCCCTCGGTAATGGCTATATCGGCTTACGCGGTACCTTTGAGGAGGGTTTCGATCCAGAACCCTTCACGGATGGTTGTTACCTGAATGGAGTCTACGCCAGCGAACCTATCACCTATGGTGAGTCTGCTTATGGCTACGCGCGCAACAACCAGAGGATGTTGACGGTTCCCGACGGCAAGACCATTTATATCAGCTTGGATGGAGAACGCTTTAGTCTCGCCCAAGGCGAGCTGCTCAACTACGAGCGTCGCCTGGACATGGCCGCGGGGATCAGCGAGAGAAAACTCACTTGGCGCTCCCCAAAAGGAAAAACCATTGAACTCAAAGTGCAGCGCCTGGTTTCCCTCAGTGAGAAAAACCTGTTAGCTCTGCAACTGGAACTCACACCCATCAATTTTGACGGAGAGGTACACCTGCAATCCTGCCTTGATGGTGACCTTGCCCAAGCAGAACGCAGTGAGGACCCACGCCTAGCCTCCCCTATTGACCGGGGAGATATCGAATGGCTGGAAAATACAGCTGAAGATGGTTATTTAGCCCTGCCTCTATCCGTTAAGAGCAGTGGCTTCTCTATACGATGCGCAGCCCTGCACCTTTGTGAGAGTGACAGCGATTACACGTCCAATAACCTCCGCAGTGAAGACTGCGTCTCGGTTGACTATCGCTTTGCTGCCCGCCGCAACACCCCTATTCGCCTAACCAAGTACGTCGCTTACTTTGCACAGCAAAATGCTGAGCCGATATCAGCAGGCGAATTGCATCATTACCTGGAGCGCTGTGCGGCTAAAAGTTTTGCGGACCATATCGAAACCCAGCGTATACAAATGGACAATTTCTGGCTTGAGTCCGATATTCAGGTCAGTGGAAATGATGCCCTGCAGCAGGGAATACGTTTCAACCAGTACCACTTGTTCCAATCCCTAGGTCGGGATGGCAATACCAATATTGCAGCCAAAGGACTTTCCGGTGACGGCTATGACGGCCACTATTTCTGGGATACAGAAATCTATGTACTACCGTTTTTCCTCTACACCCAACCCGAATTAGCGCGCGGCCTACTGGAATACCGCTACTCAATCCTCGATGCCGCACGAAAAAGAGCGAGGGAGATGTCGATTCAAAAGGGAGCACTGTTTCCCTGGCGCACCATCGGCGGTGAGGAGTGCTCAGCCTATTACCCGGCAGGCACTGCGCAATACCATATCAATGCGGATATTGCCTACGCCGTACGACATTACTGCCGGGTTACCGGTGATGTCGATTTTCTGCGCAACAAGGGCGCAGAAGTCGTGATAGAAGGCGCTCGTATGTGGTTGGAGATTGGCCACTTCAACGCACTTCGCGACAACCAGTTCTGTATCAATGAGGTTACCGGACCAGACGAATACACCGCCCTGGTTGACAATAATTTCTACACAAACCTGATGGCCAAGGCCCATCTTGAATATGCTGTTGAAGTATTACAGTGGTTAAAATCATTCGATCCTGCAGCGTGCGATGAGTTAACCCAGCGTATTCAACTCGGCAAACAGGAAATTGATAACTGGGCCAAGGCCGCAGAAAGCATGTATCTGCCCTACGATGAAAAGCAGGGTATACATTCTCAGGACGATAGTTTTCTAAACAAACCCCGCTGGAATATTGCCGAAACGCCAGCCGATCAATTCCCGCTGTTACTTCACTATCATCCCCTGGTGATCTATCGACACCAAGTTTGTAAGCAGGCGGATGTCGTTCTTGGCCTGTTACTGGAAAGTTCAGAGTTTTCAATTGAGCAGAAGCGTCGGGATTTCGACTTCTATGAACCGCTCACCACGCACGATTCCACTTTATCCGCTTGTATTCACAGCATTATTGCCAGTGAAGTTGGGTATCCGGATAAAGCGCTGAACTACTTCCAGCAAGTTGCGCGAATGGATCTGGATAACCACCACAACAATACCCAGCACGGTATACACACTGCCTGTATGGGGGGCACCTGGATGTGTATGGTCCAGGGATTTGCTGGCATGCGGCTGCACGGCAATGAACTCAACTTCAATCCATATCTGCCCAATGGAATGGACGGCTATCGTTTCCGGTTGCAATTCCGTGGCCGCACGATCGCAGTCGATGTCGATTCTTACAGCGCCAGGTACACCTTGGTGAAAGGTGAAGCGCTCAGTCTTCATCACGGCAAGCAAATTCTATTCCTGGAGACACCAGGGCAAACAGAAACCATTCAAATAGCACCGATGGAGGAGGTATCCTGATGATCTATCGTGCAGCAATTTTTGATCTCGACGGCGTTATTGCAGACACCGCACGTCTCCACCTGATCGCATGGCAACAGCTGGCTGAAGGGCTCAACCTTCCCTGGACAGCGGATACTGAAGAGCGCTTAAAGGGCCTGGAAAGAATGGCTTCTCTTGAGGTGATTCTCGGGGAAAAAAGCAGCAATTACACTGAAGAAGCAAAAATCGCACTGGCTGCTAGAAAAAACAGCCGCTACCAGGAATTAATTCGCAGCCTCTCTCCCGCAGACTTGTTACCGGGCGCCGGTAAACTGCTCGCATGGTTAAATTCTCAGCATATTCCGGTTGGCCTCGCCTCAGCGAGTAAAAACGCGCCGGCGGTATTGGAAGCCCTGGGAATATCCCGTTACTTTTCTGTTATTGCAGACCCAGAAAAATCTGCACCTAAACCTGCACCAGATATATTCCTAGCCGCCGCCAAAGGTCTAGGAATTGATCCAGAGTTTTGCATTGCTTTTGAGGATGCGCTCGCAGGAGTCAGTGCAATTAAGTCCGCTGATGGTATGACGGCTGTAGGCATAGGCAGCCCAGATGTCCTTAAAGATGCTGACTACACCCTGGCAACCCTATTGGAATTTACACCAAATGACTTTTTCTTATCTGTACTAGCAGAGTCCGGCATTCGTCAAAATATGAATATCGATAAACGACCCAACGAAAAAATAGATTAGAACCCTATGGCTCTACCATGCAAGCAGCAAGACTCCAATATATAACGAACCTCTAAATGAGCTAATCACGTCTATATCACACCGGATAATCCCGGTGTGATATTTTAGCAATCGGCCAAGGCTTATATTAATATCCGCGCACCCTTTCACCAAACATCAGTCAAAAGAATAAGATTTCGCTGGCCTTCTAGGGAATAATTTTACGGCTCATTGATCAATACAGGCCCCTTCTATATTATCAGCCGTATTGCCAAACCAGGTATTAAGGCAGGGGAAGGGATTAGTATCCTCAAGATCGGTAGAGTTGTTATCAGTTGCTATATTGCCAATAATTACATTTCCGAATTGGCTATCCGGATCAAAAAAAGCAGATGGGAATGGCGAACTTAGCCAACGATATACCTACCGCAGTGCCGGGAATAGGATCTGTAAAACCAGTGAGTTCAACCGTATTTTGAGCAATGAAATTACCATTGCTACATATTTCCATACCATAATCACTAAAACCGGTTATCTTATTAGATATTACGGTCGAATTATCTGCCCCGAGATCAAAAAAGATACCACTTTCCCCGAATCCATCTGAACTAACAATCTCGTTATTTATCACCGTTGAGTTACTGCCTCTAATAAACACACCTTCACCACCAATTGGTACATCAATAATCGAACCAGACAGCGTATTGTTGTCCGAGTCGAGGAAAACCCCTTCTCCAAAAACCTCACTAAATGTTATACCCGTAATTGTGTGGCTACCGGAACCTGCTGCAATGACTCCTGTACCACATTCATCCAATGTACCTCCTGATGCACCTCCAGATAATACAGCTCCTGTACCTTCAAGAATGACACCTGCCCCTCCTTCACAATCAAACGTAAATCCATTCAAGTTCAGGCTTCCTGTAGGGCCAGTTACTATTACACCGGAATTACAAGAAAAGTTCTCAGTTAACACCTCTGGAGTTGTAATATTACCGCCACACACTATATCTGCATTTACACTTCCAGAGATTACTAACGCACTACCGAAAAATAGATAAGAATATAGTTTAGACTGCGTTCCTTCCTGCCAAATATTCATAATGAACTCCTAAAATAGTATTGTACCCCCCTAATAAAACTGTTTAGCTATTGATTACTACTCACCACCACAGCCAATTGCCACTTAAATCCGAGCTACCGGTCAGCCCAGCAACTGTTAACCCAATCAAATTACAATTGAGATCCTTACTTATTATTTCTGTACTCGCAATGGTATCAGCGTACACATCATCGGCATTTACATTATGCGAAAGAGCTGAAGTAAACCCAATAACAATTTTTAGTCATAACCATTATGCCCAGGTAATAAAAATCCTTGAAATCAGAAAAAAGAATATTGGGATACATTTTGAGCCCAAAGAGTGAAATATCCATAGGAAAATATTCTCAATAGCTCTGGCATGTAAAAGGTAATGGCATAGAGAAGCTTGGGCAAGTAAAATAATCAAAACTCGTGCATAGACGTGAAGTGAAAAGCTTAAAATAGACTCCATAAAATTTACGCCAAAATATCCATCAATAGTAAAGCGTAACTACAGCTTAAACTTTAGGCTTAACGAATGAAGCGACTCAAACAACTATCTATCTCACACAGTTGTTTTGCTACAGGATCATCAACCTTGATTAAATTGAAATCCGAAAATTCAAACCCCGGGCCTACCGAACATCCGACCAAAACAGAACTCCCAATTGGCTCAGCAGCCTGCCAGGCACCAGCAGGAACAACATGACAAAATATATTATTCTTTGCGGAAATCTCAGTCCTTTGCAAACAGCTATCCCCCTCAGTCCAAATATAGAGATATAAGCCTTCCCCCCTATATAAATTCCAAACCTCATCAGATTCGACCCGGTGAAACCTAGATACTTCATCTTTCTGTAAGGAAAAGTAAATATGCGTCAATGCGCTTCGCTTCTGCCCATCCTCCCTTGTTACTATTGAGCTCGACTTAAACACCTGAAGAAATTTCCCGCCTTCAGGATGATCAATTAAGTTATCAGGCTTCATGGATTAATCAGCACCTTGTAATCAGAGTTAGAAACATGTCTGATACTACATTACCACATAATGTATCAGTGAAATTTAATCCTTATAGACAACAAGCAAATAGTTGAGCGGATACGAATTGAACACAGGCTCACCCAGTTTACTTTAAGGTGAGCCTTGCAAAAAGCCTTAATTTAAACAACTGGGATTAGCAGTAGTAAAAGTGTTTCCACGCCAGACATTAATATTACTACATGCATTTGCATTTAGATCCTCCAAGTCAAAATCAGTATTTCCCTTGGATGTGTTGTTGAGAATAAAGTTAAAAAACTGATTAGCTGCTTCCATATAGATACCCACTGAACCATTCATCTCAGAGGTGTTCTGGCTATAATTCCCAAAGTTGGAATCAGCAATATAGATCCCATATCGATTATTATCATATATATAATTTTGGGCTAAACTTGGAGCATCACCATCCAACTGAATCCCATCTAGTAAGTTACTTTCGATAATATTTGAGATCAAGGTATTTCTTAGCCCCGTAACTAATATGCCAGTATTACCATTACCATTAGCACTTGAATTAGTAATTAGATTGAAGTCGCTCGATACCGCCAACCCTACAAAGTCATTATTGTTAGCAGAAATATTGGTTACATTATGAAATCCATCACCAGCCAATCTAACGCCCGTCTGGCAGAATGATATAGTACCTGCGCCCTCCAAATACCCCACAAGACCGACAACATCTATGCCTATTGCAGAATTATTGTCACAAGTAATGGTATGACCATTCATATCCAGGCCACCAGTTGGGCCAACAATGGTTATCGCGATATTATCTGTACATACCAAATCATCATCCAAAACTTCTCGGGTGTTAATGGTATCACCACAATCAACCGCCGATGCAAGCCCGGATATCAGCAAGCAAAAAGCACCTGCAAATATAGATAAAGCACACTTCATACCTTGTAATTGCCATATAGCCATCTTACTACCCTCTATAAAATCAGTTAATAATGACCTTCTCCTGAACAGAGTGTGATCCAGCTTGCTAAAAGGGCTATAAGAAATTTCTCTTAAAGAAATGGCAACTAAGTACGGAATCTAAACATCTGTGAATGGTAAATAGTGGCTATCTACGCCAATTAGACAAAACGCAAGAAAGCAGTGTTGGATATGAAGCCAGTGGGCCTTTACATGGGAAGTTTAAGGGGGCGGTACTCATTACCCTCCTTTTCCCTCCCTTAAAAAAGGCTCTGCACAAATCTACCGCTAGCCTGATTACTGTTATTGCTCTTTATCTCAAGTAACTTTGACACCTTTAATAGTATAAATTAGCGGAATCTCATGTCCTTTAAAAAACAGGTAGTATTTCCCCTTCTCACGCTCCTCCATGCCATCAAAACAGTTGTAAGGGCTATACGGGTATTCTTTTAGTTGAGTGATTTGAATACCATATTTTAATAATGCACTCACAACATCGCTAATCGGATGTGACCAGGTGGCTAGGGTAGACTTGCCACCCCGATCATTCTCTGTATAGGTACCCTGCTCTTCAATATCTGGATCGGCTCGATGAAAGTATGTGTAACCAGAGAAAATATCATAAAATGGATGAAATTCTGCGATGTAGAAAGTCCCCCCGGCTTTAAGCATTGAGCAACAACTGATGCCCACCGCTCGATATCCGGCAACCAACAGAGTGCACCGTAGGAAGTAAAGACGATATCAAATTCTTTATTATTTGACTCTCCAAAACTGTAGATATCATTGCAGATAAACTCTCCATGTAAACCTGAACGGTCAGAAAGAGCCTGTGCTTCAGTAATGGCTACAGAAGAAATATCAACTCCCGTCACCTTCGCCCCCAATCGAGCCCAAGATAAGGTATCCAAGCCAAAGTGACACTGTAAGTGAAGTAAACTTTTTCCAGACACATTACCTATATCTGAAAGCTCAAATTCATTTAAAGTAGATTTTCCGCTTAGAAATCCATCAATATTATAAAATTCAGACTTCACATGAATACGGGTGCGGCTATCCCAGGAGTGTCGGTTAATTTCAAAAAAATCCATGGCTCACCTTCTAATTACTTATATTTATCGATTCTATTTAATTATCAAGGGTAAGAAATTTAAATTTACTTGTAAGTCCTATTCCGTTATGCCTCAAGTTCAAGAAAACTAAGATTGCCAATCATTCTAACTATATATTTACAGTAATGCTTCAGCTACAAAAGGCTCTATTGAACTCAATTGCAAGTACAGATCATGCTTTACTACAAAGCAGACTGATAATTTTTGAGAGAAGCCCTAAATGGGGACAATAGAAGGTAGAATCCTTAATCTACGATTGATTATCCTCATCATATCTTAGGCGCGCTTTACGAATCTCGGGATGATGTTCATCTGCCCAAGAGACTAACTTCCACACAGCTGCAGATAACCCCCTTCCCAGGTCAGTTAATTCATACTCCACTTTAACTGGAACCTGCGCAAAGACAGAACGGAGTACAAAACCATCGCGCTCTAAGTCACGCAGGGTTTGCGTCAACATTCGCTGTGAAATCCCTTCAATACGCGACTTTAGGGAGTTGAAGCGATCTGGACCATCAACAAGGGCAAACAATATCAGGATGGACCACTTGTCACCAATTTGAGCTACTACATTACGAACGGGACATTCATCATCATTCACAAACACGCGCCTCTCACTATTTTTATTCTGCGTCCCCACCCTTCCACTCCATAGGTTATCAAAAAGTAACTTAACCACTTAATAGTGCCTTATTGGCAACCAACTCTCAAGTGAGTAACCTAGTATAAATAAGTAACTTAACCCGAAATCACCTATAGACCCATATAGATATATACCCTGTTATGACCCAAGCTCTCTTAGACAAGGCCCTAACCCAATACGCCTCCAATAGACCCTCAACCGCTGACGATATATTTACACCGCAGTTTGTCTCTGTAGGGAAATTTAACATTCGCTTTCTACGCAAGGAAAAACCTCAGGCTCCCAGCCTACTACTGCTGAATGGTCTACCCCAAAGTATTCGCATGTGGGAGTCATCCATTGAAGCATTTAGTGAAAAGTTTGATGTGCTAGCCTTTGATATCCCAGGATTTGGCTTATCAAAAGCGGAGGAAGGAGATATGTCTCCGAGCAGCCTGAGCGAAGCCCTTGTTCAAATAATGAACCATTTTGGCATCAAGCAGGCCCACCTGGTAGGGCCGGATGTGGGTGTGCCTATTGCTTTAGCGGCCGTTATTAACCACCCTCAACGATTCTTGAGTCTCAATATCTTTGACGGCCCAGGCACCTTCCCTCCAAAACTCTCTCCTATTCTTATGGCCGTTGTCAGATCCCGAATGGTTCGCTGGATAGCAAAAGGCTTAAACAAGAAGTCAGTAATGAAAACCAACTTCCTGACTGCCGTCAAAGACGGCTATCACAACTACAAACCCAGCAAACGAGCTATCCAAGAGTACTATGACATAGCCTTTGATAATGACAGTCACAAGTGCGCCATCAGTTTCTTTGGAAGCTATTCGAAAGAGCTTCCATGGATTGAGAGAAAACTAAATGGTATTAATGTTCCGACATTGATCACTTGGGGCAAGAGAGATCCATTTGTTTTAGTGGATAATGCGACTGCCTTATCCAAGCATATCCCCAATAGTAAGCTAGTTATATTTGATAACGCATCTCACTTCTCATCGGAAGATGCTGGACAAGAGTATGTTGACTTGATAATCAATTGGGTAGATGGCGGCTTCCTTGAGCATCGTGACGCATGAGTTTTTAAATATTCTAAGAACAGATACCTAATCACTAACTGAATTCAAGGTGGCGTTAAACAATTTCGCCACCGATATATTAATGGGGCTCAACTACCATCATTAGAGCGCCCTTTATCAAATTGGTTTTTTAACTCATTAACTTTGACTCTGATTCAGCATCATCCTTCCCCTTTTTGGCCTTAATCTGTGAATCACCAATCAATGCGCGGCCTAGGTCTGAAGCATAAAATCCCGCAGCCAATATTACGAAGGCGCCAAATAATGTATTTCCATCAGGCAGATCTCCGAAGATTACAAAGCCAATAACAATAGCCCAAAATAGTAAAGCGTAACTAAAGGGCTGCAAAATAGAAGCTGGAGTAAGTGCCAGTGCCTTAATCAGTAAATAGTGGCCCATTGCACCTAAGAGCCCATTTAAAATCAACAATTGCCACCCTGATACTGTCGGCTCTACCCAATAAAATGGTGCTAAGCTTCCAAAAATAATAAGACCCATGGTCGCGGTATAGAAAACGGTTGTATCGGCACTATCAAAGTGTGAAACACGGCGTGAAAGCACTTGATATGCGGCCCATAGGATAGCTCCCAAGATGGGGATCAAGGTTTGCCAACCCATCATTCCCATTCCAGGCCTAATGATAATAAGGGCACCTATAAATCCAGCCGCAACACTTACCCAGCTCCTTGTATCTATCCTCTCCCCTAAAAACCATCCAGCCATTAATATTGCGAATAATGGAGCGGTCGCAGCTATAGCATGCACATCAGCCAAAGACATCATACTAAAAGCAAAAATAAATACTGACACCTCAAGAGCGAGAACAATAGAGCGAGCTAATTGAGTGCCAAATATTTCACTTCGTACTATATCCAAGCTCCCTTTGAGTCTTGCCAAGCTTATAACGATGAAGAAAAATATCGCGAAACGAATCGCCATTATTTGAACAATAGAATAGTTCTGGATGAGTAGCTTACCTGTTGCATCCATACCAGCCAAACAGAGCATTGCCAAAATAGTCAGAATAATTCCACGACTGTCTTTAAACTTCACTTTAAACTCTCTAATAAAGACTACAGATTCTATTGAAGTGTGACATTTCTAATATGCATACCAAGTTTATCGTCCCAATACCCTACTGTAATTTTATGCTGGTACTACCCTATTACCCCCTCCCTCTTATATATCCCCCAAAGAACCTTCTACCTGCACAGCTCTAAGCTGAGTATTTTGAGTATTCATTTCGCTGAGAAAGACTGAGTTGGTCTCTTCTGCTAACTTAACGGCTCGATCTGAAGCCCCCATTGCACTCTTTAGTTTTCCGCCCAACTTATAGGCAGTTGCCAAACTATCCCACAAAATCTCAGAATCGGGGAATTCCCTAGCTCCCTGCTCTAGGATCTCAATCCCCCAATCAGTCTTACCTTCATAGGCCGCTTTAAGCCCATAGACATTATATTGATGTGCAGAAAGTTGAAATAAATAGCCATACTCATCAACTTTAGAACTATAAAACTCTTTTAATTCATTTAAAGACATAACATCAATTTCAGGCACAGCATTCCAATCGGAGAAAACTGCTTGCAACCCTTTTGCATTGCCTACTAAGGGTGTACTGTCATGTGTTTCATTGGGGAATCGCGCATAAGAGAAATGCAATCCTGATCTTGGCATATCGTTTAATGCTTGAAGCATACCGTCAAAAGCCGCTGGCATTTCATTTGGCTCATTTGCCATGCTCAGAAACCATCTAAAAGGCTTATTCTCCTTTCTTGCATGGCTACCCTTATACTCATCTATAAGAGATGAATCGTCCCACCATAAACTGGGACTAATTGAAATTGCTGCATCAAACATAGATTCATTATTAATTGCCAAGTAACTAGTATATAGCCCAGAAAGTGAGTGACCTGAGATAATAGAATATGGAGAAATTCGATATTTCTTACTCAAGATTCCTGAGAATTCGTCTTCCAAGAATTTTGTTAGTTTGTCAGCCTTGCCTGAGCGCCCCGCGTAGGCTTCGGGCTCAGTGGGAGTAAAATATGCGAGCCGATCCTGAGTGCTGATACCGACCACTATCATTTCAGGTATAACGGCATAGGTACTATAAAAATGAACACTAGACGCCATATGATTAAATTGCGTTGAGCCATCCAATATCACTAGTAGAGGATAAGAAAAACTCTTAGAATGGTGATAGGTATCCGGTAAAGATACCCGAGCTGTAACCTCCTCTCCCAGGATCTCTGAATCTATACGGAAATGTGCTACCTCCCCTAGGACATTAACCGAAAAGAACAAAAATAAAACAAATATACTTCTCATTCAAATACCCTTTCATTACAACTCAACTTACCGGCCCACAGTTTCTAACTCTGTCTTATCATTCAGAGTAATCGTGAGTGAATACCGGAAGATTATCGCTAATACTACACCAAGAGGGCATCTCACTAACCCACATGTGACCAGATATATTAACTTCAGGATTATCATCAAGTAATCCCAGACGAATCCGGCAAAGATTAGATTGGGATTCTACCTCAACAAAAACCGGGGCAAAACAAGTGGGACAATAGTGCCGAGTTTTTCCTGGTTTAGAAATATATTGCAAAAGCTTCTGGGGAGAACTAATAATCTTAAACTGACTCTTATTCACCAATGCTACCACTGAATAATCAGCCCCACTTAGCTTTCTACATGTTTCACAATAACACTTGCGAACATCCAGTGATTTCTCATTAACTACAAATTGAACACTTTTACAGTGGCAACTACCATTGATCATATTAAACCCCAACTCAAAATAATGGCTTAAGGTATCTATTCGAGCTGTGCAGATTACCATTAACCTTATAAAAGGTAATAGTTATCGATAAAAGCCCCATTTTGAGCACACTGAAGTTTGATAACAAGACTACGGTAAACAGAGCCCCAGTAGTAAATTAGCTATGAAAGATGAGAGCAACCTAAACCTCTTAGGCTGCACAGGAGTAAAGCGCCGGGATCTAACTTATCCCGGCACTAGTACGCTCTTAATTTTCAGTTACTGTAGAGGAAAGCTTGAAGTGGTTGAGAGCCTTTTCAGCAATTTCTTTACCATATTCCTGCACAAAGTGGCCCGCCTCCGCTAGTTTGAGAGGCTCGGGGCAGTTTTTGATGGTTCCCCTCAGCAACTCCATCACTTTCTCACCAAGCACAAAGTCCCTCATTCCAATCGCCATAAAGCTCTCACCACCCCAGCTCCTAGACCAGAATTCTCGAGCCCTTACCCCTAGCTCTGCTCCCTCCATATCAGGATCAACCGGTACAATTGACGGGAATCGACGAACGCCAGCCTTATAGCGATTGTCTGGAAAAGGCGCATCATAGGCTACTATATCGAATAAATTGACCTCAGATTGAGCATCATTGGCAATGAGTCCTCCCACAGGGATTTCAGGTACATTGACAGAGAAGTTCCGCCAGTGGTAGAACCCCTCAGATGCACCATCCCCTGCTGCGATAGCCGTATTCATTACCAGTAATCGGGTAAATCTATCCGGCATATCCATTGGAAGTGTCAATCCCAGAAGTCCACCCCAATCCTGACAAACCAGCGTAATATTCTTAAGGTCCAAATGCTCAATCAAACGCATCAGGCTGTTACGATGGAAGTTAAAAGTGTACACATCTTCATTGACGGGCTTATCTGAGCGACCAAACCCAAACAAATCTGGAGCAATTACCCGGTGTCCTGCCTCAACAAAAACTGGGATCATTTTTCGATATAAGTAACCCCAACTGGGCTCCCCATGGAGACAAAGAAAGGTGGTATCCGAGTCCTGCTCCCCCTCATCGATATATGCCATACGCATAGAATCATAGCCTTCCAGGCTATCAATATAGTGGGGAGTATACGGAAAACCCGGTAGTAAAGAAAAGCGCTCCTCAGGAGTTCTCAATCGTTCAATAGACATCGGCAACCCTCTTTTAGTTGAAAGTTAAGTTAACGCCTTGCTTCTGAAAAGCTAGATCAGTGGGAATCCAGAGATCATCCATTGTGGCGCTTTTATCGGTGCTTCAAATCTGAAAAGGTAACTGTAGAAAAATACCTATTATCCTACTAGATAATAAGGATAAATATGCTCCTAAAACATGGCATGATCTCTAATTTTTACATTTAGAAACCTTATTAGGCGCCAGATCACTTAAATTACCTCATAATGCCAATTTGGCAAGTCTGAAACCATTGGGCTAAGTACAACCGACCCTGTCAAAGCCGATTAATCAAACCTCTTACCATTAAAAACATGTTAGATGTATTGAAATACCCATCTGGATGTAAGCTGTCTACCAGCAATATATCTCAATTATCAGTGAACAGGAATTGAGCCTAGGAGAAATTAGGCTACAAAAATCACTGGGATGCATATATCACTGTAAGAACAATATCTCTCATGACTACGAATCATGGACAACACCTCAATACACTTTACCAAAGCCCGCCAAGATCCAGCCCCTTTTCACTGGAGAATCCATTTCTACTTCCCTGGCGAACAGGGTTTTGGGTGCTGACTCCATGATTTTAAACCCCCTATTATCAACATAAGTAACTATAGCAACATGGGCAATATATCCTTTTTCAATCTTTCTATAAAAAACCAAATCCCCCAACTGCGGCTTATAAGATGCTGGTTTCAAAGATTGAATTGACTGGAAATAGGAATATAGATTTCTTGCTCGGCGATGGAAAAATGGATTCTCTGGATTATTACCATTTCGAGTATCATAAAAATTTGGATTTTTTACAAAACTATCTCTCAATAAGACCTGAAATGAATATCCAGCCATTCCGTAAGCGATATTAGGTACATCACTACAGACAATAAATCCAAGTTTCCCTCCTATATTATTATACATCCCCATCAGTGGATCATAAGGCGTAAACCAAAGAGAATACGCATTATCGACAACCAGATTAACATTTGGAAGGCCATGATGATTGGTAAAACTTCTTTCCCCCTTATAGGTAGAAAAATAGACGAGCAGTGGTATTGCCAAAACAACAACAAGAAAGCCAATAAATTTTTTCATATTACCAAAAATGTACCAACCCAAAATCACTAATACATATGAAACATTACTAAACTAATAATAGGTGGGGGAAAAGAGTACAGCTAACAAACCCTTACGCCACCTTAATGCCACTTTTTAGTCAGAACGTCAACATACAGCTAGCAATAGGAATTGGGGTAACTGCTCATAACTTAATAGAACTATCTCCCACTGCCAAATTAAATTTGTATATGAACATTAAGGTTTCACACCTGCAATGACCTTAGGGCTCTCAACCTCGACTCTAATTTCGCTTCATGAAAGCAGTTTAACCACATACTTTATTGGGGAGCCTCCGGAAGGATTTGGGTTAGACCACAAAGATCGAAGCTCCATTATTTGTATGGATTTGAAAATAGATTGTAGTTAAATTTTTCAGGCAATAAAAAAGCCGCACACTGGAGAAGTGTGCGGCAAAGCTTGGAAGCCTATGGGAGAGGCATGAGGTTAAAAATCGTACGCGAAGCTAAGCTTGATATTGCGCGGTAAGATATAGCGGACATTAGACGCTAGCGGATCGCGGGGATCACCTTCGGTGATACCATCTTCATCAGTTAAGTTGTCCACAGCCAACTGGACAGTAATATCATTGATATAAGCCACCGCACCCAGGTCAACTTTTGTATAGGCTGGCAAAGTTACTTCATTGTTGCTTCCATTAAAGCGATCACCCACCCGACTGATATCGGTATACACAGCCATATCAATGTCATTCAGTGTGAAATCATAATTCTGGCTCAGGCGCACCTGGTATTCAGGCTGACGCATAACCTGGTTGCCTTCATATTCACCACTCGTGATTTCTGGCTTTTGCAGGGTAGTATTTAACCCAAAGGTGAAATCTCCCCAGTGAACTTTACCGTCCAATTCGAGACCAAGCGCCTCTGTCTCCAAACGAGTACAGGTACTGCTGCCGATGATACAGTCAGGCATACCCTGGGTTTCGTTGTAGAACAGCGTCGCAAAGAGGGAGTAATCTTGCTCCTGTAATTTATAACCCAGTTCGTATTGCTCAATGTCGATCACAAGATCAGACCCAGCAATGAAGCTGTCACCAAACTCTCGATAGTTGTCAAAGTCTGCGAATTTATAACCGGAGTTTATACGGAAGAATGTGCCCATATTTTCGGCAAATGCCCAGTCCACTGCCGCAGTGTAGGCAGTACCATTTTCGTCTGCTTTATAGGTGGTAAAATTACCGTCACGTTCGCCATGATCCACGGAGTAATTGGTTTTCCGGTTTGCGGAACGCACTCCCAGATCGAAAGTGAAATCTCCTAAGTAAAACTCGCCGGCAAGGTAAAGCGCGTTTTCACGGGCATCACCCACAGCATCCACATCATATTTCCAGTCACAAGTTGAGATATCGGCGGATGTATTACAGGCAAGGTCTCCTGTGAGCTCAGAGCCATCTGCAGCTCCTGTGATCAGCTCCCCATCTTGACCCAATACATAGTATTTCTGGTTACCCAGGGACCACCATTCATCAACTTCCCAGCTAGAGGTGTAATAACCGGCAGTTACCTTAAAGTTATCCCACTCTTTTGCCAGGCTAATGTCATTTGTCGTAGCCTCGATATCTTTGCGTACTACCCAGGCACCAAACTGTTGTACCACAGTATCGCCACTAAGTTCGTTTCCAGAGGCGGTTACTACTGCTTGGTCAGTAAGAGAATTTAGCGATACGGGCGCACCATTAGGAACAAAACCCAAAGTATCAGCGTTACCTGCGGTAAGTCCAAAGCGTTCGGTGAGACTCCAGCCATCGCCTAGGTCTAGCTCCAGATAAGCACCGGCTACATTACCATTCCACCCGCGCCCTTCGCCCATATCGAAAGTTTCCCAGGTAGTTTCTGAGCCGCCATTACCGTCAGCCTGAGTGATAGGTACAGAAACCTTGCGATTACTGGGGCCTACCTGGGTGTAATCTGTTTCCAGGAATGCAGCATTGGGCAAATACCAGGTACCAGTATCTTTTGTATCCCGGATGTAAAAACCCGCTTTGCCGTTATCCATCTCTTTGGTGATGTGCAGGGTAAATTGATGCCCTTCTTCCGCATCAAAACCCGCATCGCGAATACCCGGGGAGGAAGATACGTAGCCCCCGATCATGTAATAAACATCATCTGCGAGCTTACCAGTCATTAGGGCATCTGTTCGCTGCAGATCATAGTCAGATAAAGTGTACTTAAAGCGCCCCTCAGTCTCTTCAGTACCTTCTTTTAAGATAAAGTTGGTAGTCAGACCTGGCTGGCCATTGGAGAAAACTGGATTGGGTCCACCGCGCAGAGCTTCCACTCGCTGAATAGTTTCATCGACACGAAATAGAGAAGAGTTTTCTAAAAATGAGAGTGTTGGCGCTGGATACAGAGGTAATCCATTCATGGATACCGTGACAAAGGGTGCATCACTACCGCCGGGGAAACCGCGAACATCGATATTTGCCCCAGAAACACCGCCAGAGCTCTCAACCCACAGGCCAGGAACGGACTTCAACAGGTCTGCAGTACTTGAAGGAGAGGCTTTGCTAATCTCATCATCACTTAAAGTTGTGATAGAAAAGCTGGCATCCAGCTTACGCATGCCCGCACCGCCTGGGGTGCCCGTTGTGATGACTTCCTCCATCACCATATCGTTTTCAGGGCTAATTTCTTGGGCTGCGGCATAGCCGCAAAGACCAACGGAGAGCGCGGCCATGGATACGGCCTGCGCCAATGGTTTCTTGCTCATCAACTCTTCCCTCTCGTCGTCATTCTTATCTGTTCTGATACTTCGGTGCTATTTTTATAAAGCTTTATGCAATCGATTGCATAAAGAGTTGCTAAACGCTACTTGATGCACCGTGCTTTAACTATAATGCGCAAATGCAATCGATTGCAAATTGAATTAATGGCTAGATTTGAGTGACTAGTCATCCGTTAGACCTTCGCAGATCAAGATTTGAGGGGTAGGGGCAGGTTTTCTGCCATTGGTAGAAGTTCATATTTGGAAACTACACCCGGATGTTCTTAGATTTAGTATGTAGGGCTGTCCAAATGTGGCGCCAAATTATTGACTCTAGAAGCATTCGACGACGAGTGGTTCCATGTAAGTGCCAAGCGGCCAGGAGAGTTATCATGGAAAAAGGCAAGTGCCAACAGGCGGAGCATCATTCACATACCCATAATAGCCACTGTGGCCACACAGCCATTCGCCATGGGGACCATATCTGCTACCTCCATGATGGCCACCTACACCATCCCCACAAAGACCACTACGACGAGCACGTCTTGGAAGTAAGCACCCAAAACCCGGAGGGTTGCCACCCTGTTACAGGGGGCTATGACAGCTCCCATATCCACGGCAAAAACTGTGGCCATGAGCAGGTTCCCCACGGAGATCATGTTGACTATCTGGTTAACGGGCGACTTCACCATGTTCATGGTGATCACTGTGATGATCACGGATCTGTCGACTTGGTGAAAGGTAACTAAAACTTTCCACTTTACTTGATTGGCTGTTGCTGATTTGGGAAATGTCGAACTGTATCGGCCTAAGGCACTTAAAAGGGATAGGGGTGCCCATAGAGCTGAGAAATTCAAGAAACATGCCAGGCTCCCCTCAAGGGTACTCTCCAACCGACCCCTGCAGCCAATGGGCGTCAGTTCAATAAAGCTCGATACTCCAGGTTATATTCTGGCCTGGCACCGCTCTACTTCCTTCATTAGCCACCCCGAAAAAATTCCCGTCACATGCCGTGAAGTATTGCCATGGGTACTGTTCAGAACACCTTTGTGCGAGCTGAAGCTAGTCTTAATAAAAGCTAACTTTACCCCGAAGTAACTTATGCATGACATGAAAAATCAAGGTGGCAGTACGCTCTCTAAAATGTTTTCAGGCGCAGACAATGAACGTAGTCTGGCTGACTTCGATATTTCATTTAGCCAAAAGTGTAAAGTTATTGGGACTGTAATCTTAATAACAGCTTATAAGGTGTTTATTCTCCCCTGGCAAAGGAATAGGCGTCATCATTTGTTTTCCGAACTCGACAAGCTTAAAAACCTGACAGCAAAATTACCCAATCCTCCCCAAAGTGCCGCCACAGGAAGTTGTTTTTTAAGTGACAAAGATCGCCACTTCTTTGAAGAAAATGGTTATCTGCCTCCCTATAGAGTTCTATCCGCGGAAGAAGCACAGGGCTTAATGACTCTAGTACAGGAGGAGTATGACAATGACTTTAACGGCGTTTCCTATATGGGAGATAAAATTAAAGAAATTGCTAAGAAAGAGGGCCGCTGGAATATCGAATATGCCAGTCTATATCAAGCGCTAGAGTTAAAGCCTTTCAGGGACTTAATGAGAAAGCCTGAAATTTCGGAAAAGATTGCAAGCATTTTAGGTGATGAGGTTATTTGCTGGCGCAATCAGTTTTTTGAAAAAAAACCAGGCTCCGATGGGACACCCTGGCACCAAAATGCAACTTTCAGGGAAATGGGGAAATATGCAAAGCTCCAGCCCACAAGAGAAACACCACCTGCGCTCATTCAAGTAAATGCGTGGGTTGCCTTAACTGACACCACAAAAGAAACCGGGTGCCTTAGAATTCTACCCGGATCTTATGCTGACGCGAGAGTAAATTACCTTTACGAATTTCTACAAGACAACAGGATGTTTTACTTATCGCTTCTACCAGCTTCCCCACTGTACCTATACCATTTATGCAAATCTTTTATGTATGGAAGGATTTTTCACAAAGGTGCAGTAGTATTTTTTAGTGCCGCAAAATTGCTAGGTGATCATATTTTTGACGGCTTTGACATCAAAGATCTAGAAATGAAAGCCGGAGAGTGCCTAATATTCTCATCCCTGAACATCCACGCCTCCTACCCAAACACATCAAAAGACAAAACTCGATTTTCATTTGTAGGTCGCTGCACAGCCAATCACGTAAAGGTTGCCCCTTACGGAAAGGATAATTACTCAACTTTAGGCGGACTAATAGAATATACACTCCCAAAGGTTATCAGCTTTCAGATTTATGGCAAAGACACCTATGGCTACAATGGAATATTAGACGATGAGGACAAAACAGAAGAGTAATCCACAATCCGTCATGATCAATATACTCTCTGGTAGTGACGAAAAAAAACTTAGGTAACCTCCCTACCCTTAGGAAAGCACCTAAAGGCCGCAGACTTAGTTATGACAATAATTGCATACAAATTCATAATACCCCCATGACAGAAGAGCAAAAAATAAAAATTATTTTCTAATCTAGATCGGCTTGGAAAGCTCAGCATCTATCTGGCGCACAACTACCACCATTATTTGAAAATTAAACGAAGATGATCGGGCCACTCTTTAAAAAAATGAACTCCTTCCTACCTTCCGTGTATCTCTTCTGAACTGGCGAAAAGCTTAAGGGAATAGCACTGGATGATTTTAAAAACAATTTCCAATTGTAGTGAGGCACCTTGGCGACAAGGTGAAGGCGATTGGTAAAAGAGAGGAACGCTGGACAATTGGATACGCTGAATTATACCAGGCATTGCGGATAAAACCCTTTAGGAACCTCCTACGACCCCCAAAAATTTCAGAGCGATTGGCAACTCTACTAGGATATGAAGTTATATGCTGGCGCAGTCAATTTTTTGATAAAAGCCCCGACATTGAGGGGATGTCTTGGTATCAGAATGCAACCTTTCGAGAGGTCGGTAAATATACAAAATTACGACCGACCATATAAACTTCTCCCACCCTAATTCAACACATCGTTTGGGTTGTGCTCACCGAAAGTACGAAAGATACCAGTTGGCTTAGCATGCTTCCAAAGTCACACACCGATACAAGAACTAGCTACCTCTATAATTATATACAAGACAACAAATTAATATACTTATCACTAGTCCCTGCATCACCCCGCTCCTTATACAGACTTGCCAAGCTATTCCTTTTGCTCAGTACAAGGGAAATTATTGAAGAAGATCTCTTTGGCGACCTGGAAGTAAAAGACCTGGAAGTGAAAGCCGGCGAATGCCTTATTTTCTCACCCCTAATTATGCACACATCCTTTGCAAACACATCAAAAGATAAATCTCGATTTTCGTTTGCCATGAGGTATACAGCTAATCACGTAAAAGTTGCTCCTTATGGCAAAGACAACATTTCAACCATTGAGGGCCTGCTGGAATTCACATTGCAATTTTCAGGTGTTTGGTAAAGATTCTTATGGCTACAATGAAATCCGGGATGATGATGCGTCTACTTCAGAATAGATATTACCCCCTCCTGGTGTGGGCAATTAGCAGTAAAAGCGTTATTTCGGTAAGTTTGGTAATATAGTTTAAAGAAATATAAGTAATGCAGCTTCCTCTCAATACCCTAAACAACTAGTAGCAGCACTAGCTTGAGCAGTCGTCCACACGACACTTTATCTTTAGCACTAAACTGTATATATTTCGACAAATATAGAACTTATGACCAAATCATGATGGAAATCGAAGAAGTAGCCAAATCGCTCAAAGAGCTGGGACACCCAACCCGCTTGTTGATCTACAAAAAAGTAGTCAAAGCCGGACTACCGGGTATTCCTGTAGGCAACATCCAGGAGCAATTAGATATCCCCGGATCAACCCTCTCCCACCATATTTCCAGTCTGATTTCGGCAGGATTAATTTTCCAGCGACGCGAGAGCCGCACCCTCTACTGCGTAGCCGAATATCAGCACTTGACTGAGGTTATTCAGTTTTTACAAGATGAATGCTGCCACGATGATTTCAATACACCGATAAAGTGTCCTGATATCAAGTGTGCGGTACCGGATCAGCACTGAACAATGTCGCTCTTGCTTCGGGCGCCCCCTATCGATGGAGCGTCCGAACTTTCTTCTCTTCACCCCGATGGATACATTTAGGCCCTAAATTCTGCTTCAAGCACCGCTAGAATGACCATTTACAGAAATAGCCAGCTTTAGTTGGCTCCCTTCCCTTGATACCTTTCTTGGATACCTCGGAAATAACTCGAACACACACCTTTACTTAACATTTATATTTCCATTATTCTAGAAATATCATATAATCTGAGTTGTGCCCCCCAGCATACAAAGGCCAGTGGAAACCATGAAAAAGAGCCATCCAAACGCCATTCAGGCAGCCAATGAAGCGGTAGAGTGGGGGCTTGCCCATGGCCTGGCTTTCAAATCTAGTCGTGGCTCAGCGAGCCATGTTCCTTTTAGCCTTACCCCAAGTACTATCGCCCTGGAACGGTTTGAGACGTTAAAGAAAGCAGTACCCCTATTGGGAAAGCTGATCCATCAAGTCTCAGAAGATCACCAATTTCTTCACGAAGCTATCAGGCCTGTTGCACATGGAGACCCGTTTTTCGGTGCCTTACTCGCCATGCATGGTCAAATAAAAAATGCGCCCCGCCTCCCCCTCCTGATTATGAGAAGTGACTTTATGGACGATGAAAGCCAGGGACCAAAGCTCATTGAGTTCAATGGAATCGCAGCAGGAATGGGGCCCTTTGGGCAGCGTATTTACGAGTTGCACCAATTCATCCGCTCGCAAAGTCCTGAGACCTATTCCGATTGGCCCAATACTTCGAACGGCCAACCTATAGAGAACCCAGCAATTGAGCGACTCTCCCAAGGCCTTGCCGATGCGACAAGAGCCATCAAAAGCGAGTTTGGAGATGGTGGCAGCCCAACATTTCTAATGGTGATACAGGAGCATGAAGACAATGTCTTCGACCAACACCTTCTTGAATATGCCTTAGCTGAAAAAGGCATTCGTACGGTACGAAAGACCTTTTGTGAACTCAAAGCGGGCCTGGTAACAGGCCCCAACAATAGGCTCTTGCTGCAAGGAGTAGGCCCTGTAGATTGCGTGTATTTACGAGCCGGCTACAACTACTGTGATTATGTCGCCAAAGACCTGGATAGCGAGCGCTGCTGTGAAACACTGATGCAATCGCGAATTTTGCTTGAGAGCCATCGGATCGCAATTAATGCAACCGTAAGCCAACAACTGGCTACCAGCAAGCGTGTACAAATGATCCTTTCGTCCATGTCAGTAGAAATGCTAACCGGATTCAATGTATCCCAGGATGAAGCGGTTTTAATCAAGTCATTACTTGGCGACATGCAACCAATTTCATCAGAAACGATAGAATGGTTCGGTCAGCAGAACGCCTCTAAGTGGGTGCTCAAAAATCAGGGAGAAGGCGGCGGGCACTGTGTCTTTGGCCAGGATATCAAGCTGAAACTCAAACAGCTCTCAGTAGACGAATACCCTGCCTGGGCACTAATGCCACGCTTGAGCCCGCCCCCTAGAAGCAACCCCGCCCTGGTAGTCAGAGACTCTGAATTATATTTAGTAGGCGATTTAATCAGTGAAATAGGTATGTTTACGGTTCATTTCAATGGTCAACCAGCTACTTCAGAACAAGGTTTTGCCGGCTACTTAGTTCGAAGTAAATCCTCTCAGGAAATGGAGGGTGGCGTGCATAGTGGCAAGGGCGTTTTAGATTCACTGATATTCAATATCGCATGACAACATCACAAGCATTCCGTAAAAGGATCTCTTGGCACCATAAATCACACTTCAAAGCGGATGAAAATACATTAACAAAACCTATTATGGCTATTCGTTACATGATATAGATCATATTGTAGAGGCGCCTAAGGTCCTTGCTCCAATGATAGAACCAAACCACCACTCATGTAGCTCGATGAAAGCACATGGCGCTGAGGAACTATCCCATCATAATAAGGGATTTTATATTGCTGGTATTAAATCCTATGGTCGGGCACCTACTTTCCTAATGCTGACGGGATATGAGCAGGTTCGCTCTATTGCAGATGAGCTGGCAGGAAATTATCAAGCTGCTCGCAGGCTGGAGTTGAATTTTCTTGGGGATGACACCAGTATCTGCCAGAAAAATGAAAACCGTGTTTGCGCTAAAGAATCAGCAGCATCAAACTGCTGCTAGTAACACAGAATGCCCCAACAGGTCCTAAATTTGGCAATCAATAATCCTAGCAATTGATTACCAAGACCTGGGCCAATAATACCCCCTTTCTCCCATAGATCATGTCGTCTTCCTCGACCTAGGATACACTCCAAACTATTGCGCCAACAGGCGGTTCAGTAATTGCCTAGTATTAATGAACGAATAATGACACCTAAAACAGGTTCATGACAGATTCAATATTGACCCCAAATTTTGCCTGACAACCTCTTAATCGCAGGAATAAATCGGTGAGCGATACACTAAAAAAAATGTTCAGAGGAATGAGCAACCTGGCGGACACTGCTAATTTTCCAATCTCAAATATTCAGCACCTCAAAATATTAGCTGGAGTCACAACAATACTACTTTATCGAGTATTCATCCTACCCTGGCAGAAAACTAAAAAACAAAAGCTATTAGAAACACTTGATCAGCTAAAAGACTTAAAGATAAACCTACCAAGAAAATGGTCAAATGCAGGGGGAGATGACAACTTTTTTCTCAGCGATGGAGACCTCTCGTTTTTTGAGCAGAATGGATATCTCCCCCTTTCCAAGCAATTGACAAAAAGGGGGCCGAACAACTGAAGGTACTGGCCCTAGAGGAGTACGACAGTGATTTCCAGGGTACTTGTTATTTGGGGCAGCATATTCCCCAAATAGAGAAGAAACATGGACGCTGGTCAATAGACTATGCGGGATTGTACCAAGCACTGCGACTTAAGCCATTTCGGGAGTTGATCCGAAAGCCCCAAATATCCCAACGTCTCGCCAGCCTTCTCGGACATGAAGTTTTGTGTTGGCGCAGCCAGTTCTTTCATAAATTACCAGGAACCGACGAAACCCCTTGGCACCAAAATGCAACTTTTAGAGAGGCCGGGAAATATGCGAAGTTACAACCTACTCAAGAAACTTCTCCAGCAATAATCCAACTAAATGCTTGGGTTGCTCTCACAGATTCCACCCCCGAAAATGGATGTTTGCGGATACTGGCAGGCTCCTTTACCGACGCCAGGATCGACTATCTTTATAATTTTACGCCCAATAACAAGATATTCTACTTATCCTTACTACCCCTGTCGCCAGTTTATCTATACCACGCAGTAAAGGTCGCTTTTTATGGAAGGACGTTTAACAAAAGTGCTCTTGTCCTATTTACTGCTCTCAAGTTGATTGGAGAAGATTTCTTTGACCAGTTCGAAGTAAAGGATATTAAGATGAAGGCTGGAGAGTGCTTGATTTTCTCATCATTAAACATGCATGCCTCATACCCAAACAGCAGTAAGACTCAAGGGCGATTTTCCTTTGTAGCAAGATGCACTGCTAACCACGTAAAAGTAGCCCCTTATGGCAAGGACATGTATTCAACTGACGAGGGTTTAATTGAATATGATATTCCCGACGTCAGCACTTTCCAGGTCTACGGCAATGATACCTATGGCTACAACAAAATCCTTAAGGAATAACCAACCTCTTAGAGCTTTGTCAGGTTTTGGATATAGGCATGTCGCACTACAGGGAAAGTTACAATAAGCTTTGCCAGAATACGAACCAACTCTATATTCACCCAGGCATTTGAACTAATAATTCGTCTAATAATTTCTGTCTTCCGGATAGTCGCCGCGCCTATTTTATGCCTCTCATCAGAATAACTATCTACTGTGCCGTTTATAATGGCATCAACCGCAGCTATCGCATCGGCAATACCCAGGTTCATACCTTTACCACCTACCGGAGAATGGCAGTGAGCGGCATCTCCCACTAAAAGTACGCGCTGGGAGCGATAACTTTTCGCCTGGCGAATGGAAATTTGAAAACTACCGGAACGGCGGATATTACTGATGTTTAACGGTTGATGTAAGGCTGCTAATGCATCTGGCTGGGTAGCAACTACTCTTAATCGCTGCTTCCCCATGGGCAAAACAATCGTAAATTGATTGCCGGGCTTCTGAATATCTACACTAATCAAGTCAGGGTCACACTTCTCCTCTGTGTCCACATCAGCAACCCCCCAGGGTTGTGGCAAATCTATACCCGGAAAGGGAATGCCCAGCTTTTCACGAATTGTTGAATGAACTCCGTCAGCAGCAATTAACCAGTCAAAGCATTCGACACTGCCGTCAGACAGGGTGACTTCCACTCTGTGCTCACTAGAGCCCACCTCAGTAGCGGCAATACCGTATTCAACTACAACACCCTGCGTGAGCAGAGCGTCCTTCAAGATCTCCTCAGTGCGATTTTGCGGTAACCCAAAGCCCACATACTCTTTATATGCATCGCCCCGGTTGTCCAAAAATAACAGCGGCCTACCCGCTTGAAGATATTGAACTTTGCAGAGTCGCATCGCCTCAGAGACCAAATTATCTGAAACACCAACCTTAAGAAGGCGCCTGATGGTGCAGGGAAAAATACCGACTGCCCGAGAGAGTTCACTGGGCTTGCTACGGCGTTCAACTATTCGGCATTTGATTCCATAGAAAGACAAAGCACAAGCTGCCGCCAACCCCGTTGGACCCGCACCAACCACTAACACCCGGTCTATATGGCTCACTGGTACCATTGCACCCTGTCGTAGAACTCACTTCTATTGTAGAAGCCAGGGAAAAAGCAAGGCACGGCCATCATAGAAGTAAGCTCACCTGCTGTGATAAAATCGCAATTTCAGGGCACCCCTCATATGATCGACCTCAGTATTTTACCCGCCTTCTTGATCGCAGCGATTGTTCTAGCGGCCTCCCCTGGTCCTGACCTACTGTTAATATCTGCTTACTCTTCGGCTCGCGGATTTACTGCAGGAGCAATGATCTCATTGGGCATTTTTACTGCCGGGATGGTGCAAACGGCGCTAGTTGCTCTCGGACTCGGACATATTATGCAGACGATGCCTCTGGTAGCACTGGTAGTAAAACTGGTAGGCGCCGTATATTTAGCTTGGCTTGGATTGTCACTCCTTCGCAATTGGCGTTCAAATAAAGTGACAAAAAATAACCAACCAGATACCGTGGTTCTGTCGGCAACACAGCTGATCGCCCGGGGCTTACTCAACAACCTAATGAACCCCAAAGCCCTACTTTTCTTTAGCCTTTTCCTGCCTCAATTTACCGTGCCATCCCAAGCAATCACGACCCAAATCCTTGTATTGGGCGTACTCTTAAGCATTACAGCGCTGGCTTTTAACACCCTGGTATCTCTATCGTTTAGCAAGCTGGGAAAATCTCTTGCTACACAGGCCAATATTCAGCGGCACCTGGATGGTTTTCTTGGAGTTATTTTCCTCGGCTTGGCCTCTCGCCTGGCTTTTGACCGCTGATTTTTTATAGTTTTATGGACGACAGGAAGCTTTCTGTGAAAATATAGCGGCAGTCAAAGTACTTTCAGCAGTCCAGCGGAGAGCTCAATGCGAATAGCGGTCCTGTCTGACATCCATAGCAATATTTATGCCCTCGATGCCATTGTTGCTGATCTAAAAAAGAGAGGCGCCGATCTAACGGTGAACCTGGGTGATATTTTATATGGCCCTATTGCGCCACGACTCACCTATGAACGCTTAATGGAGCAAGGTTACACGACTATTCGCGGTAATCAGGACCGGCAAATATATGAAGCCACACCTACCGAAATAGAAAGCAACCCAACCCTGCAATTTATTCTGAAAGACCTTGGTGTTGAACCACTATTATGGATGAAGCAGTTACCACCCAGCTTACAAATCACCGATGAAGTCTTTCTTTGCCATGGAACACCCAGTAGTGACCTCATATATCTGCTAGAAGATACCAGCAGCGGCCGCCCCCAGATACGTTCCAACCATGAAATCCTCAACCTCCTTGGAAAGATTCCCTCAAAAGTCATTCTATGTGGGCATACACATCAACCACGCTGTATCTCTGTCAGTAGTGGCCAGCTGGTCTTAAATCCAGGCAGCGCTGGGCTACCTGCTTATACTGACAGTGAACCGCAACCCCATATTATGGAAACCTTTAGCCCCCATGCGAGTTACGCCCTGATAGAGAGAAGCAAAAATGGAGCCTGGAGCGCAGAATTTTTTAAGGTAAGTTATGACACAGATAAAGCTGCCCGAGCTGCTATTGCGCAAGGGAGAGATGACTGGGGTTTTTATCTGTCAACCGGAAGAGCCAGCTAGGTAAGTCAGCTTACACAGGACATTGGATCAAAAGGAAAGTCGCTAAATGGAAGATTATCGCCCTTGGGATATGGAACTAAATACCTTCATAATGCTGCTTCATCTAAGTCAATTGGCTTGGATCGTAATTCCTGGTGCTGGTTTTGTTTTACCCATTATTATGTGGGCAACAACAAGGGACCGCTCTCAAGAAATCGATAAACACGGCAAGATGATATTTAACTGGATGTTAAGCCTGCTTATCTATTCTATAATTTCCGTCATAATGATATTTTTTGTTATCGGTATTTTGGGGCTGATTGCATTAGCAATAATCAATGTTATATTTATTGTGATTGGTGCAATCCGGGCCAATGAAGGCCTATTCTGGCGCTACCCACTCAGTATTCGGTTTTTTGGTTAATTAACCGTTCTTTTCAGATGGAAAATCGGGAGAGCACCTCCCGATTTCCCTTGGCTATAAGCCAGTAATCTCTACAATTACTTTCAGCAAATTAGTGCCGATTAGTAGTAACCAGAGAGATCATCAGTGATAGGACCGAGAGCACGGTAAGCGTTTGAAACGTCTACGCCGTTTGAGCGCTCACCACAGGCCAAGCCACCACACTCGTACCAGTCAGGATCAGAGAACCAATCGTACTGGGTAACGTTTTCGCCGTATCTCCAAGGGTAAGCCATGATGGTAGAGAACTTGTTGTCTACACCGTGACCCATACCGTAAGAGTAAACGCCACCAGAGGTATCACCCTGCTTGGTTGAGTGAACCAGACCCATATTGTGGCCCAGCTCGTGAACGAAGGTGTTATAACCACAGTCAACGCCAGTTACGCTGTAAGCACGCTCTTTTGCGCTGGAGTACATGGTGCCATTGCTACCCTGTCCAACCCAGGCAATACCACAGGTAATGTAAGTATTGCCGTCGATTACGGTTTCTTCAGCTTTACCCAGGAAAACCACCATATCCGCCTTTTCAGAGGATCGCCAGTTATTCACAGTGTTGTGGAAGGTAATCAGGTCCAGGGTCTCTTCGTTTACACGAAAATCTGAACTGGAAGCTTGCCAGGTGTCTACCAGGTTCAACTGGATATCAATACCATTCCTTGAAAAGGAATTGTTGGCATAGCTGATATAGTTATCGATTTTGGCTGAGATATCACCGGTATACTCCGCAGCTGGTGCAGTGTACATAATAGCGATATCGACAGTATCGGCACTCGCAGCGCCAGAAACGGTCAGTGCTGCAATAGCAGCAGCCAGGCTTTTCTTCAGGTTCATTATAAGACTCCTTTTATTATAATAAGTAGTGCACACTCCTCCCCCAGCAATTAAATAAAATTGCTGCCCAAAGGAGTAACAATACGCTTTTAATACCCTGACTCGATCAAAAAGCTATCCCTAGCCTTTTAACCGCCTGAGGAGACGAGCCCCCGGTATCTGCAGGATTTTCTTGGGCCTTCCTTTGCCTGACTATTAACTCAAAGCATAATTACCTTGAATCAATTTCTTCTTATTTGAAGTCGTTTAGCGGAACATCGTCATCCGACCAGGTCTTTTCACGAGGTGCTTCCGAGGACATATCCTTATCGTGTTTCTCTACGTGGTTTTTAATTAATGCACCATTAGGCGCTATCCACGCATAACTACCCTGAGCTTCCATAGTATATGATCCGGAAGGTAAGTTTAGTTGTGCATAAACAGAATTTGCTCCGAGCGTAAAAGTTGCGCCATGCAGGCGAGTCATCCCCGGAAAATTTAATTGTAGGCTTTTGTTGCCGCTGGCATGCTCTTCGATACTGCCAACCTGAGCATCGTAATCACCTTCAATACCTGGCAAGTCAATGTCGACGTAATCACCAACAGTGAGATTCCGGAGCATATCAATATCCAGCTCGAGATAGGTTTCACCATTGAGATCTACGGGTAGGCGACCATTTTCATGAAGAGCTTCCCTGGCCAGCTCTGACTCAACCCAAAGTGCTTTTTCTTCATCACTTTCGAGGAGCTCCTCTTCACCCACCTGAACCTCCTCAGGTTTAAGCGGCTCTGCTTTTTGAGCAGATTTACTGATAGCTGGCTTGGGCTTTTCTAGCTCAGCGACTGGTTTTTGACCTTCAGATTGGCTTTTGGCCCAAACGAAATACCCTGCTGCCACTGCAATGGCGACGAGAGGAATTATTTTTCTCACAAGCTTTTCTCTCAAAATAATGCTACGTGCAACGGCAAAGCACGTCCTATCGACAGCTTAACCAGCCCTACCTCATGTTGGCATCTTTACGATTCTTAACATTCGATATTTAGTTGAGACGATCGATCCTAATTATCACGCAGCTTTTTTTTGGGAAATTTTTCACATAATTTTCATAAAAATTGAACAGAATCTAAATTATTTTTCAAAACTGTGGGGAACGTCGGAATTAAAGCAGACATATTTCACGAAAACCCTTTTTACACCAAATTAGTTCAAGCCAAATACCAGTGGCGAGATTCCCCCAAATACGATCAGGAGTCACCTACAAAAAACCAAAAAATAAGTTTCACAAGAAACAAATTTGGTAGATTTTTAAGCAGAATTAATAATTTCAGTGTACGAAAGGCAATAGAAGAAAAAAGTTGAAGCTCAAATTTCTATTCCATTTTGGAATGGAATTTTCTGTGAGAAAAAGTGAATATAAGGACAAACTGGAAAATCGTAACTAGGCAGGCAATTCAGACAATCTATTTATTCTTGGCTGGGTAGAGATAAAGCTGTGCGCAGTGACTTCAACGCACAGCAATTAATTGGCCAATGACGACACTGTTACTCAACTCGATAGCGCAACAACACCAAATTATCCAGGACTATGTTTTTTGACCAGATAAATTTAGCTCCACTGCCATAAAACTGTTCCCGAAAATTCATATACGCGTTTTTATTGTCCACACCTATCTGCTGCTCCGAGTACTCTGTCGCATAAGGCCAAGAAAGATAGCGATCGTCGACTTTCCAATTTTTCGGAATATCCCAGTGCAGAGAATAGACTTGTGCACCTGGTTTTGGGGGCCTCTCAGCACAGTCCGAGGAGGTTCGCTCTTCTCCCCGCTCTTTCAAGCACCCCAAATCATAAATAGGTGCTGTATAAAAAGTTTGTGCATGCCACTTTGAATTCGTCTTGGTACCATCTGAAAAGCTTGCAATAAAGCCACCGTCACCGGCATGGGTGCGGACACCTCTGTTACTCTCTGTGCCTTCCCCTAAGTTCTCCTCCCAGTCAACCGCTTTTACAGCGATATCGTAGGGTCTCTTCACCCTGAACTTAACCACACTGGAGTTAAACGGCGTAAATGGAACCGGATCAACAGCAACTAACTTGCCATTGATATATAGCTCAAAATAATTGTCGGCAAAGATATAACCGGTAACCACCTCACCTTCTTTGTCGATATCGACCACCGGTACCTTTGTAAGATCAATATCATCCAATGAGGATGGAGTGACCCCAGAGCACTGGTTATAGAGATCCGCAGCAAAGTACCGCTTGCTGTAATTCACTTCAGCCGGAACGGTAAAGGCTTTGCCCTCTACCTGCTTCACCCCCATTGGCGACAACCGGGAGCGACCGGAAGCACAGGAAAACAGGTTCTCCGTTTCTACTTTGGCAGAACCCCCAGCCACCACCCCATTGCTCGAGTAAGGGTTTTCCAGAGACCAGGCATTTGCCGTAATCGATATAAGGCCCAGGAAGGCCGCCTGATATCGTTTTCCCATCGTTCCAACCTCCTTTCAAGAGACAGCTTTAGTCAGAAGCTCACCAAGCTGTAGCCCTATTAATCTGACAAGCTGCAAGCTTAATGATTTACAAAGTAATCAAAATGCACTTTTCACCTTCTATATAGAAAGCTAACACAGTAAGAGAGTAATAGTTGCCGGGGTCAACAATTCTTAACCCAGTAGCCGAGGCAGCTTTAAGATTATTTACACGAAAGGGGTAAAACAGAGGGGGTTAACGGCACCCGGCCTTAAGCAGATCGGGTGCCGTTAAAGAAGGGCATTAAGCGGGCTTGGTTCGCACCCACTTATGATCAAAGAAACCGCTGACAAAGCCAGCCAACACTATAGCCATCAACAGTAGCCATATCAGCTTTTCCGGCTTATCACTGGGAGTCGGCTCTGCAACCTGCTCCAGCTTCTGGCCACTGACCTGTTGCGCAGCATTGGCGCTGCTAACCTGAGGGTTATCCAATACCTGGGCATTGGCCAGGGCCGCAAGGCCGAACCCTAGTGCCTGCTGATTGACGAATTCCTTGAACTTGTCATTGTCGGTAGCCACATCAAACTGATTTGCCAGCTCGGTGTAGGTCTCTACCATTTTCTCCAGGGTTTCAGGCTTCGCATCCCAATATCCCTTGCGCACCGCTTCCAGCATTCGCTCCAACATCTGGGCCAGGGCCTCGGCATTGTGCTCTTCGAAGAATTCGCGCATGTCCATTTCATATTTGTCATCCACGTAGACTTCAAACATTTCCTGCCATTGGTCGTCGCGAATGGTTTCCGGGGTCATTACTTCCCAGCCCCACATATTGTTGACGCGATCCAGGATAGCGGTAGCGCCTGCGTAGCCGGAATCCTGCATCGCCTCAATCCAGCGGGGGTGGAAGTAACGGCTGCGCATTTCCTGGTTGACGAACTCCGCAAGGGTTTGCGCTTTTACGTTATCTTTGCGACGCAAATTGGAAACATACATTTCCGGCGTGGCGCCATCCAGATTGCGAACCGCCAGACCGATACCGCCAAAGTATTGGAAGGGATCGTCATTGGTCATCATGGCGTAGAGGTTGGTGGAGCGGGAAAAAATCACCCCATCAGTGCCAGACAGCACTTTGCCGTACAGCTCAACACTGCGCTGATCCTCGCTCCAGCGGGATTCATCTTTACCATAGGCAAAGCCCATACGGCGCATATAGAGGTCAGCGAGCTTGTCATCCCCCTCCCAACTGTCAGAGGCCAGACTGGCGGCGGCAAGGCCCGTTCCATAGTTGCCGCTTTCATTGGAGAAGATACGCACCGATGACAAATAGCGAGCATCCTCTTCACTGTTGCCGTCTTCCAGCAGCTGCTGTTGCAATGCCTGGCTGTGGCGGTAGACAAAGTTATTGTCTTCTTTCATCTGCGCCACTTTATCAATGGCTTCTGCCAACCACAGCATCACGTTGGGGAAAGCATCCCGATAAAGGCCTGTCGCAGAGATTACGACATCAATACGCGGGCGCTTTAATTCCGAATAGGGAATAACTTCTGTACCGGTAACATTGCCCTGCTGGTTCCACTTTGGTTTTAGGCCCAGGGCGTGCAGGATCTGGGCTTCCAGGGCTCCCTGGTGGCGCATGGTTTCAAGGGACCACAGGGAGAATGCCAACTTGTCCGGGAAGCGGCCGTGCTTTGCATGGTAGTCAGCAATGGTCTGGTCCATCAGCTGTACACCAGCTTCATAGGCTTCCTTCGACGGCACCTTAGCCGGGTTAAAGCCAATCAGGTTGCGGCCGGTGGGCACCGCCTGCGGGTTGCGAATCGGGTCACCCCCATGGCTTACAGGAATATAGTTACCATCGAGTGCCGACATCAGGTTTTCCAGCTCGGCAATTTTGGCAAAGTTATCGGAGTATTCCCGGGCCTGATCCAACTGGGCCTGCAAGGGCTCAGGAACCTGCTCCAGCTCACCGCCCTCCAGGAAGGTATCCAGCAACTGGAACCCCGCCTGCGCTTCCAAAGCCACAACATTGCGCTCGTCCCGGGTTTGCTCTTCCGGCAAACGCAACCCGTGCTCCGCCTCATATTCATCCGCTGCGGTGATAAACCCTTCACCCAACATTTGAAGCATGGTACTGGTGAGGTGTTCGGTCTTTGGCAACTGACCAAAACGATGGATGCCCAGCGGCTGGCTCATCTCTGCCAATTGACCCAAATGATCCTGCAAGCGGCTCAGTTGGCCATCAAAATCCGCACTTAAGGCTTCAGCACTGATTTCCAGATCCTTGAGCATATTGAGCTCTTCGGCCAGACCGATAATACGCTCTTGGGTATTAGCCCGGGTCTGCCCCTCAGACAATACCAGGTAATTGCCAATTAACTCGGACAACTCAGCCACTTCCGCATATAGGCCTGCTTTCGCAAAGCCTGGGGTCAAGTGGCTGATCATGGTGGCACGGCCACGGCGCTTGGCCTGCATGGCCTCTCCCACGTTATCGATAATGTAGGGGTAGAACACCGGGATATTTCCCAGGGCCAAACTAGGTGCATCGTAAACCGACAGACCCCGCTCTTTGCCACTGAGCCACTCCTGGGAGCCATGGGTTCCCAGGTGAATATAGGCATCGGCACCAAAGGTTTCCCGCGCATAGAGGTAAACCGCCAGGTAGGCGTGGTTCACCGGGGTTTTCATATCGTGGTAGAGGGAAGAGTGATCCTTGGCATTGTCCGCGCGAACGCCTTGCGGCAACACAATCAAATTGCCGAGGGTCATCCGGGGAATAACAAATGCAGGCTCGCCGTTATGTTCGGCCAACATGGCATTGTCTTCCGGCTTGCCCCAACGCTCTACAATAGGATCCCGCACAGTTGCAGGCAGTTGGTCAAACCAGGCTTGATAGGTGGACAGCGGCATCCAATCAGCCAGCCCTTTATCGATCAAGGCTACGCTGTCTTCGCGACGATAATAGGGGCGCAACAACTGCCCGGCCCAATCGATAAGGGTTTTTGAATCCCTGATATGTACCTCATAGCCTCTTTCGCGCATTGCCTGGGCAATCGACTCAATCGAGCTGGGTACATCCAGGAAAGCCGCACCGATATTTTTTTCCCCGGGCGGGTAGTTCCAAATAAACGTTGCCACCTTTTTATTGGTGTTGCTTTGATAAGCGAGGGAGGCGTGATTCCAGGCGCGCTCTATCAAGGCCTGCATCTGTACATCCATCACTACTTTATTGCCGTCTTTATTAGCAGCGATAATCACCGGATCGATGCTGCCAGTATCTTCAGGCATTACCAGGAAGAATGGAGTCAGGGATGGAGATACACCGCTATTATCAGCAAAATATTCTTCTTCACTGCCCTCGGTGTAATTAAGCGCGTGAATAACCGGCACTCCCAACTTCTCAAATTCAGCGCGACGTTTGCTGACATAGTGCAGGGAGCGGTAATTAATCATCAAGTCGACACGGGTATTGCCGCTATCAGTTTGCAATAAGTCCGGATAGGAAAGCGGCAAGTCTTCACCTTCAAAGAAGAAGGCAAAAGCTTTGGCACCTTTAGACTCAAGACCATCCAACAGGGTATCGACAACCTGTTGCTGTTCATAATCCACCACGGAGCGATGGATAGCCACGGCAATCACTGGTTGCTGCTCAGCGGGCTTTAACCAGTCAAAGAAAAATTCCTCTTTGTCGGTGACAAGCTGCTCCAGGCGGGGATGATAAAAACCCACCTTGGGTACGATTATCGGTGCCGGTACTGAGCCACTGGAAAGGTCAAATACCTCTGCCGACAAAAACTGCATCATATGCCGGTAGTTATTGCGGCCCGCATTATTAAAATAAGCGGCTATCGCCCGATGCTCGGACTCTGCCAACCCCTGGTTCATGGACTTATTATCTGCATCCCCCAGGGAAATCACCGGAACTTGCGGATGCTTGGCCAGCATTGGCTGGAACTTGCCAAACATAAAGGCAGAAAGCGCTGGATTGATGCCATCCAGCATTATCAGTTCAGCGGAAGACCAAGCTAGATCGATTTCCTCATCGCTCTTACCTTTGCTGTTAAAGATCTCCAGCTCAAAGGGTTGGTCTGCAGAGAGATCAGTCAGCAATGTACCTTTTGCCTTGGCCGTGTGGCTCGACATCATCAAGAGTACTTTGGGTTTATCGCTGGCCTGGGCAAAGGTTGCAAAAGCCAAGCTCATCAACAGACACACAAAACGTGTCCATAGTTTATTACGCACCACTAATTCCCCCCGAAGCTTTTTCACCGGCGGGAGCATCTTTACCTTCCCCTTCCGGTACATAAACCAGGCTGCCATCGGCCATCTGGTAAGCCACTCCCGCACGGGTGCCCTCCCCTGAGCCAATTTCCCCGGTGGATTTGTATTGTTTGATTTCCTTACCGTCCTTGACGATCACTTCCATATTGGGTTCGCCGGCATTTTTAATCACCGTGACCTTTTCATTGGAAAAAACGTTCAACGGATTTTGCGCAATGGCAATCAGCAGCGCGGCGATAATGACCAGAAACACATCGATCAGGTTCACCGCGCTCAGAATAGGATTCAGTTCTTCATCTTCGTCGAGGAAGCGCATCAGTCGGCCTCCTTCAGCTTGCGGATATTGATCAGCTCAGAGGCGAACCAGCGTTTTTTCACTGAGGCAGGCCAGAAGGTAATCGTGGAGATCACCAAGCCCCAGATCACAGCGGCGAAAGCAATAATCAGGTTTTCACTGATTCCCTGGATATTGCCATCGGCCAGGGCGCGAAGTGCCGGCCCCATGGGAATCATGGTGGCAATCAAACCCAACATGGGCGCGATCCGGGTAGCCATGCGCAACAGTTCCAGTTTTCTCAACGCAAAAACTTCCAATTCGTCGTCACATGCCAAAGGGTTGTTCACGTAAAAGTTGTGTACTTGGTAGCCCGGCAGGCGCTCAACCCGACCTTGCTTCAATGCCAACCGATAGGCTCCGGCATTTTTGCGGCGAAGCATCCACAGTGAAATAAAGCGCCCTGCGGCATAAAGCGAGTAGATAAAAAGTACCAGGATCGCCAGTAATACTGGGGCCATAAACAGGTCGGCCACATCCGCCATTAAGGTCTCAACTGATTGAATATTCACTGTAATCCTCCCAAGCCCCGCTATTGATGCCGTTCACAAATTTGAGCGGAAAGTACCCAAAGAAACTTTTAAGGTCAAATTTAATCTAATTGATATTGATTCGCATTTAGCTTTACATTTTTATAAGTATCCATATAATCTCGCTCCGAACTGGTCGACAAGACCAAGCGAAAGGGCACCACAGAGACCCTTACGAGCAGACCGAATCAACGACATCAAGGAATTCACCATGAAACGTCGCCCACTAGCAGCGGCCATTTTGGGCTTAGCCTCCGCCTCAAACCTGTACGCAGAGACCCCGACCTCTCCGTCCAGTAATGAACTCGAGCTGATCGTCGTCAGCGGGCGCGCAGAAAAACCCCTGAAAGACGTTGCGGGCAGCGTTTCCGTGGTGACCAATGAAGAAATTGAGCAGCTTCAGCTCAATGACATGAACCAGTTGTTCCAATACGAGCCCGGTGTTGAAGTAACCGGTGAGGCTGGCGGCGCGCAGAATATTCTGGTGCGCGGCATGGGCGGTGACCGTGTACTGATTATCAAAGACGGTATGCGGGTGAACGAGGGTTATGGCGCCAATGGCCAAAACGACATTATTGGTCGCGGCTTTATTGAAGTGGACACCCTAAAGCAGGTTGAAGTTGCCAAAGGCGCAGCCTCCTCCCTGTACGGTTCAGACGCCCTTGCCGGTATCGTAGTATTCACCACCAAAGATGCTTCCGACTACCTGGAAGATGGCGAGCAGTTTGGCGGATCTATCAAGACAGGCTACAACGGCATCACCAGCCAGCACAATGTTTCCCCTACCCTTGCCCTGCGCACCGGCAATTTTGAGCAACTGCTGCACACCACCTTCCGCGATGGTGAAGAACAACAGAACTACGACGAAACCCAGGACCCCTTCGAGATTGAATCGAAGAGCATCCTGTACAAAGGTAAATACAACCTGGGTGGCGAAGACTTCATCAGCTTCAGCATCGACCACTGGAACCAGGAAACTGTCGGTGACAGTGCCGATGGCCTGCTGTATTACTTCCGCGGACTGGCCGACTACGGCTACAACATCGTCGCTGAACAATCTGTTTCCGACAAAGAGACCACTGCATACCAACTCCGCTACCACAGCGAGACCCCAACTGCGATTTACGATCAGGTAAATATCAGCTTGTACAACAACAAGTCTGAACAGGAAGACGAGCAATACGGCCAACTGGACATCAACGCCCCCATGTTCGGTGTGATCGAAATCCGCGATATGTGGGAAACCGGCCTCTACCGCCAGGACACTATCGGCCTGCTGTCCAACGCCAGCAAAACCCTGAATGAGACCCACACCCTGGGTTACGGTCTGGACCTGGAGCAAACTGAGAGCGAGCGTACCGTTCACCAATACCGTGAAGTTGCAGGTAGCTCCACCCTGGACTCCACCACCGAGAAATTCCCAGAAAATGAAGTGGCTCGCGCCGGCCTGTTTATCAATGACGAAATGTCATTCGCCAATGGCCAGCTGACCGTTACCCCGGGCCTGCGCTACGACTGGTACGAAATGGACCCCAACGGTGCATTGAAGTCTGATGACACTCCATTTGCCACCATTGAAGAAAGCAATGTTTCCTTCAACCTGGGCGCGCTGTACCGAATCAATCCGAAACTGTCCGCCTTTGCCCAATACGGACAGGGCTTTAAAGTGCCGGCCTACGATTTAGCCTATATCGAGCACTACCTGCAGCCGACCTCCAGTTACATCTACGAGGTTCTGCCCGCCGACGATCTGTCACCAGAAACCAGTGACACCTTCGAACTCGGCCTGCGCGGGCACCTGGGCCCGGTAGCTTTCAGTACTGCAGCGTTTTATACCGAATACGATGATTTCCTGGAAACCACTTTAATTCACCAAGAATTTGTAAATGGTGATGACGGCAGTTTCTCCCATGTATTTGAACAGTACCAGTACCAGAACATCGAATCTGTCACCATCAAAGGTATAGAGGCGAGCGCCAGCTGGTACCTATCTCCAACAATCGAGTTGTTTGCAAATGCCAGCTACCAGCGCGGCGAAAACGACACCACCGGTGAATACCTTACCAGCATCAGCCCACTTTCTGGCGTGGTCGGTGCAAGCTACAGCGGAGCCAAACTCTCCAGCCAGGTACTGGTTCGCTGGGCAGACCGTATGGAAAAAGTGAACGACGGCGCTACTGAAACTGCCGGTTATGGCACTGTAGACTGGACCCTGGGTTATCAGTTAATGGACTCCATGTCTGTGAACTTGGCGATTAACAACCTGATGGATAAATACTACGTTCCCTACCTGAATGTTGCAGGCTGGGATGAAGATAGCGATCTTTCTGTCAATGCGGCGCCGGGGCGTACTTTCTCTGCGTCAATCAGATACGATTTTTAATTAACGAGTTTTACACTCTCCTATCTCGCAAATAAGTCCCTTGATGGCCGTACTCCCATGCGGCCTTTTTTTATTTTGCAGCATCAAAAAATACAATTAATCCGTGTAAATCTTCTCCATCATTTCTTTCACTTCCGCCTGGTATAGCCGCAACGCCTTTAACAGCTCAAGCCTGAACAGCGGCATATAAAGCAAGTACACTAGCTGATAAATTGGGTTCGCAGAGTGCATTTTGAAATAACACTGTCTCTCCCAGTGACTTGCCCCACCCTTCATTTCGGTAATGGTGTAACTGAAATGGCCCGTGATGTGTTTAGTAATTGGTAAAAATAATAGAACCAGCGCACCACCGTAAATCGTCTTCCCCTCCCAGGAAATTTTATTGGGCCGCTCATAATTTATTAATTGATGTTTCATTACGTGGTAGCCAGTAATCCCCCAATATTTTTCGATCGCCACGCTACCTAAAGTGGACTTATCGCCCCCCAGATTGTATTCCGCAAATAAAGTGTTCGGATATTTGCTTTCCCAATTTCGCAGGTCTACCACATAATCAAACAAGGCTTCGGGTGGAGATTGTATAATGGCCGCATTTTTGTAGAAGTAGGACTTGTCTTTAAAATACAGCACCAGGCAAATCAACACATACAGAATAATTACCGCATACATGATGTCTAGTATCATCAACTGCCTCCACCACTAAAAAACTTAATACCGGCACTGATATAAATGAACTAGAAAGTCACAAGCCTAATTATAGAAGAATAAAAAAATGCCATAGCTTTACGGCCTGAATTCAAAATAAATAAAGATAACAATCAACTTGAGAGGGGCGATTAAATCCTCGCAGAATTGGACATAAACTTCATGGCCAATCGGTCTGCAAATACCGTCACCCGGCGCGGCTGGGCCCGGCTTGGGGGGAACAACATTTGAAGTGGTACTGGCGGTGGAGTGTACTTTTCTAACAGGCGAACCAGCCTGCCCGCCTGAATATCCGGCCCTACATCCAGTTCCGATTTTAAAATAATGCCACTTCCCTTCAGGCACCACTGACGAGCCAGTTCCCCGTCATTGGTCACCCGGTCACCGCGCACCACCACAGTTTGCTCACTTCCCGATCCATCGCAGCCGCCGAGAAAGCGCCAGTGGTTATCCAGATTTTCACCGAAACGCATTACCAGACAGTTGTGACCCTTCAGGTCCCCGGGCTTTTGTGGAGTACCTCGCTCTTGTAAATATCTGGGAGAAGCGCAGAGGATGCGCTGCTTTTGGCTCAAGGTCCTGACCCGAAGTGAACTGTCGGTGATTGCGCCGAAACGCAAGGCAATATCAATACCCTGACCGACAATGTCCACATAACCATCCGATAACAGCAATTCAATAGAAATAGTCGGGTGATCCAGTAAGAAGCGGTCAATTTCCGGGGCCACAATCGCACGCCCCAAGTCGCAGGGGGCACTTACGCGAATACCACCGGACAGGGTCTGTGCTCCTAATCGAATACGGCTTTCAAGGTCATCCACTTCACCCAGAATCTGTTTAGCACCCTCAATCAGGGTACGCCCTTCCTCTGTCAGGCTAATTGCCCGGGTTGTTCGATTCAATAACACCACACCGAAGTGCGACTCCAATGCCGCAAGGCGCTCGGAAACCCTGCTGGAAGATAGGCCCGAGTCCCGCGCTGCGGCGACCAGACTACCTTTATCAACAATTTGCAGGAACAACTTGAGATTATCTATCAGCATTGATCGGAAATATCGAATATTAACTTCTATTAATTGCAGTTTATCCGGTAAATCAAAGCAACCACAATACCCCTATCGCAGCCACTACTGCACAGTCACAAACTTACACCAGGGAGTTTCGGTATGGATAACAGTATTCGCATCGGACACATTGCGCTCTCTTTCCACGAGGCCAGCGCCCGGGAAGTCGCCAAGGTTCTTGAGGCTCACGGCCACCAAACCAGCTTCAAGTCCGCCCCCCATGAGGCGGCCTTCGAGCTGTTAAAAAACGGGGAAATCGACCTTTTAACTTCGGCCTGGCTGCCCTCCAGCCACGAGGTCTACCTGAATCCCCTGCTGGACCAGGTCGAAAAAGTGACCGTGCTGTATGAGCCCTACTGTATCTGGGGTGTGCCGGATTATGTGCCCGAAAAAGCAATTGCCAGTGTTGATGACCTACTCAGCGAACCTGCTCTCACCCGTATGGATCGCCTGATCCAGGGAATTAATCCCGGTGCCGGTATTAGCCGCTTTTCCACTGAAATGATTCATGCCTATGGTCTTGATAAGGCAGGTTACGAATTCCGACCGGGAACAGAAGCAGACTGCTTCAACCGTTTTGAAGACGCCGTAGCGCAGGAGCGCTGGGTAGTGATTCCCTTGTGGCACCCGCAATTTCTCCACAACCGCTACACCATCCGCGCACTAAAAGAGCCCAAAGGGCTTCTCGGCACTCAAGATGAAGCAACGCTCATCGTGCGCAAAGATGCCAAACAGAAAATTGGCAGCGCCGCCCTGGCTGCCCTGTCCCAGCTTTATATCGGCAACAAAAAGCTCAGCGCCTTGGAAGATGCGCTGCGCAAACAAGCCAAAAACTGAGACACAGTAAAATTTAAGGAAGTCGCAATGAAGTCCCCAAAAATACTATTTGCCGCTCTGGCTCTTGCAGGTGTTGGCAGCTTAGCCACCAGTGTCACTCACGCAGCTGAAGCGGAGTCCCTGCAAACAGTCACTGAATTCAGCGAATCCCGCGCTGCCGGTGTCACTATCACCCCCAATGGCCGGGTACTGGTCAGCATGCACCCACTGGATGCGCCAAAACTAAAAGTACTCGAGGTAATGGCCAACGGCTCCAAGCAACCCTTTCCCAATCGAGATTGGGCGGATGGGCCTGAACAGGGTGAAGTGGGCTTTGGATCAGTAATTGGCATTCACTCTGACAGCAAAGGCATCGTCTGGATCTTGGATATGGGCGCTGAAAATACACCCGTCCAACTTGTCGCCTGGGACAGCGTCAATAATAAACTGCACCAACAGATTGAAATTTCCAAGTCAGCATTAGTAGAAAATTCATTTCCGCAGGATTTTGCCCTGGATGAAAAGCGCCAAAAAATCTACATCGCCGATATGTCCTTCGGTAATTTTAACGGCGCGACCAAACCGGCAATTATTGTCGTCGACCTGAAAACCGGACGCTCTCGGCGTGTACTGGAAAGCGCTAATGAATTTATGCCGCCAAAGCAGGATCTCATCATCGGTGGAGTTTTGCTAGCGGCTAAAACTGAAGGTGATACGAATAAAAGCCTGCACTTTGGTCTCAATCCCATTGCCCTGGACGACAAGTCTGAATGGCTCTACTTTGGCAGCCTCAGCGGCGATAAAATCTTCCGCCTTCCTGCTGCGCAGTTGGCGGACGCCGATATTTCCGAGAGTAAACTAACCGCACAAATTGAAGAGTTTGGCCCCAAAAACCCCAGTGATGGCATTGCAATGGCACCGGAAGGTGGCGTGCTGGTTACCGACCTGCAGAATAACGCCATTGGACTGACCACCCAGGGCAATTACCAAATCCTGCTACAGGACAAACAACTCTCTTGGCCTGACAGCCTCGCTATTAGCAATGGCTGGGTATATATCACCCAGGATCAGCTTCACCAGCATCCTGCTTTCAGTTCTGGCCTTGGTAATGCCAAGCCACCCTACAAGCTGATGCGCTTCCGCTACACTCCATAAACTCCCTCTCACCGCCAGGAGATAGTTACCCTGGCGGTTTTTTATTAACGTCGAAATAAATTCACCAGTAAACTCAATACCAAACTAACGATAATCATCGATACAATTGGAAAGTAAAAACGGGTGCGCCCCGACTCCACACGAATATCTCCCGGCAAGCGCCCGAACCAGCTGAATAACCCTGGGGAAAAGTGCAATAGCACCCCAACCAACACTAAAATTATTCCTGCGATAATCAACCAGCGGGACATCTATTCACCTCCCTACAGAATGATTTAACACCCTGACAATTACCCTGGCGTACTGCCTGGACATTCCCCAGTGACTACTCTATCTATGCTCAATCCCGAGACAAATCGATAGAGGCCATGTGGTGAAATACCTCCTTAGTGTAGTTGTCACAACCTGCATCTTTTTTAGCACTGCTGCCAATAGCCAGGGTAATCCTTTGATTTCCCGAGGCACTATCCCGCTCGCCGAAGAGGTTACCCTTACTTCAGTCGCCGGCCCACTTGAATACCCTTGGGGTATAACCAACCTGCCCGATGGAAGCTTTCTTATCACCCAGCGCAGCGGACAACTCAGAATTGTAAAAGATGGAAAATTATTGGCAGAACCTATCGGGTTTCCAGCAGAAATCTTGTTTCTTGGCCAAGGGGGCCTACTGGATATCGCTGTGAGCCCCACCTTCCCTCAAGACCAGATGCTCTACTTCAGCTATGCCATTGGCAATATGGACAACAACCGACTTGCCATTGGTCGGGCTAAATGGAATAACGGCAAGTTGGAAAACTTTGAAGAGATATTCAAGTCCGCGCAGGGTAAAAATAACGGCGCACACTTCGGTTCCCGGCTCGCCTTCCTACCCGATAAAACGTTGCTGGCTACCATTGGCGATGGCGGTAATCCCCCACAAGAATTCCTCGATATTTTTGCCAGGGAACAGGCGCAAAACCTACAAACCCACTTCGGCTCTATTATTCGTATTAATGGGGACGGTTCTATTCCCGACGACAACCCTTTCAAAAACCAAGCAGATGCCCTGCCGCAAACCTGGAGCTTTGGCCACCGCAACCCCCAAGGATTGGTGATCGATCAACAAAGTGGAGAGATCTGGTCCTCCGAACACGGCCCCGCTGGAGGCGATGAATTGAACCGCCTCAAAGCTGGCAGTAACTATGGCTGGCCAAGGGTCACTTTTGGTCGGGACTACCGGGATGGTTCCAATATAGCCTTTAAAATCGAGGATCCAGAATTTACCTCGCCCGCACTGGCCTGGCTCGATACCCATGCCCCTGGAGGACTGGCCTTCTACACCGGCAATGCCTTCCCCGAATGGAAAGGACGGCTTATTTCCGCCGGATTAGTTAGCGAAGATTTAAGGATCATTCAGATAAAAGATGGCGCTGCCATTGGCGAGCTAAGGATACCTATTGGGGAGCGCGTACGCGACGCAGAAGTTGGCCAGGATGGCAGTCTTTACATATTGACCGATGGCCCCAAAGGCCGTTTACTGCGCATAGATCCAGCAAAACAATAACTCGAATTTTAAGATATTCGACTAGTTGGGGCGAGGTTCAAAAGTCGCCCTATAAGGCAAGCTATCTATGCGTTTTTTCCGCCCCCTTACCGCCACTCTACTTATGGCCACCTCACTGTGTGTTCAGTCCGCCACGCTGATTCACAATGTTTCCGGCTACCAAACTACTGATGATCAACTACTCACGTTCGATGCTTTAGCCTTTGATCAAGGTAAGGTACTGGCAACTGGAAGCTATCAACAGCTGGAAAAGCAGTTCCCTACAGCCGACAGAATTGACGCGCAAGGTAAAACCCTACTCCCAGGCCTAATTGATGCCCACGGCCATATGCTGGGCCTGGGCCAACTCACCGGGGAATTGGACTTACGCGATCACTCCCTTGCACAAGCACTCTCAGCCATCAAGAAGTACGCCCGGGATCTGGGGCCCGACGAATGGCTATCGGGCCGTGGCTGGAACCAGGTTACCTGGCCCAACAAAGCTTTCCCAACCCATAAACAACTAGATAAATTGGAAATCAAGCAGCCAATTTGGTTGCGCAGGGTCGATGGCCACGCAGGTTGGGCCAATTCCAGGGCCCTAGAGTTAGCGGGGATCGACAAGGAAACCCAATCACCCGATGGCGGTGAGATTCTACGGGATGAAAACGGCAACCCGACAGGCATCCTGATCGATAACGCCATGAGCCTGATGTACAAGGCGATACCCGCACCTACTTTAGCCCAGGAGAAAAAGAACCTACAAAATGCATTTACCACCGCTCTCTCCCTGGGATTAACCAGTGTGCATGATGCGGGTATCAGCGAACAGACCCTGAACGCCTACCGAGACCTGGCAAATAAGAAAGCCATCCCGTTGCGTATTTACCCCATGCTTTCAGTAGATAGCCACAACTATGCCCAGTTACTTCAGGCGGGGCATATTGGAGAGCCTTCGGACCGGCTGTATATGCGCAGCATCAAACTTTCCGCCGATGGCGCCTTGGGAAGCCGAGGCGCTGCCCTGCTGGAGCCCTATCACGACCGTCCTCAGGAAAAGGGGCTACTGCTCTACCCGGAAGACAAAATGTTGGCTTTGCTCAAGCTGGCTACCGACAATAACTTCCAGGTTAACGTACATGCGATCGGCGACAGGGCTAACCATATCGTACTGAACCATTTGGAAACCCTAAACAAGGCAGAGAGCCAAGCTAGCTATCGTCATCGCGTGGAGCACGCCCAGGTTATTGAGGTGGAAGATATTCCGCGCTTCGCCCGGCTCAACCTGATTGCCTCTATGCAGCCCACTCACGCTACCAGCGATAAGAACATGGCCGGCGACCGTCTGGGGAATGAGCGCCTGATCGGCGCCTACGCATGGCAGACACTGCTGGAGCAAGGCACTCCCATCGCCGCAGGTTCCGACTTCCCAGTAGAACCCGCAAACCCGCTTTTCGGTCTACACGCCGCAGTTACCCGCCGCGACCGCCAGGGAGACCCTAGTAAAGGCTGGCGCACTGAAGAAGCTATGACTCTGGAGCAAGCCCTGCGCGCCTTTACCCTGGATGCAGCCTATGCCAGCCATCAAGAGAAAGTCATCGGCAACCTTGAAGCCGGGAAGTTCGCCGATTTTATTTTGCTGGATAAGGATATTTTTACGATAGCTCCCCAGGAGATCTGGAAGGTACAAGTTCTGGAGACCTGGGTTGAAGGAGAACAGGTCTACCGTAAACCCCTGTAGCCAGTCACTTACCTTCATTTTTTCCCGCACTTCAAATCTGCGAATACCGGCGAAAGCCGGTATTCGCAGAAATAACGACTGCCCCACAATTCACCAACAACCTTGTATTGCTATACTACTTTTTGTGGATACGAGAAAATTTTATTGATAAAGCGCATATAGGTTAATGCCTCAAAGAGAAACCAAGTAGACCGCGCTATGAAATACATCCAAATACCCGTAAGCGATGCACCTTTATATCTTCTACTCGAAGCAGATCCCTCTAAGAAGAAAATAGACAGCTATTTACCTGAATCCTGGTGCTTCGCAGCAATTGATGCTGGCGCTGTGGAAGGTATATGCGTAGTAAAAGAAATTGATACCGCAATCGCTGAGATTTTCAATATCTCAGTTTCTCCTGAGATGCGGCAGCAAGGGATTGGATCAAAACTGTTAAAGTTCTCCATATCAGAGCTCATCACCAGGGGAGTTCATAGAGTTGAATTGAGTACCGGTACATTTGGTTACCAGCTGACCTTTTATCAACGCCATGGATTCAGGGTTGAATCTGTTGTTAAAGATTATTTCTTACACAACTATGATCAACCCATTGTTGAGGATGGAGTCCGGCATAAAGATGCCTTAAGATTACTATTAGAACTAACCAAAAATATTAGCAAACAGCCAAGCTAAAAAATTAATAATTCTTTCAGGTTAGATTTATCAAACAAGTTTGTACAAACTTACTTGCTACAAGATATTTTCGGCACCCCCCGAACAAGATTGACCTTCTCATATTGACCCCCCAGATAAGCTAATATCATCATAGATGCCAGTAAATAATTAAGAGGTTAATTTATAGCAGTGTAAAACTGCTAACTTGCCAACACCTAGTAAATCCGCTCCGACCAAATGAAAATTCACAGAAAAAATTCGCTCAAAAAAATTCACCAGGGTTTGTTTATAGAAGGAAAGCCTGGATACATTTTAGCCGCCATTGAGTGTGACTATTGGATGAAATTGAATACAACTAAAGTACGCAAATCGCGCTCAGACATGACTCGGCCTTAGCATGAAAGACTTGTTGAGGAGGCTAAGCTGAAATTTGAAGGCGAGTAGGCATCAATCTTTGCCTTATCGACCCAATGCATCATCTTCCTGAATGGAACTAAAGAACTAACTGCCGCTAGGTCACATTCCAGTCAGGACGCCAGATATGCCTCTAACTCCTCAGACAATATTTCCTTTAAAGGCTCCAGCTCAGATTCAAAATGCTTCCACTGATCCGTACCGCTTCGGTATATGGGCTGGCGAACCTGCTCTGCACTAGGTGTACGCACGGCGCGTTCGGTACGGTGGAACTCCAGGCATTCTTCAGCAAATGGCAGGCCGCAGTAGTCCAGTAAACGACGCACCTGCCCTTCCAGGTCATTCACCACGTTTTCATAATGCACTCGCAGGACTTTACCCGGTAGCACTTGGTCCCAGTGATCCATCAAACGAACATAGTCGTGATAATATTCACCAATCTGCTCCAGACCATAGGTAAACTCCTGCCCCTCCGCAAACAACTGCTTAAATCCACTAAAGCAACAAGCCATAGGATGGCGGCGGGCATCGATAATTTTTGCATTGGGGAGCGCCAATTGAATTAAACCGATATGGCGAAAATTATTCGGCATCTTATCGATAAAGAAGGCAGCCTTACCACGATGTATTGCAGTTTCTTCGATATAGCGCTGGCCGATCTGTGCGAGCTGGTCGGCACTCAGCGCTTGCAGCACCCCCGGATAACGGGGTTCGTCACTGGTCCGTCGACGGCCATCCAAGCGGCGGGCGGAAGCCAGAATATTGTGCAACTCAAAAGTACCATCCACTTGCGGGTGGGAAGCGAGAATCTGCTCCAGCAGGGTAGAACCGGCGCGAGGCAATCCCACTATAAAAATCGGGTCTGGCGAATTAAAGCCGGAATTCAGGTTTTTGCTAAACAGTTCCGGCGTGCAGTGAGCAATTTGTAAATCTGTATCCCTGCGGTTTTGTTCAATGCTGTACTGGCACTCTTGCTGCTTTAGCCCATTCCCCAGCTCATACCAGGAAAAAGATTCTGTATATTGTCCGCGATCCTCCAGAGCCTTACCCAAAGAGAAGCAAAGGTGGTAACGATCTTCCCGCTCAGTGGCTGGCCCCCCTTGTAACTCTTGCATCTGCTCAATTTCAGCATCATCAAAGCGGTAAGTTTTCATATTCGCCAGGCTCCAATAGGCATCACCAAAATCCGGCCTGGACTCGTAAGAAGCCCGATAGGCATTAATGGCCTGGTCAGCTTCGCCTATCGTTTTAAGAGCGTGCCCCCGCTGCAGTAGGACGCCATGCAATCGGGGAGATTCAGCCAGGACCTGATCATAGATCTGCAATGCAGTCTGATAATCTCCAACCATGGCGCACTGCGTGGCGAAAAGAATGTCACTCTGCTGCCCACCCTGGCCATCCCGCAACATGCGGGCCTGCGCCAAGGCGGCGGCAAACTTCTGCCTCTTGCGCAATACACCGATATAATCGAAACGCGCCTGATGGAAGTGGGGGTTCATTTCGAGACAGCTTTCCAGCAGGAAAGCTGCATCATCGAGCACCCCCAGCTCGGCGCCAATTAATGCCAGCAAGCGCATTGCTTCTGGATGATGCTTATTCTTTTGCAGAAAACTGCGGCAAAGTTGCTCCGCCTTATATAGTTTCTTCTCATACAATAGGCTGGTGGCACTCAGTAGTGCTGGAGGCAGGCTTTGCAGATGCTGGAATTGGCGCAGGGCCTTTAGGGCATCGGGCTCTTTGCCTTGTGCCCGCAACCCCACAGCGAGCCCCTTCCAACTGGCATGTAGGGCCGGATTCAATTCCAGCGCCTGCCGATACGCCTCCACCTGCTCCGAAAGCCCGCCCAACTTGGCAAAGTTATGCCCCTGTTCCTGATAGGCACGGGCATGTGAGCTATCCAGTTTCAGCAACATGTCAATTACCGCCTGGGCCCGATCAGTACTCCCCAAATATCTCAGGCTCACCGCCAATAAATAATAGCTTTCCGGGTCACCCGGAAACTTGTCCACCAGCTGTTGAGCCTGTTCAGCAGCGCTGGAAAAACTCCGCCCCTTCAGCGCGACTCGGATTTTTTGGGTGAGTTCAGCCTGGAGGGCATCAGATTGGGAGTTGTGGGACTGCACTGACAAGGGCAATATCTCATTAGTTTGTAATTACATAGGGGGCGCGCACTGGGCACACCCCACTCAAACTACGCCCCTCAACATTGAATTACCAGAGGGGCTGCCAGTTAGAAATCGTAAGATACACGCAAGCCCACTGTACGAGGGCGGTTGGTGGTAATTCGCTTGGAATTATCCAGAGTATTAATAAACAACTCTGCGCGCTCATCAGTGAGATTCTCGACATAGAGCTCCGTACCCCAGTGGGATTCACGTAGACCGAAGGATGCATCCGCAGTTGTGTAGGCGTCCTGCTTATAGCGATCATTCGGGTCGATCACTATAGAACTCCAGGCTTCATCGCTATAGGCAACTCCGGCCTGCCAGTAGGCATCAAACCCGGCAAGCTCCCACTCGTAGCGAGCCCGCAGATTAAATTGCAGAGGAGGTGAAAGAGCCAGTTCACTACCTTCTGGGGCCACATTAGCTGCGCTTTCCGGCACATGGGTAATCTCGGTATCGTTGTAAGAAACAGCACCGATAAGTTGCAGGTTATCCGTGGGCAACCAGGTTACATCTGCCTCGATACCGCGAATCTCTGCATCCAGGGCATTATCCAGATAGAACAGGAAATAGACATCTGGATCAAATACCGCTGTCTGGATATCACTCCACTCTACATAGTAGATACTGCCATTAAACTGCAAGCTGTGATCCAGCAGTGTCGTTTTCCAGCCCGCTTCGTAGTTGTCGACGGTATCGGTAGTAATGGTGTAGGGAACGGTTGTGGTTTCGTTGCCATTACCTCCACCACGATTGTAAGCGGGAGGACGGAAGCCTTCTGAATAAGTGGCATACAGCAGCATGTCGTCAGTAGGTGTGTAACTGAGGGTGAATTTACTGATAACACCGCTCTCATTCATTGGCACATCAATCCCCATCTCATCCCACTTGGAATCGAGGTTATCGCCATACATATCCACGTCGACCCCACCGGCATTGCCAAATGAGGAATTGGCGGAGCCCAGCAGCTTCACATCAATATCGTAGTGGCGCAGGCCAACTGTAGCGCTGAGCTGATCATTGATGTCATATGTCAGCTCACCAAAAAAGGCCAACTGCTCTTCCTGACGGGTAATATCATTGAAAAACGCCACGCCCGCCGGCCGCGCACTAGTATCGATCGCGGTGGACTGCACCGGGTCGGTAGTATCAGGCGACCAGCCACGCGGATAGTTTTCTGGGAAGCCGAGATCGATGATTGAGGAGTAGACAAAGTTACCCTGATCAAGGATTTCAATATCCTCGTAGAAGGCACCAATGGTCAGGCGCAGCGGATTATCCTGCGGTGTGGAGAAACGCAGCTCGTGGCTGCTGCGTGTATTTTCCACAGTGCCAACGTAGCCTTTGGTGGGGTCATAGCAAGTATCCACGTAGTTACAGGTGTAGTAGGCCACGTAGTTGCCCACATCGTTGTAACCGGTGTAGTCCATAGACTGCTCCACCTCGCGATCGAGGTAGGCACCGGTATAAACCACATCCAAAGCGGCAATGCGGCCTTCCAGCGTCCAGCTTGTCAGGTCGAAGCTGTCTTCCAGGGAATCTTCGAAATAACGGCGCACTTCCAGATCACCTACCTCTTCCGGATCGTGATCGAAAACACCGTCGGCTTCCAGGTCCTGGTGCGTGTGCTGCACCAGTAGTGACCAATCATCGTTGATCACATAATTTACGCCAACGCGAACACCTTTGTAGCTGGAATCGTTAAAATCTTCCTCTACCAAATCTTCGTTGTTGGCACTGGCAACCGGCAGTCCCTCCCAGGCCGGATTTATAGAGGCATCCGGGGTGTAGGTGCCGGCCACATTATCAATATACCCCCCCTCATTGGACTGATAGGCTGCCATGCGCAGGGCCAGCCTGTCCTCAATCAAGGGCAGGTTGATCATGGTTTCCAAGCTATCGGACAACTCGCCACCTTTGGTGGTTGCCAATCCTGCTTCGATGCTGAGATCGAATTCATCCAGCTGCGGCTTATTGGTAATCAAGCGTACAGTGCCGGCCTGGGAACTGGCGCCAAATAGAGTGCCCTGGGGACCTTTCAAGACTTCGACCCGTTCAATATCGGTCACGTAAACATCCAGGTTTCTGCCACCAATACTCACCGGTGACTCATCCAGATAGAGAGCGACATTGGGCGCGGTGCCATTAGCTTGGGACAGCTGGGTGGCGATGGTCTCAGTGGCCATACCACGAATGTAAATGGAAGACTGCCCGGGACCACGACCACCGGCAGTGACATTGGGCATAAAACGGATGTAATCATCAAAGTTGGAGACGTTCAGATTGTCCAGGCTCTCCTCCCCCAAAGCTTGAACCGTCACCGGAATATCCTGTGCGCTTTCGGCTCGCTTGGTCGCAGTAACCGTCACCTCCTCGATTTGTCTCGGCTCAGCGAGTGTCGACTGGCTGCTCAATACTGCTGCGCCTGTCGCCAGTATGGCGCAGTGCAATTTGCTTTTCTCAAACACAGACTTCTCCTTGCGTTCATTTTGATTTTTGTTCCGCCCAATACCCCAAGGCCAGGGGCTCGATGCCCCTGCTCCAGCCGTACATTTGCTTAGTACTGTAATAATTTGCCAGAAGATACAGCGCTGATTCAGCGCCAAAATGAACTGATCTAACTAATGTAGAAAGGCAAAAATGCAGAAAAATAAGGCCGCCGGTACAAATTTTGGGCGGAATTCTATACAAAATTCTTCAAAAGTGAAAGTTTGTACAATTTTCACCCGGAAATATGGTTATTTTTCTGTGAGAAATTGGTGACTTTTTGGTATTTTTTAGGGATGTAATATTTTGAGATCAAAAAATTAGGCTACAAAGAATTAATAAACCTGTTGCCTGGATGGCGAGCTAAGCAGGCATAACCGCATAGGCGAAGGGGATCAATGCAAATACTGGAGAGGTTGCCGGGGAGAGAAACAAAAAAGGCCGCATCAATTGATGCGGCCTTTTTGGGGCTACTGTTAAGGACTCCCTGTTAGTCTTTAACAGCAACAGTAGTCTTTTTCTTTTCAGGGATCGGGAAGCCACGATCGCGCATTAACGCTTCGATATTGGCATCGCGACCGCGGAAAGAGCGGTAAGCGTCTGCCGGGTCCAACGCATTGCGAGGAGCGAACAAGTATTTAACCAGTCTCGCCGCCACTTCCTTATCGTAGAAGCCGCCTTTGGACTCGGCGAAAGCCTCAGAGGCATCGGAGGTCAGTACGTCGGCCCACATGTAGCCGTAGTAGCTGGCCGCGTAGCCTTCACCGGAGAAGATATGACCAAAATGAGGAGAGCGGTGACGCATCACCAGTTCATCCGGCATACCCAGCTTCTTCAAAGTTTCACGCTCAAACTTGTCTGGATCGATACCTTCAGGGTCAGCAGTGTGGAACTTCATATCCACCAATGCAGATGCCAGGTACTCAGTAGTGCTAAAGCCTGAGTTGAACTTGGCTGCTTTCTTGATCTTTTTCACCAGATCCGCAGGGATCGGCTCACCAGTTTTGTAGTGCACCAGATAGTTATCGATTACCGCATCGGTAGACAACCAGCGCTCCAGCAGCTGAGACTGGAACTCAGTGTAGTCACGCACACCGCCATTTAAGGTCGGGTAAGTGACGTTGGACGCAAGGAAGTGCAGCGCATGGCCAAACTCGTGGAAGAAAGTCTCTGCATCATCCCAGCTTACCAGTACAGGCTCACCGGGAGCGCCCTTGATAAAGTTGGAGTTGTTGGAAGAGAGAACGTTCTTCTTACCATCGAAAGTGGAGTGGTCGCGGTACATGGTTGCCCAGGCTCCAGAACGCTTACCCGCGCGAGCAAATGGGTCCAGGTACCAGAGGCCGATATGGTCGCCGCTCGTCTTATCGGTAACTTCCCAGACCTTAACATCTTCATGGAATACCGGTACTGAGCCTTCCTTCACTGGAGTGAACTCAAAATTGAACAGCTCTCCAGCCACATAGAACATAGCTTCACGCAGGTTATCCAGCTGCAAGTACTGTTTAACTTCATCGGAGTTCAGGTCGTACTTGGCCTTGCGAACTTTTTCTGCGTAGTAGCGGTAGTCCCAGGGCTCAATAGTGATATTGGCTTTCTCGGCATCAGCCACAGCCTGCATATCAGCCACTTCTTCTTTCACGCGACCAACTGCAGCCGGCCATACCGCTTCCATCAGCTCCATGGCACGCTCAGGTGATTTGGCCATACGATCACGCAAGCGCCACTGAGCGTAGTTGTCAAAGCCTTGCAGGCCGACACGCTCATCGCGCAGCTTCAGGATTTCAGCGATAATGGCGTTGTTATCGCGCTCATCACCATTATCACCACGGCTGTAGTAATTGGTCCAAATCTGTTTACGCAACTCGCGATTGTCAGAGTAAGTCAGGAAGGGATCCATGGAGGAACGGGTATTGGTAATCGCGTACTTACCTTTTTCGCCCTTCTCTTCCGCCATTGCTGCCGCTGCGGCGACAAAGGAATCCGGTAGGCCGCCCAGCTGATCTTTTGTCAGGAAGATATCGTAACCTTCCTCATCAGCCAGTACATTGTTGGAGAACTTTGTATAGAGCTCCGCCAAGCGCTTGTTGATTTCTGCATAGCGCTCTTTCTTTTCCCCTTCCAGGGTGGCGCCATTGGTTGCAAACTGGGTGTATACCAACTCAACTACGCGCTTCTGCTCAGCGTCCAGATCCATCGATTCACGCTGATCATAGATAGACTTGATGCGCTTAAAGAGGGCCTTGTTCTGGTAAATTTTGGACTCGTAGTCAGCCCACAGAGGTGCCAGTTCACGCTGGACCTTACGGAATTCCGGGGAGGACATATTGCCGGCCCAGATTCCATAATAAGAAGATGCACGCCCCAACTCCGCACCACTGCGCTCCATCGGAACAAAAGTATTGGCGAAGGTAGGCTTGGCAGGATCGGCGGCGATGGCGTCCAGCTCCGCCAAATTCATCTCAATACCCTTCTCAATTGCGGGCTTGAGATCTTCAAGATTCATCTTGTCAAACGCAGGAACACCACCAAAAGGACCTGTCCACTCCGCCAATAGCATGTTGCTGGCGTGCTCAGGACTTACAGCCATGGACTTCTCGGCATTCACGGTATCTTTGACCACCTCAGCCTGTTGTGTCTTTTCACCACAACCGCCCACTACCGCAAGAGCTGCGGCAACGGATAGTGCGATCATTGTTTGACGCATCGGTATCTCCTCTAGGATAGAGCTTTGTAATAGTTTTAAGAGCGGGAGTTTAACCCCAGTTGGCCTCTGCCCGCCAATACTACCGCCATTCTCAGCCAAGGCTGCGGCAGAGTGAAAGAAATACACGACGACCTCCTTCGACTTTGACCATACGGTCTAGGCTGCCCACACCTCTCCTATTCAATGGTCCCTTCTGAAGGAACCAAATCAAAAAATTCGGCCCATATCGCCTACTCGGTCATAGTCAGTTTACTTCCATCACCATCAGCAGCTCACTTAAACCCCAACACAAACAAAGCCTTCGGCAACAAGCTATTGCAGCTCCACATCCTTGTTTGCCTTTTTAAAAACTAAAGAGTATTACCTCGCACCTAAAACTGATGCTTTAAATCAGAGGAGCCCCCAGCAGGAAACCAAGTTTCATTTAAGACAATTAGCGACCAATAAAACCGCCCCCAAACTAAACACAAACAAACACATTTAAATATATTTAGGGAAACCTGCTCCCATTTATAATTAGATAAATTTTTCTCTATTGAAAATAGTCACCTCAATATAAAACCCTTGACTACCGGAAATATTCCCCTGCAGAGAAGTGTAATGAGCGACAACCGGTAAAAATATCAGAATATTTGCCATACGTATCAATGCACTTCGAAAATAAAGCTATAGACGCCAAGCAACCGCGCTTAACTTATGCGACTTTTCATAATTATCTCCATTAAAAAACACTATTAAAACTTCAAAACAATATTTATCTACTCAAGACAAATTGGGCAATATTTAAACAAAAAGCAGGCGCTCTTTTTTAGGCACAAATATCAACCCAGAAAACCTAGCTTTTTATTTTATTCATACTTTCGCTTAACTGATTAAAAGTAGGGAAAGACTCATGCAAAAGAAATCCATTTTACCACTTGGTGCAGCTGTTGCGGTTTTATCAATGGGTGTCGCCACAGGCTCACAAGCTCAGGCGGTTAGCTGCGGTGACGTAATAACCACTCCAACCACCCTCGATAGTGATTTAGTGTGCACTATTGCTGATGAATTTTCTGTCGCAATAGCAATTGAAGGGCCATCTGGCAGCCTTTCAATGGGAGATTACAGTTTGACCTGTTCCACCAATAAATTTGGCACAGGTATTATTTTACTGGAAAGTGGTGCGCGGCTTAGCGGGGGTAGCGTAATCGGTTGCGGCGACGCTGTGACTGTTGGAGGTGATGGTGGCCATTATGTTACAGGTGTCACTATCACTGATTCTGGTAATAATGCTGTTTATGTCAAAAGCAATTTCAATGTAGTCAGCAACATGACAATCACTGGAGGTAGTGGGGTTGTGGATGAAGGTATCCTAATCCAGGGTAACAACAATCTCGTCAACAACAATTTTGTTGGAAATACTGACAATCCTGGCATCGAAATTACAGGAGCCTACAATCATGTTTATTTTAACGAGGTCTATTTTTGTGCAACCGATGGAATTGTAGCTGGCGGTATTTTTTCACGTGTAACCCACAACACATCCAACTTCAATGGTTACCAAGGTATTTCAGTTGCTGGTAGCTACGGCACTATCGCGCAAAATAAGATTGCAGATAATGATTTTGCGGGAATCCAGCTACTACAGGGCGAATTCAATAATATTGCCAATAATAACGTTATTTATAATGGCACTTATGGGATATATATTGCGGACAGTATGCCCACCGACAATACGATTTCTGGCAACTTCTCCAAGGGCCATACCTACGACTTATATGATCCAGAAAACTTTGCTTGCATAAGCAGCAATACCTGGATAAACAATACATTCACCACTTCTGACCCGGGCTGCCTCGATTGAATTGATAATTTAAGACCATATAAGCATATGGCCAGCAAAAAAATCATTAATTGAGAATTTAAATGTACAAACGACCCTCTTTTAATTTCAAAAAGAGGGTCACCCTTAAACACACGACAATATCAACTAGGAAAATATACCGCAATCCTCTACATGTTAATTAACTCAGACAACAACGGATAACCCTACCTACCACTTTCGATCAGGTTCTAGCATAGTGAGTCCGCAGATCTTATTCTGGCATAAGATTTATATATTAATGTCTACAACCCCATGTACAACACTAGCGAACTCGGTATAGAAATAGAGATAATAGGGGCGCTCAACTAACCAATGGCAGTATTAACGGATTATATTTCAGTGTAGATAATCCAGTTTTCACTTCAAACAAATCATAGAAAACAATATATTCACAATATCTAACTCCTACTGTCTTGATTATGTAAACCAGAAAAATGAGGAGCTTTATATAATTTTCTGATAATTACACACAGGCCCCAGGCGCACGCAAAAACCACCAGAAACCACCAAAAACCACCAAAAACTCCGTAGCGCTATAAAAGATGTAGACAGCTAATACTGCCTCATTAAAGTATATCACCGTATTAATATCTACACTTCTTATAGCTGTTAAAAGGAGTTACCTATGTTCTACCCTATCCAATACCCTAAAACCCTTTCCATGACTCTATTTACTTTAGGAGTCTCCCTATCATTAACGGTCAATGCGGTAGATTGCGGAGATGTCATTACCGAACCCGCCACCCTAACCGAGGATCTAGTTTGTGAGTTTACGGATGCTCCTGCCTTAACAATTCAGGGGCCAACTGGAAGTCTGTATATGAATGGACATTCCTTGACTTGCTTAGGATCAGATGCAGGCAATGGAATCGTGCTTATAGGCACATCAGCTGAATTATCCACCGGAACAGTAAATGGTTGCAATGATGCAGTTTTGCTCTTAGAGGCGGGTGGGCACACTGTATATGGCATAAATGCATTGCTTCCACTGGACGATGCCATTGTTGTAAGCAGTGATAGCAATATCGTCACAGGCAATTATGCACTTGGTGACGGGAATGACTCAGATGATGGAATCGATATCAATGGTAACCTTAATTTTATTTCCCAAAACATTATTGAGTTATCCGGTGACGAGGGTATGGAAGTTGACGGTACTTCCAATACAATAATCGGCAATACTATTACTGGGTCCGACAGTGATGGGGTCGAATTAGATGGAGATTTTTCTGTCTTTGTTTCAAACATTGTACAAGACAATGACAATACAGGTATTGAAATTGAAGGAAGCTCATGCACCGTTTCAAATAACACAACAACAGAAAATGGATCTTCTGGAATTTCATTAGAATTTTCCGCATCCAACAATGGCATCAGTCAAAATACCAGTAGTGACAATGGAGCTTACGGTATATTAGTTACCGGTGTTAACGCCATTGGCAATAACATTGTCTTTAACACTGCCACAGGAAACGGCTTATTCGACCTTGAAGATCTTTTTGAGAGTGAGGATTGTAGCGTTAACAATAACCTTTGGTCAGGCAACACCTTCTCATCAGCTGAGCCGAGCTGCCTTGAATAAACCCTAAGTTACGTCTGCCGGGGTTATTAGCCTTTAAACTAAGGCAATAACCCCGCCCCCCTTACTGCCAATGCTACTATTTCAGGTCGGCATTACCCCCTTTTCAAATTAACTTTCAGAGACAACGGCATCCATCTCAATCTCCACTAACCAATTAGAGTCAATAAACCCCTTAACCTCCACAAAAGTACAGGCAGGGCGAATATCTGAAAATAGTTCCCCATGTGCCCTGGCCGCATCTTCCCAGCGCTTTATATCAACTAACATAATCCGGGTTCTTATAACGTCAGGCAGATGTCCACCAGCCTCCTTAAGAGCAGCGACAGCAATATCCAAGCAGAGTTTGGTCTGGCCATAAACATCACCGATAAAGGCAGTTTTGCCCTCCGATATAGGAGCGGTCCCCGATATAGCGATTTGCCCCCCGATCCTACAGGCTCTTGAAAACCCTATGGGATTCTCAAGGTATGAACCGGAGCTTATCAATTTTCTCACTTTAACTCCTTCTAACGAGTAAATACGGCTATTTATTTCCATCCAAATCCCTAAAATAGGCCTCATAAAAAGATTCCGAATTCCTATAGCCTGGATCACCTTCAGATGTCCCTCCAAGTCCAAGCGCTATAGAAAAAATCTTATCGACTTTATCAATACTGCCAACATTAAGGGCTAACATTGTACCGTTTCCAATACTCGCCGGCTTTTCATCATAGGGAGCAGTAACAGCAAGTTTTGTGGAGGAGCCTTTAAACTGCCAGAAAATAACTGTATCAGAGTGATAAACTTCCTCTGCAGCAATAGGGGCAAAAATCTTGCAATAAAACAGCCCCGCCCTGGGCAAGTTATTTGTACCTAATGTTATATGAGAAATCATGTCGTAAAGCACCCTATTGGGAAAGTAAAATCTAAGATTTTATGGTCTACCTGCTAAAGCAACTACTGTATTTCAAAGTTTTCAATCTGTGATCAGGTCTCTATTTAGTGAGAACGACACCTACAGATAATTGCCCCTACCTAAAATCTACAAATTCCCAGTAGTCAACGGGCAAGTCTCATATTGGCACAACTGGTGATCAGGACCGAACTCAAACCGGCCTTTAATTTCATTTAAATACTCCAACAGTGCCGAGACTCTCTTGGGCTTATTGACTCCGGGCCGATAGACTACATAAATTGGCATAAATATCGCGTGCCATTCGGGAAATATTCGTATTAACTCCTGCTTCTCCAACTCGCAGATCATGCTGTTAACCGGAATTTGAGCTATTCCCACCCCGCCAGCAGCAGCCCTTTTTGCCGTTTCTGGATTGCCACAATAGAAGTTACTTCGCACTTCGATAGATTCCGTTTTGTTTTCGGATACCAGAGTCCAAAAAGCAGACTCAGGGGCAGTCCCGGCTGTAATACAATTGTGCTGCCTGAGCTCCTGGGGTGACTCAGGTATTCCGTATTCCCTTAAATAGTCCGGACTGGCTACCAGAACCTGAGTCGTATACCCGATTTCTTTCGCCACCAAACGGTCATCGGCGATCTGCCCGACACGAATTGCCAGGTCTATACCCTGAATAAACAGGTCATCAAAAGTGTTGGATAGCTCCAGCGAGATTTGGGCTTTCGGCCACTGCTGGAGAAATGGAGGGAAAATATACTGGGCCAGGTAGCTCCCCATGGCCGGGGGGCCGATACACGCAGCAACCCCTGTACTTGCTGCTCTATCTCCCGCACATCCTCGCGCAAGGATTTAAACTCCTCCACCAGTAAAGAGGCCCGGCGAAGGGTAACCCTACCCGCATCAGTGATCTCAATTTTCCGTGTAGAGCGCTCCAGCAGCTTGGCTTGCAGTTGCTCTTCCAGCTTCGAAATGGCTTTGCTCACTGTAGATTTGGGCAGCCCCAGCTCCTCGGCACACTGGGTGAGACTCAGCAGTCTGCAAGTGGTCACAAAGATCGATAAAGTTCGAAAGTCTATAGTTTCCAAATCGCGAACAATCAATTTCCAAACACCTTATTGTTTCCAATAAGCTGTGAGCTTAGTCTGTGCGCCATCGATAGACAACTGCTTTTCGTGACAACATTGAGGCACACAAGATGACTGCGACACAGGATCTGTTTACAGGTATTCAATTAGGTGATGTGAAGCTTGCCAACCGTGCGGTGATGGCCCCCCTGACCCGCGCAAGAGCTGAAAACCACGTACCTACCCCTTTAATGGCTGAGTACTATGCACAGAGGGCTGGCGCCGGCCTGATTATTGCCGAGGCAACTATGGTGGCAGAGGGAACTTCAGCCTTTATTTCTGAGCCAGGTATCTACTCCCAGGAACAGATCGAAGGCTGGAGACAAGTGACTGACGCCGTTCACGAGAGAGGCGGCAAGATATTCCTGCAACTTTGGCACGGTGGGCGAGCCAGTCACCCCGATTTGAATAATGGCACAACGCCGGTTGCAGCCAGCCCAATCGCCATTGACGATACGGTTCACACACCGGACGGAAAAAAACCTTACACCACCCCAAGACCCCTTGAAACTGTGGAGATCCCAGGAATTATCGCGGCTTTTAAACAGGGAGCAATCAATGCTAGAGATGCTGGCTTCGATGGAGTTGAGGTTCATGGTGCAAACGGCTATCTCTTGGACAGTTTTTTGCGGGATGGCTCAAACCTTAGAACAGACGAGTACGGTGGGTCTTTAGAGAATCGTGCACGCTTGCTGTTTGAAGTTCTGGAAGCCGTTATCGAAGTTTGGGGCTCCGGCAAAGTTGGATTGCGAACTTCTCCCCTAAACGGATTCAACAGCATGCGCGATAGCGATCCTGAGGGACACACTCGCTGGTTTGCATCAAAATTGAATGAATATAATTTGGCCTACTGGCACTTGATGCGAGCCGACTTCCTCGGCGAGCAACTCGGAGATGTATTGACTCCAGCAAGGGAACTGTATCAGGGCAATCTGATTGGCAATATGGGGTACGGGCGAGATGAGGCCAATACAGCCATTGGGCAGCAGCAAGTAGATGCGGTTGCCTTCGGCGTTCCATTCCTGGCGAACCCGGACCTGCTAAAGCGTTTTAAAGCCGATGCGAGCTTAAATGAAGCAGACCCAAACACCTTCTATACCGGTGGCGCAAACGGATATACCGATTACCCCACAATGCCCTAACCTTTAAGGAGCAAGCAGCTAGGTCGCCTTAAGCGGGCGACCTGCTTTCCGTACTCGGAGCACCAGCAGTCTCGGAGCGGATCTTCACGTTATTAATCAGTGAGACCAGTACAAAACTCAGCAGCATCAGTAGATACCATGAACTGAGCTTCGCCAGAGATACCATTTGCCATTCATGGGATTGATTAGGGTAAATCCATATATTTGCAAAAGTAGCAATATTTTCAGCAAACCAAATAAACAGTGCTACCAGCAACCACCCCAAAAGAAGCGGCATAGAGCGATGCTTTTCAACGACCTTAAAGTAAATATTGGTTCGATAAAACAATAACACTGTTCCCGCTAGTAACGCCCAGCGGAAATCCCAGATATAGTGATGTGTAAAGAAGTTGACATAGATAAACACAACCAGAACAACTGTCAGCAATTTCGATGGATAGTGAGAATATTCAAATTCAAAAATTCGCCACACTCGAGCAATATAACTGCCCACTGCGCTATACATGAACCCTGTACACAGTGGCACATTACCAATCCCAAAGAAATACTCTTCCGGGTAACTCCATGAGCCAATAGCATCGGAGGTCTTAAATATCTCCATGACGGTCGCAACGACATGAAATACGACAATAACTATTGACTCCCTGAATGTTTCCAGTTTTGTAGCTAGAAGAAAGACCTGAAAGGCTATAGCAGCCAGAAAGATAAAGTCATACCGGTGAATCGATTCCAGTGGATACCAATAGTTGGTGACAATCATAACTCCCAGCAAGAAGCCACCGAAAATACAGGCATAAGCCTGCCTCAAGCCAAACAACCAGAACTCACGAATATATCGTTTCAAATCCACACTTGATAACACTGCAAACAACACCTAAGTGGAAAATTTCTGTGGCTTCAAGCCTACCGATTCCAATACCTTTCTATCTTTAGAAAAAACTATCTGACATTTATGTTTTTAAATCCAAACTCTTTACTCCCGGCCTTAAAGCCGAGATTCAAGATTTCAGTATAGTTCTCAGGGACTTCAAAAAACACGATTTCCAGCTCGGCCTCAGAACCGCGGGGAAGCTCCAGATATACCATTCCCCTCACTTCCTGCCCACCCCTAAATGCCTCATACTCCTTGAAAACAGCGCCATCTTTCATAATCAGGCGCCAGGAGGAAAGCCTTACTTTTTGCCGACTTCTCCGATTAGTCACGGTCATACGGCACTGCACTGTACCGCCCTGCCTTACACAATTATTGTGATGAATCTCGACCCCTTGCAGGTAAACAGCACCACCTTCAGAAGTCGTTTTTGGAAGACCCGCAACAAAATCCGGACTGTGATACTCCTTCCCCAGAATAAAAAATGAAAAACAAGAGATCGAATAAGCCAAAACCAAAACCACACCAAATAGGTAGCGATTTTTTAAGTAGCTCCAAATACAAAGAGATAGAGAAGTGCACACAATCACAATAGCCATAAAGGCTACATAATACTCAGGGCGCCATATGCCGTATAGGTAAATCATGGGCTCAGGAAATAGATACTGGGTAAGTGCCCATAACACTGCTACTAGTGCCGACAATACGCTCAATATTTTTGCAGCAAAAAACTTCCTGCGACTAACTGAGTAATGTCCCTTTACCATATCTGTCATTTTGCTTTATCCCTATACAACCAGCGTCAAGCTGGTTAGCTAGCACTGCTGACAAGTCACTTAAGCTTCAAGCCAGCGCAAAATGGTACATGATACAGATTTAAAGACCGAAATCGATTACACCTTATTTCTAAACCTATCCTGGCATAATCAATCAAAACTTAAACACCACACTCTTCAACAAGCTTGTAGCGCCCTTCTCGGAATTTGAACATGACTCAATTATATTGAAAATATAGTCATACTAGTTATAGTGAGGAGAAAAGTCAGGGAATTCACCAGAAAGGGAATGGCGGGAAGCCAAACCCTTTGTCAATAAAGAACTCGATCTACTGAGCCCCTACCGCACTCTGGTAGTCCATATATGCAGGTAGTGCGACTGCAGCAAGAATACCCAAAATAGGAATTATCAACAAACAAACACCCCAAACAGACCACTTTTTCTGGACAGAATTAAAATGCTCAAGGCTTTCCCATTGCTTATTTTTCCAGGCGAGTTCGCGCCCCTTAATTCCCAGGTAAATAGCAACAATTAATCCAGCATAAGGAATCAAAGTCAGTAAACTAGCCAATGTAAGCAATCTCCAATAACAGTTTGTCAGACAGAAAAACTAGTCATCGCTGCTGCAAGAACTGCCACTCGAACTACTGCCAGAATCACTATCGTACCAACCATTATCCTCATCGCTACTGGAGGAACCGAACCATCGTGCCATCAAACCTATACCAAATACGACTAGCATTATCGCGTAAACATCGATTTCTACCGTGATCCCCCGATAAATACCAAGGCCAACAAGACATAAACCCAACAAAAACTCTATAGTTCGTATCATTCCCCCCCAATTAGCTAGCAACTCAATAATTGAACATTTTACGTGAAGCTATCAATCTTTCTAACTTAGTTAAATACTAGAAAGCATTAAACAAAACTCAACATCCATACATTCAAGGAAATACCCACAAGAATCAGAATTAGCTTAACTGTCAAAAAGTGAGGCATATTACCGACCCGAAGAAGGCTTACATTTTCAAGACTAACTTTCTTATGAACATCCACACCCGCCTCTTTAATCCGAGCATCGAAGTTTTGAGAAGTTATTTTCTCCAAATCATTAACAGTATCAACAAGAAAAGAAGCTAACTTATCTCCAATCTCATTAATTGGCAGATTGATTTTCCCTGATTTTTTATGTCCTTCAGTCACCATTAGCAAATTATCACTCTCTATACTTGCAGAAACTAAAGCTCCCTTAATATTCCCTCCCTTATATCTGACAACAGCTTCAATAGCTGCAACTTGTGGCAGTCGATTTAAACGGATAAATAAAGGTCGAATTGTTTTTTCTAGAGGTTTAGTTGCAAAGCAAAAACCAACTACACACAATAACACTCCCCAATAAGGTACTTCAAAGTAGCCGCCAACAAAAATTATCGAGGCGCATCCAATCATCAGCATAATGAATGGTAAGAGTAGTTGCCTTACAATACTATCCGCTTTTAATAACATAAATGTATTGATCTTCTTCATATATTATCTCCAAAGGTTGCCGTTCTTAGTTAACCTGTGGAATTATCAGCATTAACCTTTGAAATGCAAACTGTGCGACTCTTTACAATAAAGAAGACATACAAGAAAGGCAGATTTAGCGGGAATTTAACATAGGAAAAATGCAAAACCCCTTATTCGAACCAAAGGCTCAAGATAAGAGGTTTTACATTCAGAATTTCTTAATTAAAGAGAACAGTCAATTAAGCAATTCGACCAGCGCGCAACCATTCAGAAACACAAAACGCCAGCTCTAACACCTGATCGGCATTTAGTCGCGGATCGCATTGGGTGCGGTAGCAACTGGCCAGGTCTGCTTCAGAAATTTTCCAAGCTCCACCGGTGCACTCAGTGACATGCTGCCCGGTCATTTCCAGATGGATACCGCCGGGATGGCTTCCCTCGGCCCAGTGTACCGAGAAAAAGTCGCGAATTTCCCGCAGGATTTTTTCAAAATCGCGAGTTTTATAGCCGTTACCCGCTTTAACGGTATTGCCATGCATGGGATCAGTGCTCCATACCACCGAGCGCCCCTCCGCTTGAATGGCGCGCACCAATGCAGGCAATTTTTCTCCCAAAGTATCGGCGCCCATACGGGTAATCAGTGTAAGGCGACCTGCATCGTTCTCGGGGTTGAGCTTATCGATCAAACGCAGCAGCTCATCCGGTTGCATCTTTGGACCAACTTTCACCCCAATCGGGTTACAAACACCGGAGAGAAACTCCACATGAGCGCCATCCAGTTGCCGAGTGCGTTCACCAATCCACAGCATATGTGCGGAGCAGTCATACCATTTGCCAGTAAGGCTATCGGTTCTTGTCAGCGCTTGCTCGTATTCAAGTAATAGCGCCTCATGAGAGGTATAGAGTGAAGTCTCACGAATTGCGGGAGAGTTCTCTGAGGTAACACCACATACCGCCATAAACTCTAAAGCTTCCTGAAGGCGTTCCGCCAGCTGGGCATACTTTTCCCGCTGAGGGTTATTTTTCAGGAAGCTGAGATTCCATTTGTGCACCTGATGCAGATCGGCCAATCCCCCCTGGGCGAAAGCTCGCAGTAGGTTCAGGGTGGCTGCCGATTGGTTATAAGCAGTTACCATCCGCTGAGGGTCAGGTATGCGCGCTTCAGCGGTAAAATCAATGCCGTTGATAATATCGCCACGGTAGCTGGGCAGTTCTACTCCGTTCACCGTCTCGGTATTTGCTGAACGGGGTTTGGCATATTGGCCGGCCATTCTCGCAACTTTCACCACCGGCAGGTTACCGGCAAAGGTGAGCACGACAGCCATCTGCAACAATACCTTGAAAGTATCGCGAATGCGGTTTGCATTAAAATCGGCAAAAGATTCAGCACAATCACCGCCCTGCAAAAGGAAGGCTTTCCCCTCGGCAACCTGAGCCAGCTGACGGCGCAGCTCGCGAGCCTCTGCCGCAAAAACCAGGGGCGGATGACCAGAGAGCTGTTTAGCCACCTGGGCAACATCTTCGGCAGACGTGTATTGGGGCTGTTGATGTGCGGTGAAGTTTCGCCAGCTCTGGGGGGTCCAAATTTGGGTGGGGGATTCGGGCACTGGGACTCCTAGCTCAACTTCCATCTTTCACTCTTACTTCTAAAGGATAAATCTTAAGGGTGAGCATATTGCTCACCCCCAAATGTGCCGAATTTACAGCACGCTGGCAACAGCCTTACAGAAGTATTCCATATTATTGGAACTCAGGCCGGCAATACTGATGCGACTCGAGTCCACCATATAAATGGAATAGTCCTTTTGCAGCTGTTGTACCTGTTCGGGATTGATACCCAGGAATGAGAACATCCCTTTCTGCTGGCGGATAAAGCCAAACTCACCAGCAGCACCCGCTGCGGCGAGCCCTTCTACCAATCCAGCACGCAAACCGTTAATACGCTCGCGCATTTCGGTCAGCTCAGCTTCCCAGTTCGCTTTCAGTCCCGCATCAGTAAGAATAGATTCTACAATGGCAGCACCGTGGGAAGGTGGCATGGAATAGTTGCCACGAATAGCGCTCAGCAACTGGCTATGGCCTTTATCGGCGGCTTCACCATTCGCATAAATCACCATAGCCAGGCCGACACGTTCGCGATAGAGGCCAAAATTTTTCGAGCAGGAAGCCGCAACCAGCATTTCTGGAACAGATTCAGCCATCAAGCGCAGGCCGTAGGCATCATCTTCCAGGCTTTCGCCAAAGCCCTGATAGGCCATATCGATAAACGGCGTGAAGCCCTGCTTTTGCGCCATTTCCGCCAACACTTTCCACTGCTCACGGGACAGATCCGCACCACAGGGGTTATGACAGCAGGCGTGGAAAAGAACAACGTCGCCCTCACCCACATCTTTCAGGGTCTCGACCATTTTGTCGAACTGCAAACTGCTGGTAGCTCGGTCGTAGTAGGGGTAGCTCTTGATTTGCAAGCCCGCATTACCCAGAAGCGGCACATGGTTAGCCCAAGTGGGGTCACTCACCCACACGGTTGCCCCAGCTTTGGCGCGATTAATCAATTCCGCCAGAACTCTTAAAGCACCACAACCACCGGGAGTTTGAGCTGAGCGAACGCGACCGCCCACCAACGCGGGGTGCCCGGCACCCAGTACCAGCTCCTGCATGGCGGTGTTGAAACCCGGAGTTCCGGCCGGGCCGATATAGGCCTTGGTTTCCTCACCCTGTAATAAGCGGGTTTCGGCTTCCTTGACGGCTTGCAAGACAGCGGTATGGCCTGCCTCATCTTTGTAGACGCCCACACCGAGATCAATTTTGCTGGGGTTTTCATCCGCGCGGTAGCTGGCCAAAAGGCCCAAAATCGGATCTGGCGGAAGGCTGTTTAAATGCTCAAACATCTGAAAACTCCTCTTAGTTATCTCATTTATTCATCAACGAGGCCGCGCTCAGACCATTCCTTCGCGCGCACCATTAACTTATCAATAATGCAATCCAGTTGTTCCCGCTCCTCAGTGGATAGGGATGCCATCAAGTCATTCTCGTACTGATGGGCCAGCGGCACTATGCGAGCATAAATATCACGCCCCAGCTCCGACAGGTTCAGCACTTGCCGGCGCCGGTCACCGGGATCTTCACTGCGTGTAATGTAGTCATTCTTTAACAGGGAAGAGACGGCCCGACTGATTGCGACCTTGTCCATCGCCGTCTGCTCAACCAGCTCGGCGGCGGATAAATCGGGAAAACGACCCAGAATTGCCATAACCCGCCAAGCGGGAATGGTGAGGTGGAAGCGCGCACCATAAGCTTGCGCAATAGCATTACTCACTCGGTTGGAAAGTACCGAGAGGCGGTAGGGTAAGAACTTTTCGAGGCGCAGCTCGTCGTTCTCAACAACGGTGGGTCGCGTGTTTTGTTCGATTGTCATAGCTGCCCTCAAACCTGCCTACTCGGGTGTCCCGGTTGTACCTGATACTCAATTTAACTAACATTGGTTTCAATTGTAACCACTATCGGCACAAATACTTTCTGGAAAAGTTACCGGGCCATACGAAAAAATGGCCGGACAGTATAGGTTTTTTTGCGCCATATTTGCGAACTAATTGGATCTATGGCGCAAGAAATTTGCGTGTAAGTGGCGCTGAGATGCTCAATTTTTCGCCACACCTTCGAACCATCCGCACAGAAGCGAGGCCACGCCATGAAACAGTGGATCAGCTTTCCGCGAACGGAAGGAAATACAAGCCGCCAAGCCCATGCAGATTTCCCTCCCAACAGCTTTGAAAGGGAAATGGGCAAAGAGGGTTTTTTGGGCCCTGCACCCACTTCTACCATCGTCATCCCCCCACCGGCTGGAGTCAGTTCGAAGGTCCACTGCGTCCCCACGCTTTTGATGCCACGCAAATGAAGCACAAGGGAACAAGCCCCTGGGATCAAAAGCCGATCCTGCGAAACCAGGATAGCCAGGTCGCCCTCTGGACCTGCCGGGAGCCTATGGATCATCTGGTGCGAAACGCTGACGGCGACCAACTCCTGTTTATACACAATGGGAGCGGCGACTTGTTCTGCGATTTTGGCCACCTCTCTATTCGAGATGGCGACTATATCCTGCTGCCCCGCGGCACCTTATGGCGCCTGACGCCGACGGCGGATGAGCCGCTGGAACTATTGATGGTAGAGGCGATAGGTAGCCATTTTCAGCTCCCCGAAAAAGGCTTCCTTGGCCCCAATGCAATTTTTGACCAGGCGATGCTGGATGTGCCTCGTATAGATAAAGCCTTTCTCGATCAACAGGGCGATGATGAGTGGCGGGTTGTGGTTAAAGCCCGGCAACAGCTGTCGACCATTACCTACCCCTTCAACCCACTGGACACCTGTGGTTGGACTGGGGACAACCTGGCCGTTCGCATCAACTGGCGCGATATACGCCCGCTGATGAGCCACCGCTACCACCTACCCCCTTCGGCTCATACCACCTTTATCGCACAAGGTTTTGTTGTAGCGACTTTTGTACCTCGCCCGATTGAGAGTGACCCTGGCGCACTCAAAGTCCCCTTCTTCCACAACAATGATGACTTTGATGA